>NZ_JBBPHM010000010.1:0-115542 GCF_038039755.1 Myroides sp. C1519
GCGTCTTAGTCTCCCATTCCCCCTCAAATCCTGGGAATCTCAAATTAGGAACCTTAAAACCGAAGCTATCTGGGTGATTAAATCTCCTTAATTGTCTTTCTTTGACATTCTAAAAATTTAAAACAATATGAATAAACAAAAAAGACTTTCAGAAGTAGCTGAATTATGGAAATTAGACAAAAAACAATACGTTAAAAAATCCAGTTTCTCAGCTTATACACTTCTGATTGAAAATCATTTATTACCAACCTTTGGAGAACAATACGAAATAGAAGAAGCCGATGTTCAGAAGTTTGTCCTCCAAAAGTTAGAAGCAGGCTTAAGTCATAAAACAATTAAAGACATATTGATTGTTTTAAAAATGGTCTTGAAGTTTGGAGCAAAAAATAAATGGTTAAGCTATACCCCCTTTGACATACAATTCCCCACCGAACGTGACAAACAAAATTTAGAAGTATTGAGTAGAGCCGATCAGAAAAAAATAATGAACTACATCCAAGAACACTTTACCTTTAAAAACCTCGGCGTTTATATCTGTTTAAGCGCCGGAATACGCATCGGAGAAGTATGTGCCCTAACTTGGGAAGACATTGATACAGATAATGGTGTTATAAGCATTAATAGAACTATTCAACGCATTTATGTAATAGAAAACGGAGTGAGAAAAACAGAGCTCATATTAGATACCCCAAAAACAAAAAACTCTATCCGTGAAATTCCTATCAGTAAAGACTTACTAAGAATACTTAAACCTTTTAAGAAAATCGTTAATTCAACTTTTTTCGTATTAACAAACGACGCTAAACCTACCGAACCACGTACATACCGCAGTTATTATAAAAAATTAATGAGTGAACTTAATATGCCTGAATTAAAATTCCATGGCTTAAGACATAGTTTTGCTACAAGATGTATTGAAAGCAACTGTGATTATAAAACAGTTAGTGTCCTTTTAGGGCATTCCAATATAAGCACAACGCTTAATTTATATGTTCATCCCAATATGGAACAAAAGAAAAAAGCGATAGAACAAATGTTCAAAAATTTAAGATAAAATAAATATGATTATGGATTAGGAGAAATGAAGACAAATCTCTTTATTTTGTTAAATTTGTTTACAAATCAAATATTCACGTTTTAAACTCCTAATTCATAATTATTTTGAGCAAGCAGTCTGAACAGTTTTTAGAAGAGCAGTTATTAGTCCAATTACAGAAATTGGGCTATAAATATATTTCTATTAATGACGAAAAATCTTTAATAGGTAACTTAAAATCTCAATTAGAAAAACACAATCGCATTCAGTTTAGCGATAGCGAGTTCGAAAAGGTTTTAAACATACTTACGAAAGGCTCTGTATTTGAAAAAGCAAAGACATTGCGAGAAATGAAACACCATATCATAAAAGATAATGGTGAAAATCTATATTTTGAATTTTTAAATACAGAACACTGGTGTCAAAATGAATATCAGGTTACAAATCAAGTTACACAAGAAGGAAAATATGTCAATCGATACGATGTTACAATATTGATAAACGGTCTACCTCTTGTTCAAATTGAGTTAAAAAGAAGGGGCCTTGAATTAAAAGAAGCTTTTAATCAAATAAACAGATACCAAAAACACAGCTATGGTTCTGGTAAAGCATTATTTCAATATGTACAACTATTTATTATAAGCAACGGAATAAACACCAAATATTACAGTAATTTTGGAACTCACACTCCTGAATTCCTACAAACATTTCATTGGACAGACGAGTTAAATAATCCATTAAACAATGTTTTAAATGGCTTTACTGATCGTTTTTTAGAACCTTGCCACGTCAGTAAAATGATTTGTAAATATATCGTACTCAATGAAACTGATAAACGTTTGATGGTACTTCGTCCCTATCAATACTATGCAGTAGAGAGTATTATAAAAAAAGTAACTGAAAATGAGATTCTAAATGGTTATAACATTGAGAAAAATGGATATATCTGGCATACCACAGGAAGTGGAAAAACCTTAACGAGTTTTAAAGCCAGTCAAATTTTATCCAAAATACCAGCTATAAAGAAAGTAGTATTTGTTGTTGACCGTAAAGATTTAGATTATCAAACAAATCAAGAATACGACAAGTTTAGCAAAGGTTCTGTAAGTTCTGCTACTAACACAGATGATTTGATTAAAAAATTCATTGACCCTAATGTACATATCATTGTAACCACAATACAGAAATTAAATAATGCCATTTCGGGTAGAAATGTATCAAAAATGAAATCCATCAAAGCGTTGCGAATGGTATTTATTTTTGATGAATGTCACCGTTCTCAATTTGGAGATACACACAGAAACATTGTTCAATATTTTACAAACATTCAACTATTTGGTTTTACAGGAACACCAATATTAGCTGAGAATGCTAATGGAGAAAAAACAACTGCAAGTCTTTTTGGAAATTGCTTACATAAATATGTAATTACTGATGCTATTCGCGATGAAAATGTATTGAAATTTTCTGTCGAGTATATACAAACGTTTAAAAAGAAAGAGCATATCATTGATTTAAAAGTTGAACAAATTAATGAAACAGAAGTTTATGAAGCTCCTCAACGTAAAGAGGCTATCGTTGATTATATTGTCCAATACCACAACCAAAAAACACAAAACAAAAAGTTTTGTGCAATGATGTGTGTACAAGACATTGATTCTGTAATTCAGTATTATGAAATTTTTAAAAAGAAGAAAAAAGAAGGAGAACACAATCTAAAGATTGCTACTATTTTTAGTTTTGCTCAGAATGAAGAAGAAATGGAAGAACAAGTTGTAAACCAACTAAATATTGCTGCAGAGGCTCCTTCTGAATATAAAATAAATTACGTACCTCATCGCCGAGAACTATTAGAAAATTACGTTGAAGACTTTAACGAACAATTTGGCGAAAAACAAAATATAAAAGACACAGAAGGTTTTTATAACTATTACAATGCAGTAGCTAAAAAGTCCAAACAAAATGAAACTGATATTCTCTTAGTAGCAAATATGTTTTTAACTGGGTTTGACAGTAAATACCTAAATACATTATATGTTGATAAAAACCTACAATATCACGGACTTATACAAGCTTTTAGTCGTACCAATAGAACGTTAGACAAAAATAAAACACAAGGAAATATTGTGTGTTTTAGAAATCTAAAAGAAAAAACAGATCAGGCAATTGCACTATTTAGCAACAAAGAAGCGATTGATGAAATTATTGTAGAACCTTATGAAATCTATGTTGACAAGTTTAATGAGGCAACTCAAAAACTTATTGAAATTGTTCCTGAAGTTGACGCAGTAGATGGTTTATATTCTGAAGAAGAACGATTAAAATTTATCTTAGCATTTCGTGCATTGATTCGACTGCACAAAAAAATGACTCACTTCACAGAATTTAACTGGGAAGACTTAGAGATAGAAGAACAATTATTTGCTGACTACACAAGTAAATACTTAGATTTAAAAGAAAAATTAAATAAGGATACAGCTACACCTGAAAAAACATCAATTCTAAATGATATTGACTTTGAATTAGAATTAATAAGACGAGATACAATTAATGTTACTTACATCCTTCAACTATTAATTACATTCAAATCAAAGCAAACTACCAAAGACAAAGAAGCTATTGAAAAGGAAATATCTAATTTATTAAATACAGAAGTTTCTTTGAGGAGTAAACGAGAATTAATTGAAAAATTTATTCAAGAGAATTTACCTTTGATTGAAGATACAGATACAATTACAGAAGAATTTGATAAGTTTTGGGTTAAAGAACAACAATCTGCCCTTGAAAATTTAGTTGAAACGGAAAACTTGTATAAAGATCAAACTGAAAAACTAATAGAGAACTTCCTATTTTCTGAACGAGAACCTCTAAGAGACGACTTACTTAGTTTAAGAAAAGAAGGCAAACCGAGTGTACTTAAATTCAAAGAAACAGGAGACCGTATATTAGGAAAAATAATAGGATTTGTAGATACTTTTATAAATGGTTTTACAGGACATTAAACTCAATGCATTCAGATAAAAAAACAGTATTATAATGGTTATAAAAAGTGATTAATAATGTCTTTTTATAACCATATTATATTAATCAACTATTTCTAACACTGAAACATAATCTTTCTTACCATCTTAAAGAAAAATATTTTGTTTACTCCCTATTTATTATGTGATTCTACCTAATAAAAGCCTACCTACATACAAACACCCTAAATTCTGAATATCAATAACATACAAATAATATTCGCTTCTTTCTTTGGAACGGCTTTGCAATAGTGCAAGAATCCTTCGCAAAACACCCTCATTTTCCGAAGAAGTACTAAACAGTGGTGTATTCGTTCCCGATAAAAACACAAATAAGAATAACAACATTATCGCTTGTTCATATTCTGTTGCCTTTCAAAAAAATAAATTACTAAGAAATTAAAAAAAGCCCTTCAATTTTCATTGAAAGGCTTTTGTAATTTTATGATGTACTAACAATTAACCATCGATGCAAACACCATCGTCAAACTGTCCGTTAGCCATTTCTATCGTTAAAAAATGTCCGCCAAATAAATCTCCTCCTTCATACATAAACTCAACCGCTGTATCTCCCGTGAAATACAATGAAATTAAATTAAGCCCCTGCATAAATGCTTCATCCGTAATAGATCCGTCTTCGTTATAAGCATCGTAAAGCTCATCTACAATTAATCTCTTCCCTCTCTGATCAAATGCCTGTAAATCACTTACAATCGTATTTACATCGGCTAACAATCCGTCTAAATTGTCATCCATATTGTGAATAGCAATGGTGATCTCCTCTTCTCCGTGGGCTAAGTCCATTTGTAATACGTCTTGATCGTAATCTGCTACTTCAAAATCCTTTGCTGTAATTGTCATAAATAATATATTTTATTAATTAGCGTTCTGTATCTCTTACGCATACAAATATACTTCTAATACAAAAGAGAGAAACAGTAGTTTTATCTTTTCTCACAAAAAAAACGACAAATCCAATGTAGCGTTACAATGTGCCTCTTGTGTATTGCTTTTATAAATTGTACTTTAACTATATCTAAAAACAATAAATAGTATGGAAAAAACAATCAAAATACTTTTAGCTGTTATCTTGTTGCTCTGCTTACTTCCCTTGCCGTATGGTTTCTTTGAATTAGTTCGTTTTATTGCATTCATCGGTTTTGGGTATTTAGCCTTTATGGCCAACAAGAGAAATAATCAGAATGAAATGATTCTCTTTGGTGCTTTGGCATTGCTATTTCAACCGTTCTTTAAAATTGCCCTGGGTAGAACGCTGTGGAATATTGTAGATGTAGTAGTGGCCGTAGGTTTGTTGTTTACGATGAACAAGAAGAACATCTTTAAAAAGTAAATTATAGGGTATAAAAAAATCCTTTTAGAAAACGCTCTAAAAGGATTTTTTTATAAATAGTAGTTATGGATTATTGTTTAACGCCGATTAAACGAATTACGGCTGCTTCGCCAAGGTGAAATTGCCCTTCTTGTAATGTTACTACTTGCTCTTCGGCTAAGGTAAAGGTGAAGTCTTGAAAGTCTTCTTTTAACTCAGCAAGGTCAAATAACATACTTACTTCTCCCGGGCCACCAACAGCGGGATTCTGCTCTTGTTTGGCTTTGTGCTGTTTGCTAAAGCCCTCTAAGATTAGCGTACCTCCTTTTTTTACAGCTTGTGCCAATTTGCGGTGATACATGCGTCTGTATTCTTCTGGAAAGTGGGCAAAGATTAACCCCAATGTGTCAAACTCTCTTCTGTCAAGATCAATTTCTTTGACAGTAGATACTAAGTAGTTAATCACTACTCCCCTGTCTTGTGCTAACTGCAAGGCTTTCTTTTGTCCTTCTACACTCATATCAAATGCGGAAACAGTCCACCCTTGTTGAGCTGCAAATACAGCGTTTCGCCCTTCTCCTTCTGCAGCTAATAATACTGTGCCTACTTGTGGCAACTCGCTTAGCGCTTGTTCAAAAAAGCGATTAGGCGTTGTGCCATACGCGTAAACTTCTTCTTTATATCGGTTGTCCCAAAAATTGCTCATCGTTTATTTGTTTACGCTTTTTGCTACATTTTGCCAAGAACCTCCATTGATTACTTGCTCGTATCCGTTGTTGTTTAACACCTGCTTTGCTTGTCCACTGCGCATTCCACTACGGCAGAATACAACAATTGCTTTGTCTTTTGGCAATTTGTTTAATTGTCTTTCTAAAGTGTCTAACGGAATATTGATTGCTCCGGTTACAGAACCATCGTTAAATTCCCCTTGTGTGCGTACATCTACTAATAATGCTCCGCCTTTGATGTATTGTTCTAATTCGTCATTTGAACCAAAACCTGCTACTTTTTTAATAAAATCAAACATTGTGCTACAATTTTAGATTGCAAAAATACACTCACCTATTCCTATAGAGTGTAACTTAGGTTACACAGAACGGAAGTTTCACAGCATTTTGGCTGCTTAAGCGGAAAAAGGCAATGGCATTTTACAGAAAAAAATAAAAAACATACTTTTGCAAAAAATACACGAATGAATATCAAGTTAATTGCCATAGGAAAAACGGATAGTAAACCGCTACAGACATTAATGGATGAATACACTAAACGCCTGTCGTTTTACGTCAAGTTTGACTTGGAGGTTATTCCGGATATCAAAAATTCGAAGAATATGTCGGAGGCTCAACAAAAACAAAAGGAAGGGGAACTTATTTTATCTAAAATAACGCCTACTGATTTCTTGGTTTTGTTGGATGAAAATGGAAAGGAATTTAGCAGTGTTGGCTTTTCTGAAGAATTGCAAAAAAGAATGAATGCAGGGATTAAAACCTTGGTGTTTGTCATTGGTGGACCTTATGGTTTCTCTGAAGATGTGTACAAAAATGCAAAGGGAAAGATATCGCTTTCTCGCATGACGTTTTCTCACCAAATGATTCGCTTGTTTATCATAGAACAGATTTATCGCGGGTTTACAATTTTGCGCAATGAACCGTATCACCATCAATAAAAAAAAGCCTGTTTTTCAACAGGCTTTTATATTTTTAGTAGATTAAATCTGTCTTAGCAAATTTGTCTTGTACTTCTTTTTCAACTAAGAAAATACGCGTTTGTAGGTATTGTTCAAATGTCAGGTCTTTATTGAATCCTAACTGAACGCTGTCGCGGTCTTGAATTGCTTGTACTAATTGGTCTTTAGACACTGCATTTCCTTCAAACAAAATAGTGTTTGCATCTTTTACATACACCACGTTTGCCATCGTTGTTGGTCCTACGAATCCGTAGTCTAACTCCTTAATTGGAAAGAATGACAAGTGTTTGCTCACCGTATCCGCATAGCTTAAAAACACACCTTTTTCATCTTTGTGCATGTTTTCTTCGTTGTACTTGTGGTCTTTGATGCGCTTAATCTCCGTCAATACGTCTTTTACATTCAAATCGCGTTGCACAGAAACGATGTAATTTGTACCGCTAATTCTGTTGGCTTCGATTAATTCAAAGCTCTTACCTTCTTCTCCTGTTTCAAAATAAATAGGCGAATGGTCTTCCACTCCCTCTTCTACTGTAAAACCTGCACGAGGAATGTGCATTTCTTTTCGATTGCAACTGCCTAATAGTATCAAAGCAGGAATTAGCAATAATAGCTTTTTCATTTAATTATCTGTTTTAATATTTCTCTTGTTTGTACTGCTTCCTTAACATCGTGAACGCGCAAAATATTGGCTCCTTTTTGTAGCGCAATGGTGTTTAATACGGTAGTTCCGTTTAACGCCTCTTGTGCTGTGATGTCTAACAGTTTATAAATCATTGACTTTCTCGATATCCCAACTAATAGCGGTAGGTCAAACGAAGATAGTAATTCCATCTTACCCATTAGTTCGTAATTCTGCTCTAAGGTTTTTGCAAACCCAAAACCGGGGTCTAAAATGATGTCGTTAATCTTGTGTTCACGGGCTTTAGCAACGCGTTCTGCAAAGTATAGCTTTACTTCTTTGACCAAATCACTATAGGCAGTCAGCGATTGCATGGTTTGTGGGGTTCCGCGCATGTGCATCATAATATAAGGCACTTGCAACTGTCCTACTGTTTCAAGCATTGCCTCGTCTAAGTGGCCTGCTGCAATATCATTTACTATTGCCGCACCTGCTTCTACTGTTGCCTTTGCTACTGCTGCTCTGAATGTGTCTATGGATAAATGGGTAGTTGGAAACTCCTTTTGCAACATCGCTACAATCGGAACGATGCGCTGTATTTCTTCTTGTTCACTGACAAACTCAGCACTTGGTTTACTTGAATAAGCGCCTACATCAATAAAGTCTGCCCCTTGCGCAATCATTTCTTCTGCGTGTTTTAGAAATGCCGCATCGGACTTGTACTTTCCTCCGTCATAAAAAGAATTGGGAGTGATGTTTAGAATCCCCATTATTTTTGGAGAACTCAAATCAACCAATTCTCCTTTACAATTTATTGTCATTCCGCTCAATACCTTACTTTTTTTCGTATTTTTATATATTATTACGCTCCAAAAACACTTTCCCTCTTTCAAAGGGTTAGTATTATTACTATTTTTGGAAAAATATTACACAAATATAATTCAAATGAATACTACTTCTACTCAATTTGACCAAGTAATTGCCATCTGCAGGGATTTATACCAGAAAAAAATGCACGATTATGGATGTGCTTGGCGAATTTTACGTTTACCTTCTTTGACGGATCAAATATTTATTAAAGCACAACGCATTAGAAGTATTCAAGAAAATGAAGTGCGCAAAGTGGATGAGGGTGAAATGCCAGAGTTTATTGGTATTATCAACTATTGCGTTATGGCACTTATCAATTTAGAGAAAGGCGTAGCAACGCAACCTGACTTGTCAAGTGAGGAGGCAATTAAATTGTACGATGAGAAAATTGCGGAGACAAAGGCGTTAATGGAAAACAAGAATCACGATTATGGTGAGGCTTGGAGAGAAATGCGCGTGAGCTCTTTAACGGATTTAATCTTGCAAAAATTATTGCGCGTTAAACAAATTGAAGATAACAAAGGAAAGACATTAGTGTCTGAAGGAATTGCTGCGAATTACCAGGATATGCTTAATTATTCTGTGTTTGCTTTAATTCACTTAGACGTTGCTAATCAATAATAACGTTTTTTAAACAATCATTAAATTATGAAAATCATTGCTCAACTATCGCGCATATTTGTAGGTGTTTTATTCATCTTGTCAGGATTAGTTAAGTTAAATGACCCAATGGGGTTTTCTTATAAATTGGAAGAATACTTCTCTGAGGCTGTTTTAAACTTACCTTTTCTAATTCCTTATGCTGTTGCTTTAGCCGTTGTATTGGTTATTGCTGAAGTGGTATTAGGGGTGGCTTTATTGGTAGGATACAAGCGCAAGTGGACTTTGACTTTGCTTTTTTTAATGATTATATTCTTTACATTCCTAACTTTTTACTCTGCTTATTACAACAAAGTAACTGATTGTGGATGTTTTGGAGATGCAATTGCACTAACGCCTTGGGGCTCGTTTACCAAAGATGTGGTGTTGTTAGTCTTGCTTTTAATCATCTTAAGAGATAGAGAGGTGGTACAACCTTTATTCCCTGGTAAAACAAATGGTACTCTTGTATTCGCTTCATTGGTATTGAGTGGTTTTATGGGGTATTGGGTGTTAAATCACTTGCCTTTGAAAGACTTTAGAGCATATAAAGTAGGTACTGACATCATGAAGGGAATGGAGATTCCGGAAGACGCACCGCGTGCGGTTTACGAGATGTCATTCTACTATGACGTAAACGGTGAGGAACGCAAGTTTAGCGATAAAGAATTAACTAAACTGCCTGAAGGAGCTAAGTTTATCAGAAGAGAAGACAAACTTATTTCTGAAGGTTTCCAACCGGCTATTCACGACTTGTCTATGGATAAAGATGGTGAGGATTTCCTTGGTGAAATGCTTGCTGAACCTAAGTTAGTGTGGATTATTGCTTACGACTTAACGCGCGCTGACGAAAAAGGTTTAGAGGCGATGAAGGACTTTGCTAATAAAGCGATTGTCAACGGATACATCGTAGCGGGTATGTCTGCCTCTGCTCAAAACTTGGTGGAAGATGTTCAAAAGAAATACAACTTGCCTTTTGACTTCTACTCTTGTGATGGTACGACTTTAAAGACTATCGAACGCGGTAATCCAAGTATCGTTGTCCTTGAAAATGGCGTAATTGTAGAGAAAAAACACTGGAACGACAGAGAAAAAGTAACCCTTAAATAACATAAAACAATCTTGTTAAGCTATTTCCTTAAAAAACTGCTTTACGCTTTTTTTACCCTTTTTGGTGTAGTTACAGTGGTGTTCTTTTTGTTCAACGTATTGCCAGGTGATCCGGCGAGAATGATGCTTGACCAAAATGAGAACTCTGAACAATTGCTGGCTATTAAAAAGAAATATGGTTTTGACCAGCCGATTAGTAAACAATATGTGTTGTATCTAAACGACTTATCTCCTATTTCTGTGCACAGTAATACGGCTGATGACTACAGCTTTAACACAGATGATAAATATACTGGAGTAACCTTGCTTAACACAGGGAGCTATTCTGTAATGGCAAAAACACCTTATTTGAGAGAGAGCTTTCAGAAAAGTGGTAAAAAAGTGAGTAGCATCTTGGCAGATACCTTGCCTAATACGGTGTTATTAGCTTCTTTAGCTATCGCAATCGCCTTAGTGGTTGGGGTGTTTTTAGGAATCATATCTGCCTTGTTTAAGAATACGTGGATAGACAAGAGTATTGCAATTATCAGTACGTTTGGAATGAGTATCCCCTCTTTTTTTAGTGCTATTTTATTTGCCTGGATATTCGGTTATGTATTACACAAATACACCCATTTACCGATGACAGGGAGCTTGTATGAAGTTGACGACTTGGGTACAGGCCGACATTTAGCTTTAAAAAATGCCATTCTACCGTCTATTGTATTAGGGATTAGACCCCTTGCTGTTGTGATTCAATTAATGCGTAATACCCTGTTAGAGGTGTTGTCTCAAGATTACATCCGAACAGCTAAAGCAAAGGGATTAAGCACGAGTAAAATTATCCGTAAACACGCGTTGAAAAACTCCTTAAACCCAGTGGTAACTGCCCTTTCAGGTTGGTTTGCCTCTATGTTAGCAGGAGCGGTATTTGTGGAGTACATCTTTGGTTGGAATGGCCTTGGCAAAGAAATTGTAGATGCGTTGAATACATTAGACCTTCCGGTCATTATGGGGGCGGTACTTATCATCGCTACTTCTTTTGTAATCATTACAATTTTAGTAGATTTGATTTATGCGTATTTAGACCCTCGAGTTAAATTAAACTAACTTTTTAAAATAGAAATAACCCCATGAGAAAAACAGTAATCGCTTTAGCATTCGCGGCTATTTCATTCGCTTCTTGTAATCAGAAAACGGTAACGACAGAAGAAATTACAAATGAAGTGGAGCAACAAGCTGAAACAGCAAAAACAGAAGAAGTAGCAAAAGACACAACTGTGTTTGCTGAAAGAGCTTTAAAACAAGAGTTTGTTGGCTTAGATGGTAAATTCATCAACTTAGAACAAATATTAGCACAGTACAAAGATAAAGTTGTACTAATTGACGTATGGGCAGCTTGGTGTCCTGATTGTATCAAGGCTGTACCGACTATGCAAGAAATCAAAAAAGAGTTTACTAACGTGGTTTTCTTAAACTTGTCGTTAGATAAAACTCAAGACTCTTGGAAAGAGGCTATTAAGAAACACGAAATTGAAGGAGAACACTACTTCTCAATGGAAGGTAAAGGTATGAAAGGTGATTTCGGTAAAGCGTTAGACTTAAACTGGATCCCAAGATATATTGTTGTTGGTAAAGACGGTAAAATCGCTTTGTATAATGCAACAGAAAAGAACTTTGAAGAAATTAAAGAATTACTAAACAAAATTCAATAATATGAGACACACAATCGTTGCGGGTAACTGGAAAATGCACAAAACATATTCAGAAACGCACACTCTATTAGACGAACTTATAACAAAACTTCCAAGTGGAAAAGAGGTTGAAGTAATCGTTGCTCCAACTTTCACTAACTTAGCAAGTGCTGTAGCTCACTTAGATGGTACTAACATTCAAGTGGCTGCTCAAAATATGCACCAAGCTGAAGGGGGTGCTTTTACAGGAGAAATCTCTGCTCAAATGTTGTTGAGTGTTGGGGTTGAAACGGTAATCATTGGACACTCTGAAAGAAGACACTACTTCAATGAAACTGACGCTGTATTGGCTGATAAAGTAAACACTGCTTTAAGACATAATATGCGTGTTATTTTCTGTATTGGTGAGGAATTAAAAGACAGAGAAAGCAAACAATACTTAAATGTTATCTTTAACCAATTGACTGATGGGTTATTCCACTTGTCTAAAGACCAATGGAAAAATATCGTAATTGCTTACGAACCAGTTTGGGCTATTGGTACTGGTGAAACTGCTTCTCCTGAACAAGCGCAAGAGATTCACGCTTTCATCCGTCAAGAGATTGAAAGAAAATACGACAAAAACGTTGCTGAAAACACGTCTATCCTTTACGGAGGTAGTGTGAAACCAAGTAATGCAAAAGAAATCTTCTCTAAAACTGATGTTGACGGTGGTCTTATCGGTGGTGCTGCTTTGGTAGCAGATGATTTTATTGCTATTATTGAGGCTGCTAACTAATTGTAGTTATTCATCATAAAAAAATAGGCTATCTAATTGCAGATAGCCTATTTTTTTATGTTTATACCTCAACGGTAATATGTCTTCTTACTGATTTATGAGGGCTTGGGCGAATTATCTCTCCTTCTCTTTGCATTGTGTACTTCTGCTTATGTCACTCCCTCCTGCCCTTTGCTTTTGCGCTACATTATATTCTTCTTATTTCACTTAATTGCTCTTCCCGAATGCCTAAATATGAAGCGATATTCTTTTCTGATATACGTTCTATATTCTCTTGCAACTTGCGCAACAAACGATAGTAACGCTGTACGGGTGACATTAACTGCAACTGATAAGCGCGTTCTTCTAAAAGCATACAATAGTCCTCTGTAAAACGGCGTGCAATCATATTCAACTCTGGATATTCTCTGTAAAAACGCAAAAGTACTTGATTGGGAATAGCGTAAACAATACAATCTTCTATACATTGCACATACTCCAAGGAAGGCTTGCTCTTATACATCTGATAAGTTGCCCCTAAAATACTGTGTTCAAAAGCATACCAAACGTCTACTTCTCTACCTTCGTATAGATAATAACCGCGTACAGCTCCTTCTTCAATAACATATAAACTATCTGATTGATGCCCTTTCTGAAGTAGTAAGTCTCCTTTTCGCTTAAAGAATATTTGGGTGTTTTCTTCTAAAGCAACTTTACACAATGGTGATAGGTAACCATATTGTTCCAGTAACCTAACGAGTGTATTCATAGTACTTTTTCTTTTATTAGCTTGTTTTATTCGTAACTCTAATATACCAATAATGTTTAACATCTTGGTAATCAAAGGTGTTTTTATTTTGAAGCCTTTTCGTTTTAAAACAAGAGAATATACTGTGTTTTGTTGTTTAACATAGGTTATAAAAAAAGGTTCTCATTGAAAAAACAATGAGAACCTCTCTTATCCTACTTTCTAAGAAGTAGTATATAAAACTGACAATTAATACGCGTTGTCGATATCAGTAACACGGATAAGTTTTTCGTTTACAAATTCGTGAATACCATATTTCGCTTGCTCTCTACCATATCCTGAAAGTTTAGTACCTCCGAATGGTAACTCAGGAGCAATTCCTGTAACGTGGTTAATGTAAACCATTCCTGTTACAATCTCTCTCGCTACTGCAATTCCGTGTTCTTTATTTTCTGTGAAAACACTTCCTCCTAATCCGTAAGGAGTATCGTTTGCTAAAGCAATTGCCTCAGCATCGTTTTCAACAACATAAATCATAAACACAGGTCCGAATACCTCTTGAGAATAGATATCCATCTCTTTTGTGATACCTGTTAAAATAGCTGGTTCCATAAACCATCCATCTCTATCTAATTTTTTTCCACCGTGAACTAAAGTAACTCCTTGTTCAACAGCTTTCTGAACTTGTCCTAAAACATCCTCTCTTGCTCTTTCACTGCTCAATGGTGCAACTTGTGTATCTGCTTCTAATGGATCACCAATTTTAGCTGCTTTAACTGCTTCAACAACACCAGCGATAAATTCATCTGCTAAGTTCTTGTTTACAATTAAACGTTTTGGAGATACACATACTTGTCCTGCATTCCATAAACGCCCTTCTACAGCTCCTCTGATTGATTTTTTAACATCAGCATCTTCTAAAACGATAAACGCATCACTTCCTCCCAACTCTAACGTTGTTTTTTTGATGTGTTTACCTGCCGCTTCAGCAACACTTGCTCCTGCAAACTCACTTCCTGTGAAAGCAACTCCTTTTACTCTTGGGTCAGCGATAATCTTTTCGATTTGTGATCCTGGTACAAATAAGTTTGTATATACGTTTACTGGTAATCCACATTCAATAAAGATGTCCTCCATGATTTGAGCACATTGTGGAATATTAGAAGCGTGTTTTAATACCATTGTATTACCAGCCATTAAGTTTGGCCCTGCAGATCTTGTAATTTGGTAGAATGGGAAGTTCCAAGGTTGTACACTTAAGATTACACCGATTGGTTCTTTACTGATGAAAGCTTCTCCAAATGGCGTTTCGATTTTCTCGTCTGCTAATAAGCTTTCTGCATTTGTAGCGTAGAAATCAAAGATGTCTGCACATAACAATACTTCTCCGATACCTTCTTTTAATAATTTACCCATTTCACGAGTAATTAAGGCACCTAATTCTTCTTTTCTTGCGCGGAAAGTTTCTGCTACTTTGTGAATAATCTTAGCACGCTCGCTGATTGATGTTCTTTTCCATCCGTCAAAAGCTGCGTCTGCTTTCGTTAAGATTTGATCAATTTCTGTAGCTGACATTACGTCAAATACTTTCTCTTCTTTTCCTGTAGTAGGATTTATTGTTTTGATATTAGATTTATTCTGTGTACTCATATCTATTTATTTAATTTAATGTATTTACTAATATAATTAATCTAAAATCACTTTATACCCTATATAATGTTAAAAATAACCACCAGTGATGTATAATCCATAAAATGTGATAATTAACACAGCAACAGATTTGTGATTTAGAACAACGTACAATGCAACAGCATTGCAAAAACAAGAATTACCCTTTCTTTCTGTCGTCTTTTTTTGTCAAATATTCTACATTTGTACTATGAAACAATGCAACAACATACTAACACTACTGCTCTCGCTTATCTTCATAGCGATTAGTATGTATCCGTGTGCAGATAAGTATGAGCATATTGTTTCTACTAATGAACTTAGTTTTAAGCAGACAACCGTACAACAACACAGTGACAATACACCTCATCAAGATGCGTGTTCTCCTTTGTGTGCCTGTTCTTGTTGTGCCGTATCACTAACTGTTGCCAAACCCACGTCAATACTGACTTTCGAGGCAACTCCTATCAGTTCCAAAGTTAATTCTATTTACCATAAATCGGTCGATAATTTAGTCTATTCTATCTGGCAGCCCCCTAAATTACTGGTATAAATAATCTTATGTTGCGTATTTACTCTTTCTCTTGAAAGCGTAGAATACCGCCATTTTATACCTTAATTTAAACCATACTACAATGTTAGATAAAATCATACATTTTAGTATCCGCAACAAATTTATCGTGGGAATATTCGTCTTTGCCCTTGTGGGACTTGGCGTGTATGCTGCTGTAAATTTGCCAATGGATACACAACCTGATATTACCAATAATCAAGTACAAATCATTACTACCTCTCCTACTTTGGCTACGCAAGAGGTAGAACAATTTATCACCTATCCCATCGAATTAGCAATTAAGCCGATTCCGAATATCACAGAACTTCGCTCTATTAGTCGCTTTGGCTTAAGTGTGATTACCGTTGTCTTTACAGAAAAAACGGACATCTATTGGGCACGAGCACAACTATCAGAAAAATTAAAAAGTGCGGAAGAAGTAATTCCTAAAGGCGTTGGAAAACCAGAGCTTGCTCCTGTGAGTACAGGTTTGGGCGAGATATACCAATATGTTGTTTACGCCAAAGAGGGCTATGAGCAACAATACAATAGTATGGACCTGCGCACCATACAAGATTGGATTATCAAACCACAATTAGTAGGTGTTAAAGGAGTAGCTGAAGTAAATACCTTAGGCGGACAACTAAAGCAATATGAAGTTGCCGTTAAACCAGACCGATTGAAAAGTATGGATACTTCTATCATCGAGATATTTGATGCCTTAGAAGCTAATAACGAAAATACAGGTGGTGCTTATATCGACAAGAAACCTTATGCTTACTTC
Organism: Myroides sp. C1519; assembly: GCF_038039755.1. Taxonomy (NCBI): domain Bacteria; kingdom Pseudomonadati; phylum Bacteroidota; class Flavobacteriia; order Flavobacteriales; family Flavobacteriaceae; genus Myroides; species Myroides sp. C1519. The sequence continues at coordinate 16,498 of NZ_JBBPHM010000010.1, forward strand.
ATCCGAAGTGTTGGAATGATTGGTAGTTTGGAAGACATTGAACGCATCGTTGTCAAAAATGTAAACGGAACCCCTGTGTTGATTCGCGATGTGGCTGATGTGAGAATCGGCAGTAGTATTCGCTATGGCGCTGTAACCAAAGACGGAAAGGGCGAAGATGTAAGCGGAATGGTGATGATGCTAAAGGATGCCAATACCCAAGAGGTAGTTCAATTAGTAAAAGAGCGCATGACACAAATTGAGAAAACACTCCCTGAGGGTGTGGCTATCGAACCGTTTATTGACCGAACGAAGTTGATTGATAAAACGGTGAGTACCATTCAAACCAACCTTGTAGAAGGTGCGTTGATTGTGGTATTTGTCCTTGTTTTACTATTGGGAAATTGGAGAGCCGGACTTATTGTAGCTTCTGTAATCCCCTTAGCCTTATTATTTGCTATTTCGATGATGTACCTGTTTGGCGTGAGTGGTAACCTAATGAGTTTAGGGGCAATTGACTTTGGACTAATCGTAGATGGTGCTGTTATCATTGTAGAGGCCATTGTACACCGACTACACAGTGGTCATAAGCGCAAACTAACCCAATCTGAAATGGATGAACAAGTTTTTAGTTCAGCCTCTAAAATAAGAACCAGTGCCTCTTTTGGTGAAATCATTATCCTTATTGTTTACCTGCCTATTTTAGCCTTATCGGGTATTGAAGGGAAGATGTTTGGACCAATGGCAATGACCGTAGCCTTTGCTATTTTAGGTGCTTTTATCTTATCGCTAACTTATGTTCCGATGATATCTTCTGTGTTTTTATCTAAAACAGCAGGAAAAGAAAAGCCAAACTTCAGCGACAAGCTGATTGATAAACTATACAGTTGGTACAAGCCTCTTTTAGAAGGTGCTTTTAAAATAAAACGCTTGGTGCTTGTGGTGGCCTTCGGACTTTTCGCCTTGGCGTTATTTGTCTTTAGTCGCTTGGGTGGTGAGTTTATCCCTACCCTTGATGAAGGCGATTTAGCGACGCACGTCATCATATCTTCTGGGAGTTCCCTATCACAAGAAATAGAAACAACAACCAAGGCAGAACAACTATTAAAAGAGCGCTTTCCGGAAGTAAAGATGGTTATCTCTAAAATTGGGAGTGCCGAAATACCAACAGACCCAATGCCAATGGAGGCTGCGGATGTAATCATTGTTTTAAAAGACAAAAAAGAATGGGTAAGTGCAAAGACAAAAGAAGAACTGATTGCTAAAATGGAAGAAACCTTAGAGGAGATTCCGGGTGTGAGTACTGAGTTTTCACAGCCTATTCAAATGCGCTTTAACGAACTAATGACCGGTGTTCGTAGTGATGTTGCCATCAAAGTATTTGGTGATGACTTGGACCGCTTAGCCAGTATAGGAGATGAAATCAACGGATTAATAACAACGGTAAACGGCGTGGCTAGTCCAAAACTCGAAAGAGTAACGGGACTTCCGCAAATATCTATTAAGTACGACAAAGACAAATTAGCCTTATACGGTTTAAAAATCTCAGATATCAGTCAGATTGTCCGTGCAGGATATGCAGGTGAAATAGCTGGTTTTGTCTATGAAGGAGAAAAGCGCTTTGACGTTGTAGTGCGCTTAGACCACGATGCCCGTCAAGACATTACAAACCTAAGAGATATGTTTATTCCCCTGCCAAACGGACAGCAAATTCCACTGGGACAAATAGCCTCTGTTGCTTACGAAGATGGTCCACAACAAATTAGTCGTGAAGACGGAAAAAGACGTATTGTGTTAGGTTTTAACGTGCGCGAAAGAGATGTAAAAAGTGTGGTAAACGACATTCAAGACAAGTTAGACCAACACCTCAACCTACCAGATGGGTACTATATTACGTATGGCGGACAATTTGAAAACTTGGTAGATGCACAAAACAGATTGATGGTAGCTGTGCCAATGGCCCTTGCTTTAATCTTTGTTTTACTGTACTTCACCTTTAAATCAGTCAAACAGTCGCTAATGATTTTCACTGCTATTCCCCTTTCAGCTATTGGAGGAGTAGCCGCACTATACCTGCGCGATATGCCCTTTAGCATCTCGGCGGGAGTAGGATTTATTGCTCTTTTTGGAGTAGCCGTTTTAAACGGTATTGTTTTAATCGGACAGTTTAATCAACTAAAAGCAGAGGGTATGAATTTATACGACAGAATAATTGAAGGTACTAAAATACGCTTGCGCCCTGTATTACTTACAGCGGCAGTAGCTTCTTTAGGTTTCTTGCCCATGGCCTTGAGTACAAGTGCTGGTGCAGAAGTACAAAAACCATTAGCAACCGTTGTGATAGGCGGACTTATCTCTGCTACTATCTTAACCTTAATTGTTTTGCCAATCATCTATTATTACGAGGAAAAAGGGTTTGGTATTCGCCAGAAATCAAACACAACAATCATTAGTTCTCTTCTCCTTTTAGTGAGTTTAGGGGCAAATGCGCAAGAGGTAAAACGCCTTTCTCTAAACCAAGCTTTGGAGATTGCACTTGAAAACAACCAAGGTATAAAAGCCGCTGATTTGTCTGTTCAAAGTCAGAAACAAATGACTAAAACCAGTTACGACTTAGCGAAAACAGAGGTTACAACAGGTTTTGGCTACCTCAACGGAAAAGGGCAAAAAGACATTAGCGTTAATGTTAGTCAAGCTTTTAGTCCGTTTACCTATGGTAAGAAGAAAGCGGTGTTAAACAAAAATTACGAAACAGCTATTTTACAACAACAAGGTACTGTAATAGCTACTGAATATGCCGTGAAGCAAGCGTGGGAGAACATCTTGTTTGCCCTTTCAAAAGACCTGTTATTACAAGAACAAGCAGTTTTGTTGAGAGACTTTTCTAAGTCTGCTAAGTTGAGATATGACACGGGAGAAACTACGTTAATGGAGAGTAATGTGGCTATTGCGAAAGAACAAGAAATCAATGTGATGATTACGCAAAATGCAACGGTACTTGAGAATGAAAAGTCTAAAATAAAGGCACTTCTCAATATCACATACGACTTTATCCCTGCTGAAACCGAACTGTATTACGATAAACACAATCCGCTTTCTACTTTAGATTTAAGTCAGAACAACACCTTGCAATTGGCAGCAAAGCAAATTGAGTCTATTGAAGCAGAACGCAAATTAGAGAAAGCTACACTACTACCTGATATTACTTTAGCTTACAATATTGAGTCTGAAGCAGGACCAGTAGAGAGCAACGGACAACTTATTGACAATTACGGCAAGGACCTGCGCATTCCGAGTTATTCCATAGGTATTTCTATTCCCCTTTTCTTTGGCAGTCAATCTTCAAAAATAAAGGCTAAGAAGTATGAAGTACAACAGGTAAGCATGCAAAAAGAGTACATTCACAAGCAATTAGAGGAAACCGTACAACAACAGTTAGACATTATTCAAGCGCAAGAAAAAGTGATTGATTACTATTTAGACAATGCTTTAAAAAATGCGGCTATCATCAAAGACCACGCAAGAAAGCAATACAATAATGGAGATATTTCTTATGTGGAATATATACAGTCAACAGAAACTGCTTTTACAATTCAAAACAATTATTTAGAAGCTGTATTGCAGTACAATTTAAGCCACAATACACTCCATTATTTAGTAAACCAATAAACAAACATCGACATGAAAAAGTCATTCATCATAGTAACTATTGCTGCTTCTCTCCTATTTTGGAACTGCAATAGCAAACAAGAAAATACAACAGATAAGCAAGCTAAAGATACTCCCCTTGCAAATACTGAAACTACGACTGAAAACGAAGCAGGCAATAAAGAAGTGGAGTTAAACAAAGCACAATTCACTACTGCCAACATCAAGTTGGGGGCAATAGAACAAAAAAACCTAAGCGATGTTATTCGCGTTAACGGCAAGACAGAATTACCCGCGCAAAACCAAGCAGATGTGTCTTCTTTTATGAGTGGTACAATTACCAACATCTATGTAAACTTAGGGGATAAGGTAAAAAAAGGACAAGTCATTGCATCAATCGATAGTCCGGAGTTCATCCAATTACAAGAAGAATACCTTATTTCTAAAAACACGTTGGAGTACTTAGAGTTGGAATACCAGCGACAACAAACTCTGCGTGCGGAGAATGTAAACTCGGCTAAAATATATCAAAAGACAAAAGCCGACTTAAACATTGAACGCGCCAGATACCAATCGCTTAGCAATCGCATAAAACTGGTTAATACCATACCCGGACAAAGTTCATCTTCCCTAAAGATAGTAGCCCCAATTTCTGGAAACATTGCTACTATTCCGGTTAAGATTGGAACAAATGTAATGGCAGGACAATCGCTATTTACCTTAGTTGACAACTCCCAAATACACTTGGATTTGATGGTGTATGAAAAAGATTTGGCAAGTGTTCACATCGGTCAGAAGGTTTCGTTTAACCTAACGAATATCGACAAGACAGAAGTAACGGCTACTATTTTCAGCATTGGCAAGTCGTTTGAACCTGGTACAAAAACAGTGGCTGTACACGCGAATATTGACAATATTCCGGATAATCTAATAACGGGATTATATGTAAATGCGTTGATACAAACTGGTCATAATACGGTTGATGTACTTCCGAGTGATGCTATTGTTAAAGCTGATGGTAGGGAGTTTATCTTTTACAATGAAAAAGAAGACGAGAATACAACCGCAAGTGAGCACTTTCACTTTGAACGCGTGGAAGTTAAAACAGGGGTGAGTGAGCTTGGATACACACAAGTAACCGTTCTTGGTACTCCTCCTAAAGACGGAGAAATCGTGGTTAAAGGAGCTTATTACTTACAAAGTCACTTGATTAAAAACGAAGGTGGCGGTGGTCACGAACACTAATCTTAAAACAAAAGCGGATGCCTACTATAGACATCCGCTTTTGTTTTATCTTGTTTATTGAATTACTCCTTTGCTGCATCATCTGCTATAAAGAGCACTTCTATTGTGCTATAAACTAATACAATTTCTTCAACTCTTTAATCAACTGCTCTACTTCTGCCATTGGCATTTTTACTGCACTATTAATTGGTCGCATATCAACCTCTACCGTTAATACACCTTTATTATCCTCTTGATAACCCATTTGTTTAGCTGCAAATTTCACTGTCTTTCCAACGTCGTATTTCTTTCTTTTGTCTTTAAACCATCCGTAATCAGCTTGGTAATAAATAACCTCTTTTCCGAAAGAAATCTCCTCTTTACCATAGGTATTCCATAGGGCTAAACGGAATACGAAATACCCTAAAAAAAGAATAAAGGCAAACAATACGATGCTTAGAATCGACATTCCCTCACCTCCTGACACTACACCACCTACAATTCCGACTATTGGCAAGGCCACACATAAAAATACTAAGATATACAGCACCACTCTAACCATAAGAGATGCTTTCTTTACTTCCAAAACAACCTCGCGATTGTTATACTGATATTGCGTTTTCATACTTAACTGATTCACTTAATTAAAGATAGTAAATTCAGCTTTTAAAAACAATGTAGAATAGTGTGCTTTTGAAAGATTCATCCTTTATATAGAAATATTTTAATACCTTTCTATTGCCTTACTACTTATGCTTTTTTAATCGCTTTAATCATACGGTCGTTTCCTACCATATCTTTTCTCAATTCAATAGCTGTAAACAGTAGCGATTGAAATAACGCAACCGTTTCCGCACCTAAGTATTGATTTATTTCATAGAAAAGCATTCCTCCTTCTTGAAGATTATCATTTGCTAAAGTTGCTATTTTTCGATAGAAAATCAACGCATCGTCATCTTCTACAAATAGCGCTAAATGTGGCTCGTAATCTAAAACATTCTTTTTAATCTCTACTTTTTCTAAGTTTCGAACATAAGGAGGGTTAGACACAATCACATCATACTGTGCAGGTAATTGTTCTAATGCCAAAACATCCTGTAAAATAGCTTGTACCTCAACACCGTTTTCCTTTGCATTGTGTGTTGCCATTTCTAACGCTTTAGGCGATACATCCATCAAAGTAACCTGTGCATTAGGCAACTCCTTTGCTAAGGTAATTCCGATACAACCACTCCCCGTACCAATGTCTAAAATGCGAATAGGCTTATCAGCGTCTACACTATTGATTATCCAGTCTACCAACTCCTCCGTTTCAGGGCGAGGAATTAGGGTATTTTCATTCACGTTAAACGTTAATCCGTAAAAATATGCACGACCAAAGATATACTGAATCGGCTTTTCTTGTTGTAAGTCGGCCAACACCTCATCCCAAGTAGTCAGCTTATCCGTTTGTAAATCGGGATTCATAACCAAGTCAATACGCGACTTCCCTTCTATTTCTTCTAAGGCAATTAAAAACAATTGCTCTGCTTCCATTTCATCATATAAAGGCGAAAGTACTTCCTTAAAGCGGTTTTGATAAGACTTGATTTGCATAGTTGTACACTAAAATTAATGAGTTTTAGCTAAAAAGCTTAAATTTGTTCAAAGATACAGTTTTATCAATTTTGGAAAAACACGAATTATATATTTCTCGTTGCCTACAATTAGCTAAACAAGGGACCTTTGCAGCGATGCCAAACCCCTCAGTAGGAGCTGTTGTGGTGTACAACGATAAAATCATAGGCGAAGGTTTTACTTCTGCTTATGGTGGACCGCACGCAGAACCCAACGCAATTGCATCCGTTAAAAATCAGGAACTACTTAAAGAAAGTACGCTTTACGTGAGCTTAGAACCGTGTAGTCACTTTGGAAAAACACCGCCTTGTTGTGATTTAGTCATCGCAAAGCAAATTCCGAGAGTGGTGATTGGTACTGTAGATCCATTTGCAAAAGTATGCGGTCGTGGTATTCAGAAAATGCGCGAAGCAGGTATTGACGTTGTTGTTGGTGTGTTAGAAAAGGAATGTCAAGAGAGCAATAAACGCTTTTTTACGTTTCACCAAAAACAACGCCCTTATATCATCTTGAAATGGGCAGAAACACCAGACCATTATTTGGCGCCTTTGACAAGGGATAACCAACGTCCTTTTTGGATATCAAATACGTATTCTAAACAAACCGTGCACCAATATCGCAGTGAAGAAATGGCGTTTTTAGTAGGTACGCAAACCGTGCTTGACGACAACCCGTCTTTAACTACAAGAGATTGGTATGGCAACAACCCTGTGCGTGTGTATTTGGATAGAACGGGTAAAGTAGATAGTAGCTTTGCTCTTCAAAATGGAGAGGCTAAAACGATATGCATCACTGCTAATGAAGCCTTGGTTACAACGGAGAACGTTATTTATGAGTATGCCGACTTTGACCAAGATTTGCTACCTCAAGTATGTGCAATTCTGTACCGACATAACATCTTGTCGTTAGTTGTAGAAGGAGGTCGTCAGACATTGCAAAGTTTCATTGACCACAATCTTTGGGATGAAGCGCGTATATTTGTAGGCGAAACCAATTTACACGATGGGTTGAAAGCCCCTGTTATAAGTAAATTTGACACAGAAGAAAAACACCTTATTTTAAACGATACACTACGAATTGTATTCCCGTAAACATGAGTGAAGAAATAGATTCATATAAAACAATAAGCCGACCAACGGAAGAGGTCTTGTATAAAGAGAAGAATAGTAAATTCTTTGGATACGCCTTTCCGATTCAGAAAGAAGAGGAAGTAAAGGAAATCTTAGAAGGTATCAAAAAAGTGCATTACAACGCACGCCATTGGTGCTACGCCTTTCAGTTGGGAGCAGAACAAATATATTACCGCGCCAATGATGATGGGGAACCAAGTAATACTGCTGGTGCTCCTATTTATGGGCAGATACAGTCATTTGAAGTTACAGATGTACTGATTGTTGTTGTCCGTTATTTTGGAGGAGTTAAATTAGGTGTGGGCGGACTTATCACTGCTTATCGAGCAACGGCTCAAATGGCAATGGAAGAAGCTGACATCATTGAAAAAACCATTGACAAGAAGTTTAAGGTTCGCTTTGAATACAAAGACATGAATAATGTGATGCGCGTGATAAAGGAAAAGAACTTAAACATCTTAGACCAAACAATGGAGATGAGTTGTGAAATAGAGTTATCTATCCGAAAAAGTGAATATCCCCAGGCTTTAGAGGCGTTTGTACCTTTTTATGAAGTCAAAGTGATTGAAGCTGATGCAGAAGATTATTAAAATATAAAAGAGCGATTGTCGCTCTTTTTTTGTGGTTTGTATTTTGTGTTGATACAACTGTTCTTTTTAGACCTTCCCCCCTTCGATATCTCCATACTTTTTATTGCTAATACATTTCAAAAGACAACAAAAACAAACTTTTTTTACTTCATTTTGACAATTAAAACTTCATTTTAAAACAAAAACATCTATCAATACTTCCGTTTTTACTTAAAAAAATATAGGATGTGATTATTTTCTTATTAAAAAAAATAGCCTAAAAAAACAACTAAAACACTGTAATACAAACAATTAAAAACAAAAAGACAGCACTAATACTATATAGCTATTCTTTTGATAATAGTAGGATTTACAAGACTTCACCACCTATTGTCTGACAATTGTCCGACAATTCACTGACAATACTCCGTCAACTCTTTGGTATCACTGGCCTGAGCATTATAAACTCGGACAATACTCAGAGAATACTCGGTCAACTCTCTATTGATTGTCTGATAATTCTAAGATTATATTTTAGTTTGACAATTACTACTTATTGGCATTTCAATTTGGAACTAATAATAGATAGGAAACCATCAAAACCCCATTAGACTATGTTTTGTTTATCGTTTACCCTCCAATACCTTAAAAAGATAATTAACTCTACATAAAGACATTATTTTATGATTTTTTATCCCAAAAGTATACTTTATAAAATTCAGCAAATATTATATTAGTACAATGATTATCAACATCTTAATCTTTTATCTATATGGCTGAAATTAAAGAAGGAATATTAGGTGGCTTTCAGGGAAAAGTAGGAACCGTAGTTGGCTTTCCGTGGAGAAATAAGAACTTGATGCGTTCTATGCCAAAAAAAACTTTTAAACCTCGTTCTGAAAAACAATTGACACAGCAGTCTAAATTAACGTATTGTACACAGTTTCTCACCCCTCTACGTAAATTCATAAATAAAAACATTGCTGTATCTAACAAAAGCCAAATTGGTTTTGACTTGTTATTATCCAAACTTATGAAGGAAATGTATATTGAAAATGATGAGACATTTCATATTGATTATTCACACTTATACTTAGCTTTAGGGGTATTACCTACTACTCTAAAAACCAATGTTAAGTTTTTAAAAAACGGAAAGCTTAAATTGCAATGGGAAGATAATAGTTGTCAGGGATTAGCTGAAAAGGAAGATAAATTAAGTGTCATCGCGTTAATGCAGGAAATGCAAAATTTTCACCTTTTTGAACGAATTGCTAATCGCGAAGATGGCAAAATTTCTTTAATACTACCAGATGAATGGATAGATGGTTCTATTCACCTTTGGTATATCTGGAGTAATGCAACAGATGATCTAAATAGTACAAGTATGTACTTAGGGTGTTTAGAGATTCCTGTTAAAGAGCAGGAATAGGGTGTTTTTGGATGTTTTATATATAAAAAAAGCTGTCCTAATTGGACAGCTTTTCTGTTTGTATTATCATACTAAGGTTTAATGTTTTTATTTTTAAAAAATACATTATCAAAATACCATTTATGTCGTCTCTCTATAGAGTGTGGTCTCAAACAAGTTTTATTATATCTGAAAATAGTTATTAAAGTTACTTTCCCTTTTTTCTTTAATATTTGTCTAGTTTTATTTTCATGTTTTTTAAACTTTTCCCCATTATTTAAAGCATATGCTTGTGGATATATATTGATTAAACATGCACTTCCTCCTATAACATGTGGTACTATATGACCTCCTTGATCATTATATCTATCTGTTCTTTGTAAACTAATCTGTGGGTAATTAACTTCTCCATCCTTAAATATAAGTGAATCTGTCTGTTTTGTATTATCTCTATAATTATTAACCTCCTCATCTTTAATCAAAGCTATATACTTAATTACCCTTCCTAAATTATCTGTATAAATTGTACTTTCAACATTATTCAAACAAAATTTATAGATGAAATTAGATAGTAATTTTGGGTGGTTTAATATCTCAATAAACCCTTGTTCTAAATACATTGTTCTTCGAGAAACTCGCCCAATATTTACAAAATTATTCTTATCATACACTCTGTTATTTTTACAAGTTATCCCTCTTCTTAATTCTCTTTCTACAACTTTACCAATAACCACACCTCCTTTTTGCCGACCTTGTACATATCTAATATTATCAAATAAATCAACTACATCATCCTCTTTTTCTGTATTTTCATTTTTCTTATCTTCCTTATTTTTATCTTGTTTTCTATTTTTCTTTATAGGCTTACTATTCCTAACAATTACGGTTTTACTAAAACCAAATCTTATTTTGGAAAAATAAAAACTTAAACTGATTATAAATTTTAATAATCCACTAATTACAAAAAATGCAATAACTAATAATAAGCTAAGAATAATTATCCATACTAACCAGAGCATAATTGGCCAACCAATCTCTTGTTTAGCTTTCCATACTCCAATTAAAACTTCTGAATCATTCATTATCCTATCATTTATAATATCAATATCCTCTGATAATAATACAATTCCTCCACCTAACTCTCTTTTTCCTAATTCAGGATTTATTTTAATTTTAATATTTACCTCTTGTTCTAACTTTTCGCTATCAATCGTAAATATATTATTTTCATAATGTCTATTATTAAAGTAAACTTTAACTCCGGAAGGAACATTACCTAGCGAATCTAAAAAAGCTAAAGCTGCCCTAGAATTATACCTTTTACTATCCTCATTAAAACCTATAACAAATTTTTTCTCTAACATTATAGTATCAGTTAGAAACCATTTAGGGGTGTACTCTAATGACTTAACTAAAAAACTAGGTTTACTAGGTAGAAAAGCAAAAGGTTCTTTATACTTCTCGACTCCAAAGTCGTACTTTTCTAAAGCATCTTTATTTGATTTACTTGAACATGAATACAAACAAATGGCAAGTAAAAAGACAAACACTAAACTTTTATAACTCATTTTTATTTAGCTTTAAAATACATTGAACGAATACCTACATTATCTATCTGAATATTTATCATATCCGGGGTAAAAAATAACAATGGATTCAACTCCTTATTATAGTTTATATGTAAACTTCCAGATACTGATAATGGAATATTTTTTCTTTCTACTTTTTCTTCAAAAAATACTTTTATTTTTTCTCCTTCATTTAAATGATTCTCAACTTTTATAATTCGGTAGTAACTCTCTATTTCTCCTTCTGCAACAATATTTAATCCTACAATATTTTTAAATTTCTTATTACTTATATCAAAAGTCAATGGTAAAGCATTATCTTTTATAATATTCATTCTATAAAAATTTTTACTCATCAAGAAAGAAACATTTACATCCATTGACTTAATCATCCATATTTGAGATGATGAATTAATAGCCTGTGCTATTCCAACCTCATTTGCATGTTCAGTTAACATCACATAAAAAGCAAAGAAATACTTGTTTTTTGAAAAATTTGACCATTTAGATATATCATTAAACAAAACTTCTTTATCTGGTCCTGTGTTATGTAACCCATCAGTTAACATGAAAAAATAATTCACTTTAGTAGTGTCAATTTGAGCAACACCTGCTTTCCAAGCATCAACTATATTTGTATCCCCTTTTTTAATTTCTAAATTATTTATATAATCAACAATCTCACTTTTATCTTTAATAATAAAGTTACTTATCCCGTGTACTTTATTTGTAAAAGGAATAAATGTAACCTCTGTATCATCTGATTTTATATTATTGATAGTATTTACTAAACTTTGTTTAACTTCTTGAAAGATATTCGGTGTATCCACACTTCCTTTTCCTTCCATAGAAGCTGTTAAATCAACTAAGTAAATTCTCTTCTCTTTTAGTTTTACTTGGGCATAAATGCTATTCAAGCTTAAAAAACATAAAATACAACCAAAAATAAATTTCATTATTTTTCTCATTTTTTTTAAATATTATATCACTCTTTTCATTTCTTTTACTTTATGCTCGATATATCGAATATCAACATATAGTAAAATAATTTTTATTATAAAAGCCCACATAAAAATCTTCATATGCCTCTTTACTAACATTGTAAAATCTTGTTGTAAATGAATATCTTTATAAAATTCTTCTAATATTTGCCACCTTTCTCCTATACCATATCTATTATCAAATTCCGCTATGAATTCTAATCTCTTTACTGTTTTTGAATCCATTTCTTCAAATAACTCAACTTGACTAAGCTCTTTTCCTTTTTGAATTTGTTCATTAATGTATAAAGGCGTTACTAAAATAAAAGTCCAAACAAATAAAACACTAAACCTTAATACATTAGATAGAATCGAAATTTGACCTAACTCCCTATTAGTATTCGTTCTTCTTATTAATGAAAAAATCAATACAAAATATAAACCTCCCAAAAACAATGAAACTCCTCCTATTAATAATTTATAATTAAGCGTTCTCACATAACCAAAAATATCATATCCATAGATATCTAAACTTTTGAAAGTAAAATATGTATAGTAGCTATAAAAAACAGTCAAACTTCCCCAGAGAATATATAGCACTCCATGATAAATTGACAACCAAAATCCTTTTGTTGCTTTTAACCGATAATCTTTAAAAGGAAGAAATTTTCTTTCTCCTGAAAAAAACACTAATGGTAATGATAAATAAACTAAAACTCCAACTATAAGCTTAATCAAAAACTTTGTAATTTTCCATAATAATTTTAATATTCTCCACGCATAATGAATAATTACAGCAATCATAAAAACACATTTTTTTCTTACTTACTAAAGACATTTCTAGCCTCTATATCTAACGCTTTTGCTTTATCAATACTATAATCAATTCCATTATCTCCCATTTTGCCTTTGTATTCGATAACTGTTTCTAGTAATCCTTTACCTTTTTTAAACTGTGTTATTTTCCCTGCTGTTGCTATACAATTATCTTCCGAATTGTATAAAATATCTATCTTATTTTCTGTATATCCTTTAGATGAAGTAATGTCCCTAATTGTGTCTTTACTCAATATTTTAACATAAGCATAATCATCTCCTTCAGCATAGTATCTTCCATCCACTAAAGCATCTGCAATTCTCTTTTTACTATCTAATACCATTGCTTTGCTTTGATTTTCATTTTCAACTTTATTTCCTTTAATTTTATTCATTTCTTGAGCATGACTTACTTCGTTGTTTTTTCTTGCATCAATTTCTTTTTCAAACCTTAGCGACTCTTCTTTTGTTTTCTTATCTAACAAAGCTTTATATATCTCAAGTTTCTTTGTATTGTAATCCCTATCCAAGTCTAATAATTGTTTTTGATACTCTCTTTCAATAATTAATCTATCAAATTCATTATCTTTCATATTACTCATCTTTTTTATCTCAATTTCTTCTTGAGAAAGTATTTGCTGGTGATGAGTATTCTTTAAAAGATTTCTTTCCAATTCAAATCTTTCTAATTCTTCTAATTGAGTTATGTATTCTTTTCTTTTTTGAAGATTAGCTAATAACATTTCTTGTTGCTCATGATTTATTTTTGAATTCAAATTACTATTATAATCGTTTTCTAAATCTAATCTTTGAACTTCTTCACTCTTTTTCGTTCTCTCCGCAATATTTGAGTCAAAAACTTGTTGGTTTATTTCTATCTTTTTTAAATCTTGGCGCTTATCCTCTTCTACTTTTTCTATATGAACATAGTCTTTAGCAGTTATCTCTCTTATTCTTTCTTCCTCTACTTGCTTTGCATTTCTACTTACATACTCCCCTCCTTCTTCTAATACTGTACTTTGACTTTTAATTACTTCATCTCTATCATACATTTGAAAATCATAAGGAGCTCTTTCCATCATCAATTTGAATATAATTGGTGTCAACTCTAATACGACAAATAATACTGTCAACGACCAAGAAATCACTGGGCTAATTTCATGAGCCAAACGAAGTTGATTTACAAAGCTTCCTTTAGCTTCTTTTATAGTAACACTCTTTTCTTCAAGGTCTTGTTCTATTTTTTGTTGACTATTTTTAAAAGTATTCTCTGCTTTTTTTATAGAAATATTTAAATCATCAACTTCCATTTGCATTTTAGCAACTTGCTTTTTATATTCATTTGCTATTGGACCGACTCCTTTATTACCACTATTTTGCCCTCCTAATTCTCTATTATAAAGTGTTCTTATTTCTTTTAACTCCTTTTCAGCTTTTACTAATTCTTCTTTAAGGTCAGCAATAGTAGTTTTATTGTTTCTTAATTCTGTATTAGTCTGAAATTCAATTTTTTTCAAGGCCTCTTTTCCACCAACATGCTCCAACTCTATTTTCTCTTTAATATCTTTTTCAAATATTTTTATCTCAATTGGTTTTGAAATAACAAAAGAGATAATTAATCCCATAATTATACGTGGAATTGCTTGCTTACATTTTGTCCAAGTCGATTTTCCAATATTAGCTGGAGTAGAAGAAACAATAAAACGATCAAGGTTAAAAATAATAAGTGCCCAAACTACCCCCATAAGATAAGGCCATAAACTCTCTGAATCAATTGGAAAGAAAATAGTACGTATAGCATAAGATCCAGAAATAAACGCAAGAAAAGCTGTAGCGTAAACTGTTCCACCCATACAAGCCATTTTTACTTGATCAGAATACGTTCCTTTTTTTAATAAATATGGATCTGCTCCAGCAGCGAACCACATTGGTCTTAGTAAAAATGTGTTTGCAGAATAATTTGCTTGTTTATTACTTGAAGATGAACTCCCTAAAATATCACTAATAAAGGACATATAATTTATTTATTTTTTAAACTCTATTTTTATAAGCTCTACGCTTTCTACAGCTCTTGTTACTCCCATGTACCATTCGTAGTTACTTGCCCTATTAGGTTTATCAACTATTAATACAATATGCTTTCTCTCTAAGCCCTTAAATTTTATTGGTGTTGTATAGTTTAACTCATCTATAGTAAAATTCTCATCTGTAAGAAATGTAACACCACATTCTTCTATAATTTGACAGATATCTTCTCTTCGATTGATAATACTTGCCTGTACTAAAACAATAATATCTTTTGCTCGTAAAGAAGACTTTGGATCTTGAATACTCGTTACATATCGCTTAATCGCTTTTTGAAACTCCTTTTTACCTCTTACAACATTCAAGCTCACTTGTTGTTTTCTACTATAATATGAAACATCAAGTATATCTTCTGGATTATATTTTACATCTAATGCGAGCTGATTAATTTCCCCTTCTGCAATATTTCTTCTCGACTTTCTCAATCTATAATGTGCATAATAATCTTTCAATAAATACGCATATTCACGAACATCACCTTCCCCTTGATTAAAACTTTGCTTAAAATCATATAACACCAATGAACGTCCTCTTTTTAACCCATCTCCAGTTACACACATCTTGTCTAAAAACACATCAAGATTTCTATCAAACAAATCTTGTGCTTCATCAATAATGATGTAGTCATATCGTTTTCCTCCCTTTTCTAAATAACTAACAATAGCTTCTCTTGCTTTTAACGAAAATTCCTCTGAGCTAAAACCATAACATTCTTGTTTTGTTAGATTCGGACAATGCGCAACTACAAAGTCAAAATAATTCAAGACATCTATATTAATGCCCCTAGCCTTAAAGCGCTCTTCATTATGTAATCTTAAAAAATGAGTCCAACATAAATATAATCCATTCAGATCCTTATTTAAATCAGCAAAAGCTAGAGCTAATGTCGTTTTTCCAGTACCTGGATCACCTTGAATCATCAGTCTCGAATTATCTTCCAATGCCTCTAAAACCCCAATACTATCAATCTGTAACCATTCAAGCGTATCAAATCCTTTCAATACATTCTTATCTTCAATGTTGACATTAAGTATGTTGCTAATACTTGCCATTAAAAGATTACTAACCGGTGTAAAATCAAAACTATGTGCTTGACTTAATTTTTCAATATGTCGGTCATAGACACTATTCAAAAAGTTTTCAATATTATTATAAATAAATCCCTTCTTATATTTGCTATAAATCAACTTATCGTCAAATCTTGGATGCTCGAAACGAATATTAACACTCGGAAATGCTACAGCATCACATATCAAAATATTACCATATTGCTGAAGAAACTGCTTTCTCAATATATGTTTATGTTGACTCGCCTGTCTAAAAGGATTTGTTATTTTTGTCCAATCCCCGTTTCCTTTAC
Source organism: Myroides sp. C1519 (assembly GCF_038039755.1). Lineage (NCBI taxonomy): Bacteria > Pseudomonadati > Bacteroidota > Flavobacteriia > Flavobacteriales > Flavobacteriaceae > Myroides > Myroides sp. C1519. The sequence continues at coordinate 32,882 of NZ_JBBPHM010000010.1, forward strand.
AATAAAATTGATTATTTTCAATCTTAATATTCCCTCCTTTGACTTCTAATACAATTATTCCACGCTTACCAATTATAATAAAGTCAACCTCTCCTTCAACTTTTTCTAATTCTTCAAAATCATCTGTAACTGCTACATCATAACTAAACCAGACTTGCCAATTCTCTTTACTTTGTTGCAATTGTTGTAATAATTCTCTATAAATAAGCCACTCACCTTTATTACCAACTTCTGTACTTGAAAATATATTTTCTTCTATAAATTGAATCGGGTATGATGGAAAAAATTGTACAGCCATAATTTTTATTCATTTCATAGGCAAACCCAATCTCCCTCTACAACCTTAGCAAAATTGCCGTATTTCTGTATTTGTTGTTGAAGCTCATAATTAGGTCTTACCCATATTTCTATTTGAAAGGTACTCTTACCTTCCTTGATTACACTTTGTGTGTGATGCAAAGGCAGACTTAGTACGTAAGGCTTTTGTGAAATGGCAAACTCAATAACAATACGCTGTCTATCCGAATCACTATGATTTAACCCTACTATCTCACTAAACAAAGCCTTGGCCTCATCTAACCTTGGTTTAAACTTCTTTTGTGTTAGTTCTACCTGTTTGATACGGTCTAAACCAAAACTCAAAAACTCCTCACCTACCTCTGCTATTAAATACCACCTATTTTGATATTGTTTAAAATACAATGGTCTTACTAAACTCTCTTTTGCCTTTATACTGCGGTAACTTTGATGTGTTAACTTGACTTCTAACCTCCTTTGTAAGGCAGTTAAAAGCGTGTTGAAAAAATTAATATTGTACAAACACGTTTGTTGTTCAAACTCGATATACTTTATTGCATCTATATCTTCACCTGCTTTTTTCATCAACAGACTAATCACTTCATAGTTTTCAATAAACTTATTTAAACTCAAAACGTCTAATCTCTCTTCATTTTCCTCTACCTCATTTAAAACATAGACCTTACTCAACCTATTGTAAACAATTGGTATATTAAGTTCCTCTATCAACTTTTTACGCAAGCGATTCCACGTTTCATAACTTATAGGTCCACCTTCATCTCCAAGTTGACTACATATATAATCAACCGTTAACTCTCCCTTTACCTTAAATGCCTCAAGTACTTTTTGAACCCTTATCAAGTCTTTCATCCTTTCACAGTATTACAATGACAGTACAAAGAAAACAGACTACACTGTCAAAACACGCAAGTCTATTTTATTTCTATTACTTCTATAAAACCAGGACTACAAGCAAAGCCTTTTTTCAAGTCTACACCATATACTCTTAAGAAAGCTTCTTGTATTGGTTTACCTTGTTCTACCATCCACGGGGGAGTAAAAGATACGAATTCAACACTCATCCCTTTCTCAATGTACATTTCACCTTCTTTATGTGTACGAAGTACCGTAGCTCTATATCTTGCCATAATTCTTCATTTTCTAATTAAACGTAACAACATTTTCAACCATTCAAAACAAAAAAAGGGTGAACACTACCTTTTTTTTAGTGAAAAAAAATTCACTCAAAAAAACATAGTGTTCACCCAATTTTACAAAGGCATTATCTCTAAAAATAACTCCCACGTTTATTATAAACTACATTCTCAAAAAAGCACAAAAAAAGAGGTTGATACCACAAAATGCGATATCAACCTCTTTTAAAACTATATTCTATTATGTAAAATTACAATCCTAAGAAACCTACAAAGTCAGCATACTGTTTTGCTAAATACAACTGATACTCTTCAGTTCTTTCTACTTTCACCTTACCATACTCTGGTTGTGCAACCACATAGTATAAGAAAGCATCTACTCTATCCTTAGGAATTTTCATATCCTCTAACAAATCACTTTTAGGGTATTCCTCAACAAACTCTTGAATACGGATATCTAATCTTTCGTATAAAATCGCTGTCTTATCCTTTTTCTTTCTTCCTGAAATCAAATTAGCTAACGCATCTAAACTAATACCCATTCCATAATTTGCCGTAGAAGCAAACACAGTATTGTTCTTTTTATATCTTCTTTCAGCAGGAGTCAACTTCTTCTTATTTCCTACTTCAAACAAATCATCATCGAAATTCTTGTGTAAAATAACAACCTCCTCTAACGTTTGACCTGGCTTAGTGAACACAACATTCACTCTACCTAATTTAAAATCCTCTGCTGTCATCACATAATCCACAGGAGAAATTCTTTTATTAGTGAACTGAATTGTATCACCAACTTGCGTATTGATCATAAAATAACCACGACCATCAAGTTTAGTTTCTTCATTACTATTTTTATTAACAATAGTAGCAGGTACTATTTTACCGTCATACATACGAGCACGTCCGTCAATAATCTTCGTTTCTTGAGCAAAAACACTCATAGAAAATAGACATCCGATACCCATTAGCCAATAAGCTGATTTCATAATATTTGTTTTATGTAAATATAATTATTTGTTTTTAGTAAAACCATTAATTACAAAAAGTCTTTTTTATACTAATTTTCTATTGCAGAAATCTTTTCAACAACATATTTTGGAGCAGCGATTGGACGACCCGTTTTCATATCAATAAACACCAATACAGAATTACCAGTTGTTAACAATTCACCCGCTTCATTATACAATTCATAATCGAATTCTATCTTCACGGAACTCAGCTTTTTAAAGACAGTTCTGATGGTCAAAATCTCATCGTATTTTGCTGATTTTTTATAGTTCATTGTCAAAGAGACAACGGGCAACATCACCCCCATTTCCTCCATCTTCTTATATGATACCCCAAGGTTCCTCAACCACTCAACCCTCCCAATTTCAAGGTATTGCGCATAATTACCGTGATAAACAACCCCCATTTGATCTGTCTCTGCATAACGCACTCTGACGTTACAATCAAAATATTTCATATTCCTTTTAATTATATTTGTTTCTTCTTTTTTTTATAGTACTTACCAAATTAATTTGTTTTATACAATGCCTATAAAGTTTTTTTATCCCAAAATTTGTTCACATATTTGTGCTCGCAAACAAAGGTAATTTTCACCCCCTGGAAATTTACCCAAAAGTAGTAACTGTTTTTATAATTCTAACCTAAAATGCACGAGTATACGATTAAGTCCGCAGAATCTGTATGGAATAATTGTCTTGAGTTCATAAAAGACAATATCCAAGAACAAGCTTATAAGACTTGGTTCATGCCTATTCAGGCAATTGAGCTTACAGAGAATGCTTTATATATTCAAGTGCCAAGTAAGTTTTTTTACGAGTGGTTGGAAGAACACTATGTAAAAATTCTTAAAGTAGCCTTAACCAGACAACTTGGCCCTGAAGCTAAATTGCTGTATAAAATTCAGATGGAAAATACATCTGGAAAAAAACAACCTTATACAGAACAATTACCGAGTGCTCAAAGAAGCCCTGTTAAACCACAAGAATTAGACGTACCTGTACAAAATAAGAATCCAGAATTAAAAAACCCTTTTGTAATTCCTGGAATTCGCAATGTTAAGATTGAGTCACAATTAAATTCAAATTATTCATTTGATAACTTCTTAGAAGGTGATTCAAACCGTTTAGCACGTTCAGCAGGTTTAGCTGTAGCTAACAAACCTGGAGGTACATCATTCAACCCATTATTAATATTCGGAGGAGTAGGTTTAGGAAAAACTCACTTAGCTCACGCTATTGGAGTTGAGATTAAAGACTTATACCCTGAAAAGACTGTTTTATACATCTCTGCTGAAGTATTTACACAACAATATGTTGACTCTGTACGTAAGCAAACAAGAAATGATTTTATTTATTTCTATCAGTTAATTGATGTATTAATTGTCGATGATATTCAATTCTTATCTGGTAAATCAGGTACGCAAGATGTATTTTTCCATATCTTTAACCATTTACACCAAAATGGTAAACAAGTTATCTTGACTTCGGACAAGGCACCTGTTGATATGCAAGACATCGAACAACGTTTATTATCTCGTTTTAAATGGGGATTATCTGCTGAAATTCAGCACCCAGATTTTGAAACGCGTGTTAGAATCGTTGAAAGCCTTTTATACCGCGATGGTGTTGAAATGCCGAAAGACATTATTCAATACGTTGCTAAAAATGTAAATTCTAACATCCGTGAATTAGAAGGTGCTATTATTTCATTAATTGCACAGTCTTCATTTAACAAACGTGAAGTTACAATTGACCTTGCAAGAAGCGTAGTTGAGAAATTCGTTAAGAATGTTAAGAGAGAAATCTCTATCGATTATATTCAAAAAGTGGTATCTGACTATTTCCAAATGGACACAGAAACACTTCGTTCTAAAACAAGAAAGAGAAACATTGTACAAGCAAGACAACTTGCTATGTTCTTTGCTAAAAAATACACAAAGTCTTCTTTAGCAAGTATTGGTTCTCAAATTGGAGATCGTGATCACGCAACTGTATTACACGCTTGTAAAACGATTGACAATCTTCTTGAAACAGACAAAGAATTTAAAAAATATCACGACGATATTAATCTTAAATTTAGTATGTAATGAAAGCTAAAGTTTTGATGGTTTGCTTAGGTAATATTTGCCGTTCTCCATTAGCAGAGGGTATCCTACAATCAAAACTTTCGAAAGAAAGTTTTTTTGTTGACTCAGCAGGAACGGGTGCGTGGCATATCGGACAACAACCTGATCCAAGATCTATAGAAGTTGCTTCGCATTATGACATTGATTTAACTACCCAAAAAGCTCGTCAATTTAGCATAAACGATTTTACTGAGTTTGACAGAATCTACGTTATGGACCAATCTAATTATGACAACGTCATTAAATTAGCCCCTAATGAAGAAGCTAAACAAAAGGTAAAACTCATATTAAATGAACTACACCCTGGTTCAAATAAAGAAGTACCTGATCCGTACTTTGGAGGTCCAGGAGGTTTTTACCACGTCTATAAAATGTTAGACGATGCTTGTAACGTAATAGCCAAAGATTTACAATCTTAGATATATTTAGTAAAAGGAAGAAAGTCATTTTCTTCCTTTTCTTTTTTGTACTATTCTTTATCTTTACCTTTGTACAACTATTTATAGAATACACTATTCATGACAAATCAATCACCAACAGGTACTTTATACCTTATACCAATTACATTAGGAGAAACAACTAATCCTCTTGATGTGTTACCACAAACAGTAAAACGCGCTATTGAAATGCTTGATATTTTCATCGTAGAAAATGAAAAGACAGCAAGGCGTTTTATCAAAAGTATTTGTCCTGAAAAGAAACAATCAGAACTTATTTTATTCCCGTTAAACAAGCACACGACAACAAGTGAATACAAAGATTACATCAAGCCGTTATTAGAAGGTAAAAGCGTTGGTGTAATGAGTGAAGCAGGATGTCCTGGAGTAGCAGACCCTGGTGCTGTAATCGTTGATTTAGCACATAAGCGCAATATCAAAGTAACACCACTTGTAGGTCCATCTTCTATCCTATTGTCAGTAATGGCTTCCGGTATGAATGGTCAGAGTTTTGCTTTCAACGGATACTTGCCAATTGACAAAGCAGAAAAGAAGAATGCGCTAAAAGGCTTGGAAAGATTATCACAAGAAAAGAACCAATCTCAATTGTTTATTGAAACGCCATATAGAAATAACCAATTACTACAAGATATGGCACAAATCTTAAACCCAAACACCTTAGTTTGCGTGGCTTGTGACATTACATTAGAAACAGAGTTTATCTCGACTAAACCTGCTTCTCAATGGAAGAATACAAAAGTAGATTTACACAAAAGACCGTGTATTTTCATTATACATAAAAACTAAAAAAGAGCAGCTTATAAAAGCTGCTCTTTTTGTATATATTCCGTGTGGTTTACAACCAAACACCTATTCTTTCTTTTCCTTAGGCAATATAAAGCCCATTCCCATACTGCGTAACATTTTCTTTACGAAATTCCAGAAAAACACGCGTTGTCCAAACAATGTACCAATACACAGCAATAAAACCTTGTAAACAGGTAATATCAAAACAATGTATAGAATCCAATAAAGAAACGGATACATCCCATCTCTTTCTATTCCAATATATGATAAAATAGGCTTAGATATGTAGGCTGATGTTGAACCAGTAATTGCGAAAACAATAAAGATAACTGTCAATTGAAAATTGGATGTTACCCCCCAGCGTTGCTTAAGTTTTTCCATTATTTAATTTAATTCTAAACAAAGGTAATTCATTTTGTCTAAGTAAAAAACTAAAATATCTTAAATAAAAAAGTCACTCCTTGCGGAATGACTTCTTATGCTATAATTCTAATTTTGAGAGTGCTTCTAATACATACTCATGCATTACTTCGCGATAATCTAAATGGGTTACCATTCGAAGCCATCCACCTCCCATATCACTAATAGATATGTTTTTTTGTTTCAACTTGTCTACAAACAACTTGCTTAGAACCGGTTCTTTTAGCTTAAAAACAACGATATTCGTTTGCACAGGCAAAACCTCACCTATCCAAAGTTTCTTGTTTAAAATCATCTCTATTTGCTTCGCTCTGAAATGATCTCTTTGCAATCTACCTACATTGTTCTTTAAAGCGAATAAAGCTGCTGCTGCTAAATATCCCGTTTGACGCATTCCACCTCCCATTAACTTACGGATGCGCAATGCTTTTTGAATATCTGCTTTTGATCCTAACAACACAGAACCAATCGGTGCTCCTAATCCTTTTGAAAAACAAACAGAAATAGTATCGAATAAAGCTCCAAACTGACTTGGGTGTTGTGATTTTGCTACTAAAGCATTCCACAATCTTGCCCCATCTAAGTGTAACTTCAATCCTTTATCATCACACACCTCGCGGATGCGTTCTAACTCTTGCATTTCATAACAAGCACCACCTCCAAGATTAGTTGTATTCTCTAAACTTACTAATGTTGTTTTTGGCAAGTGAATATTATTAGGTTCATTGTAGTGTTGTAACACTTGGTCTGCCGTAATTCTACCGCGAACACCATCTACTAAAGCACAAGTAACCCCACTATGTACAGCAACTCCTCCTCCTTCAAAAAGATTTATATGAGAAGTTTTGTCACAGATTAACTGGTCTCCAGGCTGTGTATGTAACTTAATTGCAACTTGATTTGCCATTGTACCTGAGGGAAAAAACAGCGCTGCTTCCATACCAAACAACTCTGCTACAGCTACTTCCAACTCATTAGTACTACCGTCTTGTTTATAAACATCATCACCTACCCTTGCTTTCATCATGTAGTTTAACATCTCAGGCGTAGGCTTAGTGATTGTATCACTTACTAAATTAATTTCCATAAATTGATAGGAATAAGTATTTTTGTGGTATAAAAGTATTAAAAATTATGGTAACCACAGAACAACAGAAGGATATTATTGATCGCCTTGGTGCGTTAAGGAGGTATCTTTGACGTCGATAAGAAATTAATTGAGATCACAAACGAGGAAGAAAAGACCTTTGCTCCTGATTTTTGGAACAACCCTAAAGAGGCCGAAGTAATCGTTAAAGCACTGAAATCCAAAAAGAAATGGGTTGAAGGGTATGAAAATGCTAAAGCAAATTTAGAGGAATTACAGATACTTCTTGAGTTTTATGCTGAAGGAGAATCTACCGAAGAAGAAGTTGTAGCACAATACAATAAAACTCGAGAAATCGTTGAGGAACTTGAGTTTAAAAATATGCTTTCTGACGAAGGTGACAGTATGAGCGCTGTATTGCAAATCACTGCTGGAGCTGGAGGAACTGAAAGTTGTGATTGGGCTGCTATGTTGATGCGTATGTACATCATGTGGGGAGAAAAGAATGGCGTAAAAGTAAAAGAGTTAAACTACCAAGAAGGGGAGGTTGCTGGAGTTAAAACAGTAACTTTAGAGTTTGACGGAGAGTTTGCTTTTGGTTATTTAAAAGGAGAAAATGGTGTTCACCGTTTAGTTCGTATCTCGCCTTTTGACAGTAATGCCAAACGACATACATCTTTCGTCTCTGTTTATGTTTATCCTCTTGCGGATGACACAATCGAGATTGAAATTAGTCCAGCTGACATTTCTTGGGAAACAATGCGTTCAAGTGGTGCTGGAGGTCAGAATGTAAACAAAGTTGAAACAGCTGTTCGTTTACGCCACCACCCTACTGGAATTATAATTGAAAACTCTGAAACGAGATCACAGTTAGATAACAAGACCAAAGCCATGCAGCTTTTAAAATCGCAACTTTACGAAATTGAGTTGAAGAAAAAACAAGCAATGCGCGATGAGATTGAAGCGAATAAGAAAAAGATTGAATGGGGTTCACAGATTAGAAACTACGTGATGCATCCATACAAACTTGTAAAAGATGTCCGTACGCAATATGAATCAACAGATGTTGACTCTGTGATGAACGGAGAGATTGACGAATTCTTAAAAGCTTATCTAATGATGATGGGACAACGAGAAGAAGAATAAGCAAGTACAAATAAAAAACGGAGTAGTCTTTGAAAGACTACTCCGTTTTTTTATATCTAATATATCCTACCTACTATAAAAATAGCGATATAATATAGTAAACTACCATTGCAATAATTGCAGAAACAGGAATGGTTAATACCCAAGCCCATAACAAGTTAATCGTTACTCCCCAACGAACTGCTGAGATACGTTTTGTAACCCCAACCCCGATGATAGAACCTGCAATCGTATGTGTTGTAGAAACAGGAATACCTAAGTGCTCTGTAACATATAAGGCAACTGCCCCTGCTGTTTCAGCTGCTACCCCTTCTAAAGGCGTAACCTTAGTAATCTTAGATCCCATTGTTTTTACAATCTTCCATCCTCCTGATAAAGTACCAAGACCAATGAATACGAATGAAGCTAAAGGAACCCACCACCAGTGTTCTACGAACAATTTGAATGTATCAACACCACTAACCATATAAGCAGGGTCCATATCTACATTAATGTGGTAAAAGATAACCGCAGCACCAATAATACCCATTACTTTCTGTGCGTCATTCCCCCCGTGTCCTAATGAGAACAAAGCAGAAGAAACTAACTGAAGACGTTTAAACCACACCTCACATTTATGAGGCGCTTGTTTTCTACATATCCACAGAATAGCAACTGTGATAAAATAAGCTAAGAACATCCCTAAGAAAGGTGCTCCAAAAATAAACAAGAAAATAGGCACTACTTTAGAATAAACGATAACATCTATTCCGTCAACGCTTAATCCACCAGCGTGAGCTACAGCCGCACCGATAAATCCACCTATTAACGTATGTGAAGACGAAGAAGGGATACCCAACTTCCACGTCATTAAATTCCAAATAATTGCTGCTACCAATCCGGCAAAGATTACTTCTAATGTAATGAAGTTCTCATTAATGGATTTAGCAATTGTATTACCAATTTTAAACTCCCCTATTATATAAAGAGAAATAAAATAAGCAACGAAGTTAAATGCAGCTGCCCAAATTACAGCTTGAACAGGCGTTAAAACACGCGTTGTTACAATAGTTGCAATAGAATTGGCTGCATCGTGAAATCCGTTTATGTAATCAAAACCTAATGCTAATACGATAATCGTAATCAGCATAATACCGCTTTGATTAGTTAGCATTTCATAGAAAAATTCCATAAGTAATGGTTATAGTTAATTAAGAATATTTTACCGTGATAGTCTCTAACACGTTAGCAACGTCTCTACAGCTATCTGTAGCAGTCTCTAACGCAGACATAACTTCTTTATACTTAATAATTTCTATTGCATTACTTTCATTTTCAAAGATATCAGCTACTGCTTTGTCAAATACCTTATCAGCTTTACGCTCTAAACGTGAAATATTCTTACAAACCTCAGCCAATGCAGGTAAGTTCTTCATATCTTTTAATTCTAAAAGACCACGAGAAACCTCACTACAAGCCTCTAAGTTAGCTTCTGTAAGCTTTCTTAATGGTTTTGTAATTTTATCAATTTGGTACAATCTCATACGAGATGCAGCATCTGATAAATGATCGGCTACAGCGTCAACTGCTGTAATTAGGTTGTGAATATCCTCTCTATCAAAAGGAGTAATAAAATTTTTACCTAATTCAATTCTCGTCGTTTGAGCAATTGCTTCGATGTCTTGTTTGATAACCTCTACATCTTTTAATAATTTCTCTCTTTCTTTTGCAGGAGCATTTACTGCCTCGTGCAATGTTTGTGAAAGTGACTTAATCTTAATAGATGCCTTTTCGAATAAAGGATAAAATACTTTATCCTTTGGCACCAAAAACTGAAAAATACTATTTAGCGACATTATATATAATGATAAAAAACGGAGACAAAAGTACATTATTTATACTATTCTATGTGTATCCATCACGTTATTTTTTTGTCAAGACCAAAAATCATACCTAATGTTTTATATGAACTATAATTTTGTATTTTAGCGAAACTGAAAGAAAAGCGTAGAAATAACCGATCAAACTATGGATATAAACTTCAATAAAAACGAAGACCACAACAAGCTTTTATTGTCTGATTTGAAACGCAAATTAGTCAAAGTAAAAAAAGGTGGTGGTGACAAAAGAATTGCCAAACTACACGAACAAGGAAAGTTAACCGCAAGAGAGCGCATTGATTATCTTTTAGATGACAAAGCGTCGAGTATTGAAATCGGAGCTTTCGTTGGTGAGGATATGTACCAAGAACACGGTGGATGTCCGTCTGGTGGTGTAGTTGTAAAAATTGGATATATTAAAGGTAAACAATGTATCGTTGTTGCCAATGACGCAACTGTAAAAGCAGGGGCTTGGTTTCCAATTACAGGTAAGAAAAACTTAAGAGCACAAGAAATTGCCATCGAAAATAAACTTCCGATCATCTATTTAGTAGATAGTGCAGGGGTTTATTTACCACTACAAGATGAAATTTTCCCAGATAAAGAACACTTCGGACGCATATTTAGAAACAACGCTATTATGAGCAGTATGGGTATTACTCAAATTGCCGCTGTAATGGGTAGTTGTGTTGCCGGTGGTGCTTACCTTCCTATTATGAGTGACGAGGCCTTAATCGTTGATAAAACAGGAAGTATCTTTTTAGCAGGTAGCTATTTGGTGAAAGCTGCAATCGGAGAAAATATTGACAACGAAACATTAGGTGGGGCTACTACGCACTGCGAAATATCTGGTGTTACAGATTATAAAGCAGCTGATGATAAAGACGCTCTGGATAAAATCAAAAACATCGTTGATAAAATTGGCGATTTTGACAAAGCAGGATATAGCAGAATCAAACCTAAGAAACCGGCTTTAGATCCTAAAGATATCTATGGTATCTTGCCTAAAGCACGTACGGAACAGTACGATATGCTTGAAATCATCAAACGATTAGTTGACGATTCTGAGTTTGAACAATACAAAGAAGGTTACGGACAAACAATCATTACTGGATATGCTCGCATTGACGGTTGGGCTGTAGGTATTGTGGCTAACCAACGTAAAGTAGTGAAAACGACAAAAGGAGAAATGCAGTTTGGTGGAGTGATTTATTCTGACTCAGCAGACAAGGCTACTCGCTTTATCGCGAACTGTAACCAAAAGAAAATTCCGCTTGTATTCTTACAAGACGTTACTGGATTTATGGTAGGTTCTAAATCTGAACACGGTGGAATTATTAAAGACGGAGCTAAAATGGTAAATGCCGTTGCTAACTCTGTAGTTCCTAAGTTTACAGTAGTTGTAGGAAACTCATACGGAGCTGGAAACTACGCTATGTGTGGTAAAGCTTATGACCCACGCTTAATCTTTGCTTGGCCAAGTGCTGAATTAGCTGTAATGGGTGGTTCGCAAGCTGCCAAAGTATTATTGCAAATTGAAGCTTCTTCATTAAAAGCAAAAGGCGAAGAATTAACTCCGGAAAAAGAACAAGAATTATTTGACAAAATTAAAGCGAAATACGACAATCAAGTTTCTCCGTATTATGCGGCAGCGAGATTGTGGACAGACGCTATAATTGATCCACTGGATACAAGAACGTGGATCTCAATGGGTATTGAAGCAGCTAATCACGCTCCAATAGAAAAGCCCTTTAATCTTGGAGTAATCCAAGTATGATGAATAAACCGGAAAAATGGGATACTGCAAAGTATCCTATTTTTTTTATCCCTACACCATCCATATTTAGAAATACTCATCACGTATCACCTTTCAATCATCACACTTCACTCATCACCTTTCACGTATCACCTTTCACGCATCACCTTTCACTCATCACCTTTCACACATCACCTTTCACGTATCACCTTTCACGCATCACCTTTCACCTTTCACACTTCACACTTCACGCATCACCTTTCACGTATCACCTTTCACGCATCACCTTTCACGTATCACCTTTCACTCATCATTCATCACACTTCACGCATCACCTTTCACGTTTCACGCATCACACATTATTCAAAACAAAAAGCACCTGTTAGAGTGTAACAAGTGCTTTCTTATAATTAAAAGTAATAAACCAACTACTTAGTTTATATAAAGTATATACAATAAAGAGGTAATTGATATAAACACCCATAACCCTACTCCTTCTAACAAAGGTTTCATTCCCACTGATTTTACTGTGCGATAAGACAGAGAAGTACCAATTAAAAACAAAGTCAATGTTAATGCCGCTTTAGAAACCTCTACAATATAAGGTCCTATTTGCTGTACAAACGGAATATAAGAGTTAGCTAACATCGCTAAAACGAAGAAACCAATGAAATAAGGCAACTTCACTTTTCCTCCTTTATTTTTGAAAAGTACAGTTGACAAGAAAGCAACCGGAATCACCCATAAAGCACGAGCTAACTTAACCGTAGTAGCTACTTCTAACGCTTCATCTCCATACTTAGCAGCCGCTCCTACAACCGAACTCGTATCGTGAATAGCAATCGCAGACCACAATCCAAAGTCAATCTGACTCATTCCAAGATAATGACCTATCGGTGGGAAAATAAGCAAGGCAATAGAGTTTAAGATAAAAACAATTCCCAAAGCAACAGAAATCTGCTTTTCATCTGCTTTAATCACAGGAGAAACAGCCGCAATAGCACTTCCTCCACAAATAGCAGTACCTGAAGAAATTAAATAAGAAATCTTCTTGTCAATTTTAAAAGCCTTTCCAAGAATAAACCCAAGACCTAACGTTAAGAAAATAGAAAAAACAGTTAGAATAAACCCATCCTTACCTGCTGATAATGCACTGTAGATATTCATTCCAAACCCAAGACCTACAACAGCTACCTTTAATAGGAGTCCCGTTGTCTTTTTAGTTTGTTTAGCATACGGATTTTCAAAAATTTGGGCGTATACAATCCCTAAAATTAAAGCTGTAGCAGAATTTACAAAAGGAAATAAACTTAAAATAGCCAATCCTATTAAAATTACTTTGCTCAGTGATGTATTTGTGTTTAAAGACATTTGTTTCGTTGTTTTACAGCCACAAAGGTCGGCTGTACAGCAACCAAAAGAAAATACATAATAGTTATAGGCTATAACTTCACGTTATGCGTTGTAACAAATCGCGTAAACAATTCCACCAAGGCACTCTCCTGCCCTTGACGCTGTATAACAGAGAAATTACGCGTTATTTCCAATCCCTCTACATCAATAACCGTCAGTTCATTATAACGCAATTCCTTCAATATGGCGTGTATTGATAAAAAAGCAACACTATCCGAATGCATTAAATACATTTTAATACTCTCCGTACTTGAAAAATTCATTTCATTATTCAAATCGTTGATGTTGATTCCCACTTCCTTTAACTGAGCGCCCACTACATCTAATGTACCCGAACCTGTTTCGCGCAATAAAAACGTCAAATCCTTTAATTCATCCGCTTTAATAACTCCCCTTTTCGCCAAAGGATTAGCGCTACCACACACCAAGACAATCTCATCTTTAATAAAATCAATATACTTTATTTGTGGGTTTTTAGAAAAGCCCTCAACAATTCCAACATCAATACTCTTGCTCAACAAAAGATTTTCAATAGCCGTAGTATTATCGGAAAACAAATCAAGGTGTAAGTCGTTTACCTTTTTTCGAAACTCAGCCAGTAAAGGAGGTAACACATATTGAGAAACCGTCGTACTGGCACCAACACACAAACTACCGTCCATTTTAGCATTCAAAGCGTGAATATCAAACTCTAAATTTCTATAAATAGAGAATATTTCTTCCGCATAACCAAACAGCAATTGTCCAGCCTCAGTCAGGCTAATTTTCATCCCATCTCTTAAGAACAATTTTGTCTGATAAGACGACTCAATTTCTTGAATATGTTTCGTTACAGCAGGTTGAGAAATCAATAATTCCTTAGCAGCTTTTGTAAAACTCCCCCTTTTGGCAACTGTGTAAAAAACTTTTAATCTAAAATCAAACATAATTTATATTATTAAGAAAGATAAAAAAGATAAAAAACCACGATTAGTGCAAACAATCCCACGATTAGTATAACATAAACACATTAGGCTTACTCTATCTTTGTATTACAAAAATAAGCTAACAAGTTAATAAACGGCAAATAATATAGCAAATAATAGGTATGAGCTGTCAAAGTTGTTAGACAAAGGTGGAAGGATTAAAAATACAAAGAGCTTAGTCAGGCTAATTGTCGTTCCCATAAAAACATTTTAAAATCTCCACAAATCAAATCCCAATAGAACTCGACAAGAGTTATATTCGATTTAAGTGATTTACAATAAGATTCCGTTGTAAAACTAAAAGTATCACTTAGAAAAAAAGCTGTCTCCGTAAAAAGAGGCAGCTTTAATTCTTTTATCTCGTTTTTAACCATCCTGTGATACTGTATCTCGGATAATTTACCATCTTAACTTCGTGTTCAATATACTTACTATCAAACACAACCAAACGCCCTGGCAAAGGCTGAACAATCTCTTCTCTTTCTGTTCCATCTTCATTTTGAAGATACAAAGCTAACTCCCCACCATTTGCAGGAGTCCAGTCTTGCTCATTCAAATACAACACCACTGAAAGGGTTCTACGTGTATCCGTATGAAAAACATCTAAATGTCTTTTATAAAATGTCCCTTTTGGGTAACAAGCATAATGAAACTCCCCTTCTTGAATTCCCAAATAGCAGGTGCGATTAATATATTCAATAAAGGTATTTACCTTATCAAAATACATCTTCTCTACTTCATCTGGTTTCTTTTCATCAAGCCATAAAATAGAGTCTCCACGGATTTCTTCCACTATTTGCTCTTCTGAAGCTTGCCCAATTGCTGCTTTTTTGAAATTTTCCAAATCTTGTTTCAAAAACAAATTTGCCCTAAGCAGATTGATCTCCTCTTCTGAGAAAAAACAATCAATAACTGAGTATTTACGATTTACTAAATCGTCTATAATTAACTCATAAAATGGATTTACTTCAAAATCACCCATACATTAATAAATAAAAAGTACGCAAATATATATTACAATAGAAAAAAAATAATACCCAAAATAAGATATTTTTTATTAACAAAAAGTTAAAAAACATATCCTATTCCCCCCTAAAAACATCCTAATATCTTTGTGACGTCCCACTATTGTTAGATTTTTTTTACAAAAAATTACCAAGTTTTAAAAAATAGGACTACCTTTGTTTTTAATTAATCTAAATAATGATGTATACACTATTGTTCGGAATAGCAGCATTAAGTTTTTTTATGCTGTACAACAGCTCTAAAAAAGTTAAGTTCAACAAACGTTGTCCGTTTACAGATTGGCTAAGAGAAAACAAAATCTTATCTAAGCGTATTGCTTATTCATTATTAGTTATTACACTATTAACAGAAATCGCTTACGAAGGTATTGGTGTAGGATCCCTTACATTTATATTATATCTGATGTTTATCGGTTCTGCTGTTGTAGCTATCTACCCTACCATTTCAATGAAATACACGCAAGTACTAAGCTTAATTGGTGTTTGTTTATTATTTGAATTTATACTCTTCTAAAATTATGCCAGCAAACAAAAAACATTTAGAAACTTCGCCTTGGCAACGATTTTTAAAGTTTACGGCAGGTTGTATTGGTGGATTCTTTTTAACAGTTACCTTTCACATGTTTTTCATGTATTTTTTAGATGCTAAACCCATATACACTACAATGTTTATAACAGGTTTTGTATTATGGGCAACACTATTTATCCTTGCTTTTATAGCAAAAAGTGGTTATAAAATTTGGGCATTGTATAGTGGTCTCGCTATTCTTTTTTACCTGCCTTATTTAATACAACCTATCAATATCTAAGACAATTACGCCACACCCCATATGAATATAAGAAACTACAATAAGTACTTTCACTTACATACCTTAAGTGGAATTATTATTACTGCAGTACTTTTCGTTTTCTTTTTTGCAGGTTCTTTTGCCTTCTTTAAAAACGAAATAAACAATTGGCAAAACAATACGCCAAAAGGAGCATTTGCTTCAAATACTCTTAACTATAATACTATTGCTGATTCCCTTAATAACCAATATGGTTTATACGGAAGAAACGTCAGCTTTAGACTTGGTGATAAAAGTCGCATAATCGGACTTGTAGTTTCTCCTTCAAAAGACACCCTTAATCCAAAAGCAGCTGAACGTGGGTTCGTAATGTATGATACCCTATCTGATGAAAGTAAAAGCTATGCAGAACAATACTCATTGGGTGAATTTCTATATCGTTTACACTTTTTAGCGCCTGTTAATAGTTTAGCAAACTTCAGTATACCTTTAGGATACTTAATTGCAGGAATCGTTGCTTTTACCTTTCTTATCGCTCTAATAACAGGAGTACTTGTACATTGGCAAAAAATAGTTTCTAATTTTTATGTTTTTAGACCTTGGGAAAAACTAAAAACAGTTTGGACTGATTTACACACAGCTTTAGGTGTATTAACTTCTCCATTCTTATTTATTTTTGCTATTTCTGGCTCTTATTTCTTCTTGACTTCTTACTTTTTTGCAAATGCGATAGCCTCGTTAGGATATGGAGGTGATACCCAAAAACTCCAAGCAGAAGTAGGTGGCAGAAAAGGCCCAAAATTAGAAATGTCTTTCACGAATACTCCCCTAAAACAACACGTTGACATCAATAGCTATGTACAAGAAACTTTACAAAAATGGGAAGATGGGATCATCACCTTTGTTGAAGTTAGTAATTATGGCGACCAAAATATGCAGGTTAAATTACTCGGAAAGGTTTCTGAACATAAACAATTCAACAGTAGAGGTGAAATCATTTATACAGTTGCAACCGGTGAAATAGAAGAAAAAGCTAATCCAAACGATAGCTCTACTTACAGTGAAATAGTTTCAAACTTGATGTATGTGTTACACTTTGGTTCATTTGGAGGATATGCAACTCGCATTATTTACTTTTTAATTGGAATAGCAGGTTGTTTTGTGATTATTTCAGGGGTTTTAATATGGTTAGTAGCCAGAGATAAAAAGAATGTACCTGAGAAAAAGCGCAAGTTCAACTTTTGGTTAACCAATATATACTTGTCGATTTGCTTATCAATGTACCCCGTAACAGCTTTAGCGTTCATTGCAGTTAAGCTAAACCCAACGGGAGGACAAACTTTTATCTATTCGTTTTATTTCTACACTTGGCTTGCCTTGACAATTGTATTAGCAGCAAGAAAAAGCTTGTATAAAACAAATAGAGACTGCTTACTGGTAGGAAGTGCAATCGGTTTATTGATTCCAATTACAAACGGAATTGTAACAGGTACTTGGTTTTGGACAAATTGGAAAAATCAGTATTACGATATTCTTATCATTGATATCTTTTGGATTATCATTCCTTGCATCACTTTATACGCTTGGTATTTGGTGCGCAAAAAACAAAATAAAGAAGTTTAAACAATCAAACTTTCCTATACCATCACTCCTATATTTGAATAGTGATCGATCAATAGTAAAAAGGGTTATTACGTCAAAAACAGTAATAACCCTTTTTATTTTCACCTTTTTTTATTTCCTAAGAGCAGTTCGCAATAATTACTACTTTACTTATAATCTTCAAAAACACTTGCGATAAGCGATTTACACCTAAGTGAATTCCCCTAAACCGAAACAAATCGATAAAGAATTAAAACACTAAATGCATAGTTGGCCCCTATTTCTCAAAAAGCCTCAATTTGGCTGTAAGTCAGTAACCACGCCACTTTCAATGGTTTCCTATGGGAATTAATCGTAAATGAGTCGTAAATAAGTCGTATTTCGTTCGCGAAAAAGGCCTTTAGGTGAGGTATCTACGACTTATCTCCGAGTTATCTACGACTAATGTACATATAAGGTTATGACAATCCCTTTGTTTATAAGGGATTGCGGACAGTTGGGTACAAAAGTGGGACAGAGTTAATAGTGCATTTGATGTCATTTGATAGCAAATGACATCAAAATAACCACGTTGAAAAAAAGTATTTGCAGTTAGTATTAATTTTGCTTTAGAAACTACAAACACAGGAATTATGATTCAATTTTACACAACACACCAAAAAACATTATATGCTCAATCCTCTTATAAACTCCCGATTACTTATACCACAAAAAGCCGTTGTGATTCTATGTTACTCCAGTATATTCAGGGAATATACGTCTTAGCCAACCTCCCTAACCCGAGTTTAAAAAGAATAACACAACAACGCAATACAAGCGCCCCATTCTTGGTTTAAATACAGTTACAGCCTACTTTCAGACAATACAACGTCCTATACTGTCCGTAACTGGTTCTAAACATAGACCACACAAATTCGACACTCCTTCGGAAAAAAGGCCTTTTTCCGAACTTATCCCGAACATATCTCGAAGATGTCCCGAACATGGTCCTATTAAAACTCCCCTTATTCTACTCTTTAATCCCAATTGAAAATCGCCTAAATCAGAGAAAATCGCCCATAAAAAAAGGATATCCTTTTGAGATATCCCTTCCTATTTTATTTAAAAAAACGTTTTTATCTAACGATATAATTGTGGTCGTGTGACAATAAGATAGGCGTTGGCATATCCGATATTTCACAAATTGAATACTCAATATTCGCGCACATTTGATCTAATGCTAAATCGTTTTCCTCTTCACCAAAAGGTTCTGCAATTTCAGCCACAACGGCATCTAACGCAATAAAGGTATACGCTACAAACGTTACGAAAAACGGCATTACCCAAATGATTAAATCAATCAATCCAAAAGGAAGAATAAAGCAGTAGATATACACGGTACGGTGTAGAATAACGAAGTAAACAAACGGAATTTTAGTATGTACAATACGCTCACAAGCCCCAAGTACAATAGACATTTGATCTAAATTCTCATCAATTCTTGTCAAAGTAATTGAATCCATACGCCCTTCTCTATGTTGCTTTGCAATCCAAGCAGTCAACTCATTCAATAAAAAAGTTGGTTTGAATTTTTTAGTCAACAAAGTATCATAAACCTCTTGCGACAAATATTTTTTTAAGATTTCATAATCCTGCTTTTCTCTCAATTGCAAGTTTAGCGCATAGCAAAAAGCAAAAATAAGTTTAATTCCCTCCTCCTTGTCTTTTTTGGTAAACTGTTCGTTTTCTTGAATATAGTTTTGAATTTGGAAAGCTAAGGAACGGGTGTGAATGACTAAGCTCCCCCACTGTTTACGACCTTCCCAAAATCGGTCATAAGCAGCGCTATTACAAAACCCTAAGAATATGGCTAATGAAATACCCACCAAAGCGAATGCTCCAACATTTAAAGGTATAATTACATCAGGAAATAGATAGTGACAGAAATAAACTAACCAAGAAAAAAGAAAGATAGCTAACAAAGTAGGGGCAATTTTTTTCAAAACAGACCCCTTCCAGATAAAAAGCATTTGTAAAATATGCTTCTTGTTACGAACGATCATATTGTTGTTTTTTTTAGTTCATACAAAGGTAGAGTGAAAACACAAAAAAAGCTACTTATTTTGTGGATAAGTAGCCTTTAGATGATGTCCCTCTAAAAACATCAAAACAACAATATTTTTATACCTATACGTTAATTTTAAATGACTAAAAAACGTAAAGTAATACTATATAAATTACTTTATAGTATTCAGTAAATATAATAAATAATTTGCTTTTTAACAATACTTTTTATTCTCATAAATTTATTTTCTGTAAATTATTTCTTAATAAACTAAATATCAACCTTCTACCCTAAATTATTTTCTACTAAAGATTACTATAATCTTTCTTTTTTTATTACATTAATCAATAAAATACGTACTTTCGCAAGTAAATATGATTTAATTTTAAATAAATGGAAAAAATTCACGACAAAGCAGAGAAACCAATCACATTACTTCAATCGCTAATACCTGTAATTATCTTAGTTGCCTTATTAGCTGTTAATGTGTTTGTATTCCGGGATGACGCGCTGTCGGGAACAAATCAGTTCATTTTACTTATAGGAGGAGCAATTGCTACAGGTGTTGGTTTATACAACAGAGTGTCTTATGACAAAATTCTGAACCAAATTACCAATAACGTTAAAGATACTTCTGGTGCTGTATTCATCTTATTATTAGTAGGTGCATTATCAGGAACGTGGCTATTAAGTGGTATTATCCCTAATATGATTTATTTCGGACTAAAAATATTACACCCTGCTATATACCTACCTGCGTGTGTTATCATTACTTCTATCATTTCTATTGCTACAGGTAGTTCTTGGACTACTTCTGCAACAGTAGGTATTGCGTTAGTTGGAATTGGAAACGCTTTAGGTATGCCTTTAGGGGTTATCGGTGGAGCTGTTATCTCAGGAGCTTATTTTGGAGACAAATTATCGCCTCTTTCAGATACAACAAACTTAGCACCAGTAATGGCAGGAACAGATTTGTTTACTCACATTAAATATATGCTGTACACAACAGTACCTACTTATGTTGTAACCTTGTTGTTATTCATAGGTTTGGGAATCGTTTATGGTACTTCTGGAGATGTAGATACAACAGAAACATTGAAAGCAATTTCAGATACTTTCTTAATCACGCCATGGTTATTTGTAGTTCCAGCGTTTGTAATCTTTTTAATTGTAAAAAAGGTACAACCTATTGCTGCCCTATTAATCGGTACTTTATTAGGAGGAGTGTTTGCTTTAATCTTCCAACCGTCAATTGTAATTGCAGTTTCAGGTGGAGACGAATTCAACTTCTACAATGCATATAAAGGAGTAATGCTTGCCTTAACGTCTGACATTAGAATCTTATCACCGCTTGAAAGTCTTAACGGATTATTTGAAGCAGGAGGAATGGCAAGTATGTTGAACACGGTTTGGTTGATCTTATGTGCTATGTTTTTTGGTGGTGCAATGGAAGCAATCGGAGCGTTACAGAAAATATCAATGGCCTTATTAAACATTGCCAACAATGTATTTGGGTTATTTGCAAGTACTGTTGCCAGCTGTTTAGCGATTAACGTGATGACATCTGACCAATACTTGTCAATTGTAGTACCTGGTAAAATGTTTTCAGAGGCATATAAAGCAAAAGGCTTAGCGCCAGAAAACTTAAGTAGAACATTAGAAGATTCAGGAACAGTAACATCAGTTCTTATTCCGTGGAATACTTGTGGAGCATATCACTCTGGGGTATTGGGAATTCCGACTATGACTTACCTACCATACGCATTCTTTAATTATTTGAGCCCTTTCGTAACGCTACTATACGCTGCGTTAAATTTCAAAATTAGAAAACTCGCAAAAAAATAAATTAGTATTATTATAACAAAGCCAATTTTTTAAATTGGCTTTTTCTTTATATCTTTCAGATGTCTTTTAAGGCTTGGGATAAAAATTTATTAGACAAGGGTAAAAAAAGTAAGCCATAGGTTTTCTTTATATGATTATAAAAAACAATAATCAAAAATAATTGATTACCTCTACTACTCGCCCTACATTTGTATCAGAAATCAAAACAAGAAATATTAACTTTAAAAATAAATATTATGTCTTTAGTAGGTAAAAAATTTCCAAACATTACAGTTGACGCAATGTCAGAAATGGGTGACGATTTAAAAATCAACATTTTTGAAGAAGCTACAAAAAATAACAAAAAAGTATTATTATTCTGGTATCCAAAAGATTTTACTTTTGTTTGTCCTACAGAATTACACGCTTTCCAAGCTGCTTTACCTGAGTTCGAAAAAAGAAACACAATGGTAATCGGTGCTTCTTGTGATACTAACGAAGTACACTTTGCTTGGTTAAACACTGCAAAAGATAACGGAGGAATCGAAGGAGTAACTTACCCAATCGTTTCTGACGCTCAAAGAAACTTATCTTCAGTTTTAGGTATCTTAGATATTGAGAACGAAGTTTATAACGAAGAATTAGATTCAGTTCAAATCGAAGGATCTAACGTAACTTACAGAGCTACTTACTTAGTAGACGAGTCAGGAAAAATCTTCCACGAATCAGTTAACGATATGCCATTAGGAAGAAACGTACAAGAGTACATCAGATTAATCGATGCTTACACTCACGTACAAACTCATGGTGAAGTATGTCCAGCTAACTGGGAAGAAGGTAAACAAGCAATGAACGCTGACAGAAAAGGTGTTGCTGAATACTTAAGTAAAAACTAAGGATAACCTCCTTTTAGTTATTAACGAAAAAAAATAAAAAAATGCTTTTAGAACTAGATAAAGATAATTTACAAGAGATTGTAAATTCAAATGAAAAAGTAGTTGTTCAATATGCAGCTTCTTGGTGTGGTAACTGTAGAATCATGAAACCAAAATTCAAAAAATTGGCTAATGAGAAAGAAGGAATGACTTTCGTTATTGCGGATGCTGAGAACTTCCCTGAGTCAAGACAATTGGCTGATGTAAGTAACTTACCAACTTTCGCTACATTTGTTAACGGAAAATTAGTGAACCAAACTCAGACTAACAAGGCTGAAGTATTGAACGAATTAGTTAACGAAATTGCTTAATTTCATAAAACCATAACCTATGAAATTACCTGTTATCAAGCATTTAACTCAATTTATTGAGGAGAATGACCAAGATTATGTAATCGAAACTATTGAGGTATTAGAAAACCTTACTGAAGTTCCTTCTTTGAAAGATGAAGAGCTTGACGTAATTGGTGAAATTATCTCTAATATGTACGGAGCACTTGAAGTTCAAAAATTAATGAAAGACGGTGCTACGCAAAAAGAAGCTTTAAATAGCTTTATGAAAAGAGTTTTAGGATCAATTGATAAATAAAACATTTCAATATATTTTAAAAAGAGACTACGTTTTGTAGTCTCTTTTTTTTTGCCATAACCTAAACTTATACAAATATTCAATTTTTGTGCACTTTGCTAAGATATCTAACAATACAAACATCTATTAATTATCAAATTTTATATATTTTTGTATGACTATAAATAAAAACAATATGGCAACAGTTACACTAAAAAATACTCCTGTTCAAACAGTTGGTGAATTACCAGCAGTGAACACAATTGCTCCTAATTTTGAATTAGTTGGAGCTGGATTAGCAGACAAAAAACTTGCTGATTACGCAGGAAAGAAAGTAATCTTAAACATCTTTCCAAGTGTTGATACAGCTACTTGTGCTACATCTGTTAGACATTTTAACCAAGATGCTGCTAAATTAGAAAACACAGTTGTATTGTGTATCTCAAGAGATTTACCTTTTGCACAAGGACGTTTCTGTGGTGCAGAAGGAATTGAAAATGTAGAAATGTTGTCTGACTTTAGAGACGGACAATTTGGAAAAGATTACGGTGTATTGTTCGCAGATGGTCCATTAAAAGGATTATTATCGAGATCAATCGTTGTTATCAATGAAGAAGGAAAAGTAATCTATACTGAACAAGTTGCTGAAACAGCAGATGAACCTAATTACGACAAAGCATTAACAGCTTTAAAATAAGCCGTTATACTCCTACACTGTTATTAATGTTTATATTGCTAAACGAATTAGTTTACTAAACATTAATAACAGTTTTATATTGTCAAAGAATTACTTTAGTAAAAACAATACGCCATTATTGTGAATCAAAATTGAAATGGAAAAAGATAATAAAACAAAAAAGAAAACAACTACAACAAAAGATCCTGTTAAAAAATATGATACTTCTGTTCTAAGAAACAGTAAGTTCCTTATTACTATCCTATTAATCATTAGTGGAATTGCTTTATGTTTAAGCTTTATCTCATATATAGTAACAGGAATTGAAGATCAAAGCAACCTTGCATTATTAGGTGATAGAGAAGCTGCAGTAGAAAACTGGTTAGGTAAAGTAGGTGCGTATTTTGCACATATTTTTATTTTCAAAGGTTTTGGTATTGCCTCTTTCTTCTTTGCTAAAATGTTAGTTCACAGTGGTGTTTATGCTTTCTTTGATATTGCTGCCAAAAGAATTAAGCGAATGATCTTTTGGGACTTATCTTCTATGTTGTTGTTCTCTGTATTCTTTGGTTTTTTCTGGAATAACAATCCTATTTTAGGAGGAACTGTTGGTTATGAACTTAATCATTATTTTACGGATTACCTTGGAACGGCAGGAACTGTATTGTTGCTACTATTCTTAGGGTTTTCGTTTATCCTTTTTCGCTTTAGACTTTCTCCTACTGCAATTAAAGAGAAACTTAGCGCATGGCCTGAAATGTTTAAAAACATTAGAAAAAAGCATTTAGAAGATCCAAAAACATTTGACGCTCCTAACACTGCTAAGACAACTGAAAAGGCTACACCTACCCCACAAAAAGTAGCTGAGCCTATTATAAATCAAGACAAATCGAAGGAAAACTTTAGCATTCAAACTCCTGTTGAACCACAACAAAGTGTTATTGTTGAGCATAAAAATGTAAAACCAACTATTGAGCATAGTTCTGAACTTAACCTTGATGTTAAGTCATCGACAAAAGAAAAAGACACTTCTTTTGAAGGTATGATTTTAGACACGCCAACAGATGAATTTGTCATTGAAACTCCAATGGAGGAAAGTACGGTTGAAGAAAACTTAGCAGCAAAATTAGTAAGAGATTTTGGAGAGTTTGACCCTACTTTAGACTTATCAAATTATCAATTCCCTTCTATTGACTTATTAAAAGACTATGGAACAGGTGGTATTACAATCAACCAAGAGGAATTAGAAGAAAATAAAAATAGAATTGTAGATACACTTAAAAACTATAAGATTGACATTGCTCAAATTAAGGCAACTGTAGGTCCTACTGTAACCTTATATGAAATTGTACCAGAAGCAGGTGTAAGAATTTCAAAAATTAAAAACTTAGAAGATGATATTGCGCTGTCATTATCAGCTTTAGGTATTCGTATTATTGCTCCTATTCCAGGTAGAGGTACCATTGGTATTGAGGTACCAAACAACAAACCTTCTATAGTATCAATGAGAAGTGTTATCGCATCTCCAAAATTTCAAAATGCAGAAATGGAATTACCAGTTGCACTTGGTAAAACGATTTCTAACGAAACATTTGTAGTTGACTTAGCAAAAATGCCTCACTTACTGATGGCAGGAGCAACAGGACAAGGTAAATCTGTTGGTTTGAATGCCTTACTGACTTCTCTGTTATACAAAAAACACCCAGCGGAAGTTAAGTTTGTATTGGTTGACCCGAAAAAAGTAGAATTGACGTTATTTAATAAAATTGAACGTCACTATTTAGCTAAACTTCCAGATTCAGAAGATGCGATCATTACAGATAACACCAAAGTTATCAATACCTTAAATTCGTTGTGTATAGAGATGGATAATCGCTACACATTGTTGAAAGATGCAATGGTTAGAAACATTAAAGAATACAATGAGAAATTTAAACAACGTAAATTAAATCCTGAAAACGGACACCGCTTTTTACCTTATATCGTATTAGTAGTAGATGAGTTTGCCGATTTAATTATGACAGCCGGTAAAGAAGTTGAAACGCCAATTGCTCGTTTAGCACAATTAGCACGTGCTATTGGTATTCACTTGATTATTGCTACACAACGTCCGTCTGTAAACGTAATTACAGGTATTATTAAAGCCAATTTCCCTGCAAGGGTTGCTTTCCGTGTAACTTCTAAAATTGACTCACGTACAATTTTAGATCAACAAGGAGCTGACCAATTAATTGGACGAGGAGATTTACTATACACACAAGGGAACGAATTAGTACGTGTTCAGTGTGCTTTTGTAGATACACCAGAAGTAGAGAGATTAACCAATTACATCGGTTCACAAAAAGCATATCCAGACGCATACTTACTGCCAGAATTTGTAGGCGAAGACGGTGGCACAGGTATTGATGTAGATATTAGTGAGCGTGACGCATTGTTCAGAGATGCAGCTGAAATTATTGTAACAGCACAACAAGGTTCTGCTTCCCTATTACAACGTAAATTGAAATTAGGGTATAATAGAGCTGGTCGTATCATTGATCAATTAGAAGCCTCAGGAATTGTAGGCCCGTTTGAAGGAAGCAAAGCAAGAAGCGTACTCATCCCAGACTTAATCGCTTTAGAGCAGTTTTTTGAAAACGAGCAAAACAGAAACTAAAACAAACACAAATGAAAAAAATTATTGCCTTTATATGCGTTTCGCTAATTACATTTAGCGCATCTGCACAAACAAGCCAAAGAGCAAAAAATTATTTACAAGAAGTAACTAAAAAGTTTAACTCATACAAAAATGTTGTAATTGACTTCTCTTTCACTTCAAGAAATGACAAGAATGCAAGTAAAAATTACGACAGTAACGGACATATTGACATTCAGAAAGACTTGTACTACTTAGACTTTATGGGTATGAAGAAATTCTACGACGGTAAAAAAATATACACCGTAAGTCCTGAAGATGAAGAAGTAACTATTTCAAATTATGACCCTGAAAGTACGGAAGGAATTCTACCATCACATATGTTAACTTTTTTCAATACGGGATATAACTTTCAATGGGATATTCTTCAAAACTTGAAAGGAAGAAAAATCCAATACATCAAATTAATACCTACTAACAAAAATTCTGTAATCAAAGAAGTCTTGTTAGGAATAGACGATGAAACGAAAAATGTTTACAACAAAATTCAAGTAAATAAAGATGGTTCAAAATCAACGATAACGGTTAATTCTTTTAAAACAAATCAACCTATATCAAAAAATCATTTTACCTTTACAGAATCAATGTACCCTAATTACTACATTAACAAAATAGATTAGTCGATTTTAAGTGAAGATACTTGACCGTTATATTTTAAAGACCTTTATAACAACACTGCTTACAGTGTTTGCTATTTTATATTTTATATTCATACTTCAAGGTGTATGGCTATTCATTTCTGAGTTAGCAGGAAAAGATTTGGACATATTAATTATTGTTCAATTCCTTCTATTCTACTCACCCAAGATGGTACCTTTAGTGTTGCCACTATCTGTACTTTTAGCTTCTATTATGACCTTTGGTAGCTTTGCCGAAAACTACGAGTTTGCTGCAATGAAAGCGTCGGGTATTTCTCTAAAAAGAGCAATGCGCCCGCTATCTATCTTTATTTTCATTTTAGCAGCTATTTCTTTTTGGTTTGCTAATGATGTTATTCCAAAGGCAGAATATAAATTCTTAAACCTGAGAAAAGAAATCATTCAGACTAAACCCGCTATGGCTATTGCTGCAGGACAGTTTAATGACTTAGGACAAGTAAATATCAAAGTAGATAATAAGTCTGGAAAAAACGGACAATATCTAAAAAATGTAACAATGCACGTTAAATCTAATTCAGGATATGAAAATAAAACTGTTATTAGATCTATAGATGGAGAGCTACAAACAGATGAATCGTCTAATATTCTTAAGCTACACTTATTTGATGGGAATTATTATGATGATGTTACAGCAAAAACATACGAACAAGCTAAAAAACATCCTTTTGTAAAGACAAAGTTTGAAAAATACACGATGAACATCGATTTGAGTAGTTTTCAAAATGAAGGAAAAGACGACGAAAAAATTACAAATACATATGGAATGCTTAATTTGAAAGAATTGAACTATACGATTGATTCATTACAAAAAGCATTAGATATAGAAAAGAATTCAAATACAGACAACATTTCTCTGAGAATGACTAACCTATTCACAGAGGCGTCTCCGAAAGAAACTACTATTAAAATAGTAGAAATTGCCCCAGAAAACTTATTAGAAAGTTTTACAAAAGACAATCAAAGTCGTATTTTACAATCAGCTATAGACTACACTAATAATATTAGTTTTAATGCTGAAAGTAACGACCTTTCTGTATTAAATCAAGTAAAGAAAATTAATGACCACTGGCTTGCTTTTTATGAGAAATTCGTAATTGCTTTCTCTTGTTTCCTTATGTTTTATATAGGAGCACCATTAGGAGCAATTATACGTAAAGGAGGATTGGGATTACCTATCGTTTTTGCAGTTATAATTTTCATTACTTACCACTTTATTAATACATTTGGTAAAAAGCTCGCACAAGAAGATGGTATTACACCGTTCTTAGGAGGTTGGATAGGTTCTTTAGTATTAACTCCGTTAGCAGTGTACTTAACATACAAAGCTACAAAAGATAACGGACAAGTAAACTTTAGTGCTACAATAGATCCAATTGTAGATTTCTTTAAAGCATTAACAAAAAAGAAAACACAATCTGAAGCAAGTAGATAATACTTACTTTTAGAACGTAAATAAAAACAATTTGTAGTAACAACAAAAACAACTATAATGTCACACAATCACATTCAATTAAACACTATTGAGGAAGCAATCGAAGATATCCGCGCAGGAAAAGTAATCATAGTGGTAGATGATGAGGATCGTGAAAACGAAGGTGATTTTATCGCCGCTGCAGAGAAAGTTACACCAGAAATGATCAATTTCATGGCAACTCACGGTAGAGGACTTATCTGCGCTCCCCTTACACAATCAAGATGTAAAGAATTGGATTTAAATCCAATGGTTTCAAATAACACAGTTTTACACCAGACGGCTTTTACAGTATCGATTGACTTAAAAGGAAACGGATGTACAACAGGTATTTCAGTTCACGATAGAGCTAAAACTATTGAATCTTTGGTTAAAGAAGAGACGAAAGCAGAAGATTTAGGACGTCCTGGACACATTTTTCCATTAATTGCTAAGCAAGGTGGAGTATTAAGAAGAACTGGGCACACAGAGGCTGCAGTTGACTTAGCACGCTTAGCTGGTTTTAAACCTGCTGGTATTTTAGTAGAAATTTTAAACGAAGATGGTTCTATGGCTCGTTTACCTCAACTTGTTGAAGTAGCTAAGAAATGGGATCTAAAGATTATATCAATTGAAAACTTAGTTTCTTATAGAATGAAACACGATAGTTTGATTGATAAAAAAGAAGACTTCGAAATTGATACTCGTTTTGGTAAATTCAGATTAAGAGCATACCAACAAAATACAAATGATCAAGTACACATTGCTTTAACAAAAGGTACTTGGAATGAAGGAGAGCCTGTATTAACTCGTATTAATTCAATGATTGCTAACAACGATATTTTAGATGCTCTTAGTGGTAAACTAAACAAACGTCTTGAGTCAGCTTTCAACAGAGTTAATGAAGAAGGAAAAGGAGCTATTTTATTCATTAATCAAGAAGAACAAAGTTCAAGTTTATTGAAAAGATTAGCGGTAATTAAAGAGCAAAAAGCAAGTTTAGATATGGATACTCCAAAATTAACTGCTGATGAAAAAGACTTCGGTATTGGAGCTCAAATATTACACGACTTAAACATTACTAATATTAACTTAATGACTAACTCTGAACAAGCAAAAAGAGTAGGAATGACTGGTTATGGTTTAGAAATTACAGGATATACTAAATATTAATTTGAAGTAATATTCTTATTTTAAATAACTTAAAAAAAGTGAGGTAAAAAAAGTAATTTTTACTTCACTTTTTTTTTGGATAAACAATCTAAAGTTCTATATTTGCACTCGCAATACGGAACAATCCGTTCGACTGGAGAAATGGCAGAGTGGTCGAATGCGGCAGTCTTGAAAACTGTTGACTGTAACAGGTCCGGGGGTTCGAATCCCTCTTTCTCCGCTGATTTATAAAAGATAACTTTTTCAAAAGTCATCAAAAAAGCACAAAACCTATGATTCACAATGAGTTATAGGTTTTTTCTTTTTTAGGGGTATCGCATTCTGTTCAAAAGTGCACCTAAAAAGATTCGGGATTCGGTGCACAAAAAAACATCGAAGCGATGTGCACCTTTCAACTGAGAAAACCTAGACGCCAAAGGGTGCCAGAGAGTTTTAAACTGTGTTTTTGGAACGTTTTAATTCGACATTTATTAATATTTAAAACAGTTGAATTATGTTAGAAAAACAGTTATCAATTAATTTCTTTCTTAAACCAAGTAGAGAGAAAAGTGATTTAAGAGGTGTTTACCTAAGAATCACAGTAGATGGTATTCGCAAAGAGACTTCTCTAAGTCATAAATGGGATATCAACCGATGGAACCAAAAAGCAGGTCGTGCCAATGGTGCTAAAGAAGATGCTAAAACGCTAAACTACATCTTAGATACAATTGTATCTAAGATTACCAAGTACAAATTAGAACTCCTAAGTAATGAAGAACCTATTACTGCTTCTGTGCTTATGGATTATATCCAAGGTAAAGGAACAAGTAAAGCTAAAGTCTTAGAAGAATTTCAAATGCATAACGATGAAATTTTTAGACTTGTACCTAAAGAGTACGCTATTGGAACACATGAAAGATACGTAACAGCAAGATCACATGTCGCTGAGTATATCCGTTATGTATATGGTAAAGAAGATATGGATTTTAGAGAACTTAACTATGAATTTGTGTTTGGTTATGAGCACTATTTAAAGACTGTTAGAGCGTGTTCTAATAACACAGCAATAAAGTATATCTCAAACTTCAAAAAGATTGTTCTAAGAGCAGTTGCTAAGGGAATAATTTCTTCTAATCCATTTATACAATACAAACCTAAAAAGACTAAGCTCAATAAGAAGCCATTAAGCAAGGAAGAGTTATCTATTTTAGAGAACAAAGAGTTTACTAACGAGCGATTAGCAACTGTAAGGGATGTGTTTGTTTTTCAGTGTTATACTGGTCTTGCTTATATCGATGTTTTTCAACTAAAGAAAAGCGATATAACTAAAGATGCAGAGGGAAATTTGTGGATTAGAACTAACAGGCAAAAGACAGATGCTAATATTACAATTCCTCTGCTTCCCAAAGCTATTGAGATAATGGACAAACATAAGGATCATCCTGATTGTATAGGTAAAGATATTGTACTTCCTGTTCGCTCAAATCAAAAGATGAATGAGTATTTAAAAGAGATTGCTTCACTTTGTGAAATCAGTGAATTAAACACACACAAAGCAAGAAGAACTTTTGGAAGTACAGTAACTCTTGGTAATGGTGTACCTATTCATGTAGTCAAAGAAATGTTAGGTCATCACTCTGTTAAGCAGACAGAGGAATATGCTCTAACGGAAGAAGAGTCTATCAAAACTGAAATGCAGAAATTAAAAGGTAAGCTTGAAAGCAATGCAAGTAAACATACCGATAGTTACACATACCTACTAGAGAGTTTAAAAAAGCTGAATCCTGATAAATTAGCTCAGTTAACTAACTTTATTAATCAGTTAAATGGATAACAAAAACTCCCTTGAATTCTCTACAATTTCTAATATTTCAACTGTAGTATTTGTATTAGGGAATTTGAGGGAGTCAATTTTCAACCTTTTTAAAGAGTAGAAGTTAACTTCTACTCTTTAAAAAGGTTCATAATATCTTTTGTGTTGTAGTAATACGAACCAAGTATTTTGCGACACTGCAATTTACCACTCATACGCAATGTTTGTAATGAAGCTGGCGAAATACTTAGTAATTGTCTTGCTACTTTAGCTTTTACCCATTCAAGAGAGGTTTCCTTGTTTTGTTTAACTAATAATTCTTTTAACTCTCCAATGATTGTTTGAGCAAACAATCTTAAATCTTCTTTTGTAATTTGATTTTCCATGATAGTTGTTTTTTAGGTTAAACAACTAAGGTATTGGAAGATAATATTTATACTTGAGATATGATACATGGAGGTATTATTTGGCATAAATCATAACAACAAAGATAAATTGAATTATTAACAAGTAAAAAGATCATTCTTAAGTAATTTTTTCAATTACAGACTTTGTATTTATATATAATCTTTTTTGAAAGGAATCCCAATTATTATAGATTCTAACTGATGCTCCTTTTATTTTTATTTCATGTATATTATCTAATTGTCGAACTATTTGACTCATTGAGTTATTTAATGACTTTATCGTTGGAAGGTCGTCAAAACTAGGCAATTTATTTGTGTCAATAAAACCTTTCTTCAAACTGCCTTTTAATGTATTGATGTTATCTGGCCAATACTTTTTATTTTGAAAATTATCGTATTCGCCATCTTCATATTTCTTTTTCCAAATTTGGTATTCCTTTCTTAATATTTCAAATAATGAATCGTCAATTATAGCAAAGTCTAAATCACTATTTTCAGAAAAAGGGTTTCCATATTTTGCAGGATCAATAGAAAACCCTGTTTTAGCACTACCTATTAAAACAATACTTGTTTTACATATTTTAAATTTGTTAGATAAATATTCTATAATTTGATTATAAATAATGGGGCTATTTTCAAACATATGACTAAACCTTGTTACATGAGTGAAATAAAGAATTGCTTTTTGTTCATCTTCATTTAAATGCAAAAAATTTTGTTTTAAATATTCAGATGTTATTATGATATCATGTTTTTTTAAAACATGTTCAGAAAGTCTTAAATAATCTTGAAGGTTAATCATTTTTTAAAACATTAAGTATATATAGTTTTCTTTTATTAATTAGTTTCATTTTGTTTTCGGATACTGTTCTAGGTTCAGGATATTTGAGTCTAGCTATTATTTCTGCGCATATATCAAGGGTTAATACACTATTTAGGGTTTTATTAAATTTTTTCAGTATTAATTCAAGTCCTTGGTAATTTGTACCATAATAAGCTATAAATAAATAAAATAAAGCAATCTCTTTCTTTTTTAATTTATTACTTAGTTTTGTTGCTAAATATATTTCTTTTATTTTCCTTTTTAGAGTTGGGCTATAATCATTAGTAAGAACCCTAACTAATTGTTGCTCAATTGTACTTCCACCTTCTTTCTTATTGCTGATTATTCTTTTGTATATTACTCGGATAATAGCTTTTAAATCATAACCTTTGTGTTTATAGAATCTCCTATCTTCTCCTATAATAAGCACTTGAATTAATAAATCTAGATTCTCCAATGTTATTAATTTGTTCATTAAAGGTTTGAAGGCAATTATCTTTTTTTCAAGTAATTCATATTCTGTTTTATATAACATGTACTTTAGTTTCGTTTTTCACCAATAAATAAGTTTATTATGAGTAAATGTAGTAAAAGAAACATGGTTATTGTAACTAAAAATAAATAAACATTTGAAAAGTAGTAAAAACAAAAGTCTCCTTATAAAATTAATCTTTATTAATATAATACCGTTTTCTAATAAGAATATTTTATAACTTTACGATTCTATCTTTTTAAATCATTGGCTTTATCTTTGAGCCCTTATTAAACTCAGCTATTAATTATGGAACATAAAATACATCAAGGAAGAAATGTAAAGCGTTTTAGAGAAATGCTTGGAATCAAACAAGAAGTTCTTGCTTTTGATTTAGGAGAAGATTGGAACCAAAAGAAAATATCTGTTTTGGAACAGAAAGAGGTAATTGATAATTCGCTGTTACAACAGATTTCAAAGGTGCTTAAGATACCTGTTGAAGCGATTGAGAATTTTGATGAAGAGCAGGCTGTAAATATTATCTCAAATACTTTTACAGAAAATTCAGCAATCAATTTATACTGTAATATAAATCCAGTTGACGCAATTATCCAACTACACAATGAAAAAATTGCCTTGTATGAGCGTATGCTTAAAGAGAAAGATGAAATGATGAATCGTTTAGAAAAGTTGATTCAAAGTAAGTAGATAAAACTTAATTATACTATAAAAGCTTAACCTTATGGTTAGGCTTTTGTCTTTTATCACCTTTAAAATCAGTATATTTAAAGTATGAAAAAAGAACAAAAACTAACTGATATTTCATCTTTAAAAACTCAATTATTTTGGGATACTGATATTAATAAGCTTGATTATCAGAAAGCATATATTCCAATTATAGCACGAGTAATTGAACGTGGAGATCAAAGTGAAATAGATGAAATCGTTCGGTTGTATGGCAGAGATAAGGTACTTCTTACAATATGTAAGGAGATTAAGTTCTTACCTAATTACGCTATTGAAAGAGCTATTAGATTTTTTCAAGACCTTCGAAAAGAAGATATACTTTGTTATCAAAACAGAAAAGACAAATCTTATCATTGGATATAAACAATAAAAAAAGGTAGAATTACTATGGATGGGTATTCTACCTTTTTTGTTTTTAGATAATTATTTATCTATAACTGGCAGTGTCGCGTACTTGTATTAACAAGCAAGCTTCTAATAATCTGTGAAAAATGAGCATTGATATAGTACTATCATATTCTTTGTTAGACGCATTATTAGCCATTGTTGCTAAAACTAAATTGAAAAAAGAGTTCGTTATGCTATCTAATGTGAACTGCTCAAAAATACTTTTAAAGACTAAGTAAGGATTCTTAAACTCTTGTTCACTTACATATTTCATTTCTTGTAGCTCTTCTTCAGATATTGTAGAAACAGTAAGTTCTTTCTCTATAAACACATTTGGGTTCAAAAAGATTCGATAGCTTGCTTTAAACAAGGATTGTAAAACGGTTAAATCAAAAATAACTTCCGACACCTTTGCCTTATCATACATTTTATCACTAAGTAGATACCAACAGTAATTGCGAATCTGTTCTTGAAAATAATCTATATGAGCAAGATCAGTTAACCAGTCTAATAGTTCGTAAGGACACTCTATATTTTCTTTTGTCCATAAATGAGATTCTAAAGTAAAATCGTACGTTTTCATAATTCATGATTTTTAAGTTCTTCTAAAACTACCTTGCTGTAAATCAGTAAACTATTCCTATAAACAGGTAAATTATCCGTTTAAAAAAATAGGTAATGTGATTGAATAATGATAAGTATTGGGATTCCTAATAAAAACACAATCGAATATAATACCCTATAACCGAATAGATTACATTAAATCAAGGTAAGAACTTGCAGATGTTAACCTTAAACACTGTAAGCTTATGAAAACTAAATTAGAAATCAACGAATTACAAGGTATTCCTCTTGTAGTTCAAGAGAAACTACTCTATGAGATCAATAATGGGAATGTTGAATTAATCTTTGCAACAAGTCAGCATTTCTCAGCAATCAGGCAAATAACGGTTATTCTAAATAAGGATATACCAGATGCTAAAAGACAAGAACTACAAGAGCCTTCTTGGACTAAAGAAGTGTTTAAACAGTTTGGTGTAGTTGTAACGTTTTGTAAACACCTCGTCTTTCCTTTTGAAAGTGATTTTCACTTTACTTATTTATCTCTATATCTTAATCCACAGTTTATTATCTATTCTCGTAAAGAAAGTAGTTGGGGAAGCTTATTGCAGAACTTTTATACTTTCTCTATTAGAAGACAACTTTTACAACTTGATAATTGGATACTAGAGGTAAAACAAAAACACGAGGATTACAAAAGTCGTTTTGTTGATTCCCTTGTTAAACAGAAGCAATTTCAGGCTGTATTGATTATGTATGTGCATATCATACGCTTCTACCTTCAAAGCGTTCAAAGTATGCTATTTCCCAAAAGTGCTTTAATCTTTAATTCAGATGTAGAGTTATTAGAATCAATTGAAAATAACTACCCAGAACTAAGTCAAATCTTCATTAATAGTGAGATTGATAAAGTGTATCTGTGTAATCTATTAAAAGTTAATTGCAATGGCGAGATGACAATTGAAGAGAATGATCTTACTCAAGTTGAAAGTCTATGTACTGTTATAAGCGAACAATTTGAAAAAGGAGTCAATAACTTTTTTACTCCAAGAATTGAGTATCTACTTAGTGATTTGAAAGGAAAGCAAATTTTCTCTAAAGTAGAATATGAACAGTTTATGCTTAATGCTGTGATTAAAAGACTTCTTCAAAGCTATCGCATTGACTTAATCTATTTGATTGAAAGTAAATTTTCTAATGACTCTATAGAATTCCTCTTGTTTATAGTCGGTACTGATATCAAAATTCAAATGGAACAGCATATGTCAACCTTAATTCGAAATCACTTTAATCAACGAGTTGAAATCACTTGCCTATTACATAAAAACACTTGGACAGAACGTCATGGTACAAAGTTCTTGCCTTTTATCTATAAGCACATCACAGATGATAATGTAGTATACAGTAGAACTAAAAAGAAGCATTCTAAGTTTATTCTTCCTGTTTTTGAACTACCCGAAGATACTGATAGTTCTATTTGGCAAAAGGACTTTTGGAAACTATGTCAAGATAACTTAGAGAGTCAATGGTTACAAATGGATTTGTTCAGTTGTTCTACTTATCAAATCGGACATGTTGTACAGCTAGGAAGTATTTTCAAGCAATTGTGCCTTTCATTCTTATATAAGAAGCTAAACTATGTACCTCATTTTGCTAGTCCTCGTTACTTGTGGAAACTCGTGCAATGGGCTGATAGAGAGTATAGCAATCAGTTAATGAGTGAAGAACAATCTGAAGCTCTTTTCTATTTTCTAAATACAAAACTACCTTACTTTCCAAGACAATCAACCCCCATTAATACTCCTACGCAAGAGCAATATTTAAACACGCTACACATTTGTAATCACTTCTACAATCACCTTAAAGAATTATATACGAATTAATAACCCTTAAATATTTTAAATTATGGAAACCAAATTTCAATTACTAAAAGAGCAAAAGTTCCCTGAGAACTTAGAGAAAAAGCTAATAAGTAGTATAACAAAAAAACAAGTTACTACTATTTGGTGCGGGAGAGTTTACGATTTATATGAGGTCATTGATAACTTTAAAGTATTATGGCTTCGGGTAAAAGACAAAGCAGAAGTTACTAAGGTATTTAGTAAAGAGTATATTAAAGCACTCTTAGAAGATAGTAATTATCATATTGTATTATTGGATGATAACGATTTTGAATTACAAGATAAAGCAGGAAGAGCATTTACTCAACTATGTTTAAATAATACGCTTTTGCTTTTTAAAGATGATAATACAGAATTGCCAAGAAGCTATTGTTATTCCTCTGATGTAGAGAGATTCAAGCAAAAATACATCGAGACCTATAATCTGTTGTCATCTTATAGTAATAGTATGAATAAAGATGAAGAGTTTGGTGTTTCTTATTTCTATTTGAAATTTTTTGAATATGATTTAGGTGTTATTGAAACAATGCTCTTTGGAACTATTAATGTACAATATACTTTTACGGAAAGATTGTTATTGCTTGAAAAGGTATTTCCTCAAATTAAGACCTTGTTTGTAAAAAAAGAAAAGAATCTATATTACATAATAAATGCAATAGATAAAGACCCAGACTCTGCAAGACTTGATGATTGGTTATTAGCGCTCGAAAAAATTCAAGCAAAGTTACACACAATGGTTATTCAACTTCTTGATAAGTTTGAATTTGATGTGAGACCGTATAGAGTAAAACCAAAAAGAAAAGTAAAAAAGAAAAAGACATTCAAATTTATAGAACAATTGCTTCCTCTGATAAAGGCTAAAGGAGTGGAGGAAATCTATAAATTTCATGAAACTGTAACCTTTGAAAATGAAAGGACAATTAAACATTTCTACCTCTTAGTTCTTACTACCAAAGAAGAAGCTGATGAAGTACAGAAGGTAATTGATCGTTTTAGTTGTAAAGATGATGATCTTAGATTTACAATTATTGCACACACAAGACTCTTTATCCAAGAGTACAGTTTTGAAAACATACATTTTTTTGAAGATGTAGTCAAAGAGGAAAACATAATCTACTCAAACGGGTATTATCCTTCTATTCATTGGATGGACAACTATGATTGTGATTATGGAGAGAGTATCTTTAGACTCAAATATCCACTTTCAAAGATTAATAAGTTTATTAAGAAAAAGATTGCTCACGCTAAAAAGCAAAGTTTTATCTCAACTAATAAACTACATAGGTGCTTATATATAAAACTACAGATGTATATACTTGTGCACACAACCTATTTACCTCATACTTCAAATCTAAATACTTTACTCAGTTTAGCTTTGTATGCAGAGAATGATAATGCACCTAAATTAAACGTGTTAATTAATCAACTAAATTCCTTTTTGCTTACCTATACGCAGAAGAATATCCAGCAGAAAGACAATAATCTGATTTTAGATAACTCTACTATTGATTCATTAAAGCAGTTCTTTGATTTTATAGATGCATAAAGTAAATGGGGGATATTTTTTATTAATAACTGCACAAAGTTAGGCAATGCCTAGCGGTTCGCTAGCAAGAAATTCCCCCATAAATGCTTGACTAAAGTCTTCGCTTTATTGCGTTGCTTCTTGCGCTCGCTAAGCCATTACCAATAGTGGCTCCATAATTAATTTAAAAATTTAATATTATGGAAACTACAGTTTTAAACAAAGAATGGCTTATCGCATCAGAAGTAGAATTAATTTACAAATCAAAAGTAAAAGCTTCACAGAGACCTCAAATTACATCTTCTTACAGTGCCTATCAAATAGCATTAAATGCTTGGGATAGTAATAAGATTGAATTATTAGAACAGTTTAAAGTTTTTATGCTTTCAAATAACAACAAAGTACTTGGAGTATTAGAAGCTTCCTCAGGAGGAATAACAGGTACAATAGTAGATTTAAGAATCATCTTCTCTGCCTTACTAAAGGCTAATGCTACAGCATTTTTGATTGTACACAATCATCCGTCAGGAAAATTAGCTCCAAGTGATGCTGATAGACAAATTACAAGAAAGATTAAAGAAGCAAGTAAAATACTTGATATTAATCTTTTAGATCATTTAATTATAACAGCAGAGAGTTACTACTCTTTTGCAGATGAAGGCATCTTGTAAGGTGTCTTTGTTTTTTTAAGATGTAAAACTGTAAAAGCACCTTTACAGTTTTACATCTTTATTGTTTTATTGAAATACTTAAAAGATAGGTTTGTTCTTTTCATTAAAGCTTGTGGTTATCTCTTGTTCGAATTCGTTAAAGTGATGCTCTAATAGATTATTTATATAAGTATAGACAGATACCTTATTTTCGCCTATTACTTGGACTATACGGTTTAACTTCTTATGGAAGTCAGGTCGAATATAGACCGTTTTACCATCTTTTGCTTTAGTAGATACTTCTTTTAAAAAAGTATCTACATAATTCTCTATACTCTTAGTCGTTTGTACTTGAGCTGATTCTCTTAATTGATTAAGTTTTTCCATTATAAAATAGGTTTGAATTTGTCATTAAAATATTGGGTAATTTCAGAGTTATACTGCTGTAGATGTTGCTTTAAGATATTGTCTAAATAAGAGTAAAGCGTTGTTTTTTCTTCTTTAGCCAGTTGGGTTATACGAAGTAATACTTCGTGATACTCAGGTCGGATATAAACAACCTTCCCTGCTCTTGATGAAGGAAATTCATTAATTAGAAAAAGCTCTTGGTATTTAGTAGTTGCTATTTCTTTCTTTGGCTTCTTCTCTTTGACTTTTGTTACTTCTTCTTGGATTAGTGGTTCTTCTTTTTCTTCTACGATTGGCTTAGCTTGTTCTACAGACTTAACTTCTATATCACCACTCATGATATTCATTAAGTAGTCTTCATCGAGTAACTCCTTTTGACTGTCTTTTTTTGATGGTTGTTTTGCTGTTTCCATATTATACATTTTTAAAGGTTTACATTTTACATTATGGATAGTTGCAAGTTTTAGCTTGTTGGAAACATTATACTAATACGTTTTTACACCAAGATCATTTTAAAACAGCTTTAAGGCACTATTTCAAAGACAATTGCAAAACTTACTTTACTATCTTACAGCAAAGAAAGTATATATACAGTTTGAAAACTTTAAATGGAATTTTAAGGTTGTACTTGGCACTTTAGTGTCAAATAGTGAGTAATTTCTTAATATGAAATCACTATAGATTTTACTTTGTAAAATTGATAGATTTAGTAATCGAAAGATTACAGCAAGTTATGTTTTGAGGCACTCGAAATTACACTCGTGCCATCAAAACGACTTGCTCTTGCAGAGGGCTGGAAAACTACTCCGAAGTCGTCAGTTTTTTTGAATAAATAGTAGATAGATTCAAAATACTAATTGGTTTATGGATTTCCGTAATAAATTTAAAGAAATTTTTAATAGGTTTGAAGTGATATTACAAAACACTATAGATATTTTTGTATATATATTAAGTTAATATTTCCAAGACTATGAAGATCAAGTTTGAATCTACTTTAAATACTATTAATATTATTGCAACATTACTATTAGGAATTGTCGCTTTAGTAATTTCTATAAATTCATATAAATTAACTGAGCGCCAAACATATATTATCGAACATCAAAATCGACTAGATGAAGGACAACTTAAACTTGAACTAAAAAATGCTTCATTAGAATTAATAAATGTATCAAGCATGTTAAGACAATCTGAAAGTGATTATCCTAATATTAAAAATTGTTTAAAATCATTCAATGAAATGAAAATGATTTTAGAAAGTCAATTAAAAAATAAGTATTTAACTGAGAATAAACAAATGTCTGAAAAGTGGGTTGATTTATTGATGAAACTAAATTTTACAATAAAGTTTTTCCAGTCAGGCACTTCTCCAAATGTTAGAATAGATGGAGCTTATAAGACAGTTGAAGAAATCGAAACTAAAAGCTCTGAATTATTTCATCTTTATAAATAAATTAGAATATAAAATAATACTACGCACAACACTGATTTTATTATAACAACTGTTTTCTTTCAAGATTTGGACTTAATTTTATAATCCGAAAAGTATCTATCTTGACTTTTTTTTAAATGTATTCAATAAATTGGCTTCTGTTTACTGTGTCGCTAAATTGAAACTTTTCGTTTCAATTTCCACCACTGACATCAAGCCTCAAATAATGTAAGATTTTTAAAACAAATACTATAAAAATGCCAATATGTTATAATTGTGGAAATGATTTCCAAGAAGAAAATATTACACGTGAACATATTCCAGCGCAAAATTTATTTGCTGGTTATGGAGATGAATATAAAGTTAACAGGATAGTTGTTCCTGCTTGTTTTGAATGTAATAATCAATACTCGCAAATTGACCAAGAGATAAGAGATGTTATTGGAGTAATGAACAATAATGATGATAAACAAACTGAATTAACAAGGAAAGCTGTTAAGTCAATAATGCGTCGAAAAAGTTGGACAGATCGTTTATCTTTTGACGATGGTAAAGTTCTAGCTGTTGATTTTAGTTATGATGATTTAAAAAAATTACATATAAAAAATTTTAAAGGAGTATTTTATAATAAATATGGCAGACCATTTCCAAAAGACTTTGAAGTTGAGATAATAGCTGAAGGTGACAACGAGAACGAAAAACTTATGGGAATAGGAAAATTATTTTATGATTACGTCATAAGGAATAATGAATTTTTAGTTTCAGGGCATGAAGATATATTTATGTATAATTTAAGAACAATGAATTCTACAGACTCAGAATATGTTGAAGATAATGGAGATATAGAAAATTGTCTTTGTGTAGTTGGGGTTCTTATATATCATAAAAACATATGTTCAATAGTAATTGCAGCTAAAGAACATTTCTTGGAAGGTGTAAAAAAAGATAGAGATAAAAACCTCACATAACAAAGATTTACTAAATAGTTAGTTTTAGTAAAATATAAAGCTTGTTCCTTTTAAGCTGCAAAGGCCAATTTTATTGCCTTTTTTCCTAAATCTAACCAAACAATATTTTATTTATAGTGTAGAAATAAATTAAATTTCATGAAACCAGATACATATCCAGATATAATATATAAATACCGTAGTTGGTCAAATAATTTTCATAAAAGAATTCTAGTTGATGGAGAAGTTTATCTTTCTGCCCCAAAACATTTTAATGATCCTTTTGATTTTAGAATAACAAAGAATTATTTTTTATTAGATAGCCTCGAAAAAATTCAAAAATACGTTGATAATGGTATTGAAAAACATAAGGAATGGCTTTTAGCTAATGGAAGAGACTTAGAGTTTGAAAGAAATCAACATCTAAAACGCATGGAAAACCTTGAACAATATCAGAAGAAACATGAAGAAATTGAGGCTGAAGCTACAGATAAACATTATGGTGTTTTATCACTGTCTGCTAGATGGGATTCAATATTGATGTGGTCTCATTATGGAGATTTTCATAAAGGATTTAATATTGGCTATAATGAAACCAAAATGAGAGAATCAGGATTGTTTGGTAAGGGGGGCCATGTCTCATATTCTTCGGAGTTTCCCCATCTAGATCCATTTAGTGAGCATTCGATGCAAACGTCGTTCATGCAAACTCATTATAAGTCAAAAGAATGGGAATACGAAGAAGAGTACCGCTTAACAAAGCTTTTTTTTCCTAATCCTGCAACTGAGGAACAAAGAACAATTAAAATTCCATTCGATTATGTTGAGGAAATTAATATAGGAATTGCTATATCTAGACAGGATAGGGATGAAATATTAAAACTAGCGGAAGAAAGAAACATTACAGTTTACCAGTTAAAGAAGACTCCGTTTAAGTTTGAATTATCTAGAGATAAATTATAATTACTCCGAAGCCGTTGTTTTTTTTGTGTAAGTAGTATGTAGACTCAAAATATTGAGGGGTTTACGGATTTCCGTAATAAGATTAAGGAAAGTTTTAATATGTTTGGGTTAGAATTAT
Organism: Myroides sp. C1519; assembly: GCF_038039755.1. NCBI lineage: Bacteria > Pseudomonadati > Bacteroidota > Flavobacteriia > Flavobacteriales > Flavobacteriaceae > Myroides > Myroides sp. C1519. The sequence continues at coordinate 75,927 of NZ_JBBPHM010000010.1, forward strand.
TAGATACTAATGGAATATTATCAAATACGATAAATTGTAGATGTGAAAAATAAGGATATACTGATTTTATATGGCTACCCCAAATTATATAAGTCAGTTGTGAATTAAATTATTCTGTTATAAACCAGACTATTCTTCTAAAGTATCTTATTACATAAAAATAATTAGCTTAACATACTGATTTCACGAAATGCTATTATAGACGTTTTTTACGAAACGGATAGTTATATTGTTCGTAAAAAATGATGTTAACTATAATCATACACAGAAACCTATTAAAATGATTTTCTACAAATACACATCATTTGACACTACAAAACTTATTATTCAAAATAAAACAGTTAGATGGTCAAGCCCTTTAAAATTTAACGATATAGAAGAATGTCAATTTGTGCCATACTCAAAAGAAAGTTTTGGAAAAGCAAATCGTGAATATTTTGACATCCTTATAAAAATTGCTAATGGTGAAAATTTAGATATTGATTATCATAGACTAAGTGATATAACTAAAATGCTTATTTCAACGATACGTTTATCAATTGATAAAAGCACATTTGACGTAACAAACATAATTGATAATGTAATCAATTTTGCAAGTAACCCTGAGGCAGATTATAGAGAATACATTAATAAAGGTTTAATCAGAGTACTCAGAATTCTTTGTGTTACTGCTAGATTTGATAATAAATTGATGTGGGCACATTATGGTGATCAACATTATGGTTGTGTTATTGAATTATCAAAACTATATATTGACAAGCCACGTGGTTTAAAAGAAGGAAGAGTCGATTATCATGAAAATTTATACCCTAAAACCAATTCATTAGATCTACTCTTATATGGTGAAACACCTGAACTTAGAGATTTAATGATTCAAGATGTTATTTTTTCCAAAAGATCAATTTGGAATTATGAAGAAGAATTTAGATTAATGTATTCAGAAAATTTCGGTAACATTCAATTTGTACATAATTTTCAGAATAATGAAAAATCTTTAACTGTCTCTAACCAAACTGACGAGCTGTTTACAGATATTCCTATTGAAAAGGATTATATTAAATCTATAACTTTTGGTGTAAGAGTAACGGAAGAAAATATACAACAAATGATTGAACACCTTAAATCTAATAATATAAACTGTAACTTATATAAAATGATACTTAACGATTCTTCATTGGAAAGAATATCTTTATAAAATAATGACAGCAGCTGACATGGGCTTGGTGCAATGGCAGGTTAAGTTATAAAACAAAGTTTTGACTTTCTATTCCGACAAAAGCCAATTATATTGACTTATTTGGAATTATTTAACTTTTGCTTACTGTGTCGCTAAGATGAACTTTCTGATTAAATTCCCATCATTAGAGCCAAGCTCCGAAACGTTATACCTTATCTTAAAAGAAGATACAACCGACAATAAACAAAGAAAGACAATACACTAAAGACTATAGAAATCGTAAATATAATATGAAACTTGTAACTAGAAATAATCTTGAAAATTGGGCAAACACTACTTTTTCAAAAGCTACTCTCCCTTATCTTATTTCAAGATTGGTAAGAGCAACTACCCCTGCAAGTACAAAAGCAAATCTTCCTTCGGGTAGTGCGACCTATATTGGAGGTTGGGATGGTATTGTTAATTGTGAAACTGAAACAGCTAATGTACCTCAAGGAATATCTTTGTGGGAGTTTGGTACCTCTTCTGATTGTAGAGGAAAAGCCGATGATGATTATAATAAAAGAAAAGAAAATCCAATAGGATTTATACCAAGTGATTCTGTTTTCATATTCGTTACGCCACGACTTTGGACAAAAAAAGACGAATGGATTGTAGCGAAAAAAGCTGAAAATCATTGGAAAGATGTTAAAGTATATGATTCAATAGATTTAGAACAATGGCTTGATAATACACCTTCTGTTTCACGTTGGCTTGCTTCGCAAGATGGAGTTGGAACATATCCATTTGATGGAATAATGACGGCTGACGAATTCTGGGAAGAATGGTCAATTGGTCCAAAAGGATTGATACTTTCACCTGAATGTGTAGTAGCTGGAAGAGAATATGAGAAAGACTTGCTATTATCAGCATTACAAGGAGAACCAACAATCAAAGGAATAAAAGCATCAACAAAGATCGAAGCAATTGCATTTATAATTGCTTCAGCAAAATTATTCCCAATAGAAGAGTTTGACCGATTTTTTTCCAAAGCATTAGTAGTTGATACTGAAGGAAATTTTCGTGGTATAGTACGGAACAATATAACCTCTACTTTAAATCTTATTCCAAGATTTGATGAAGCGCAACCCCTTTATTTAGCAGTATCAAAAGGAAATCACGTATTAGTTCCTCTCGGGGCAGATGATGACTTTAATCAAGAAACAATAACTCTACCAACAATTGCTAGGGATGGTCAAGTCAAAGCACTAATAAAGAGTGGCATTTCAAAAGAAGATGCAGAAAAGTTTTCTAGAGAATCAGCACGAAACATTACTATACTTAAAAAACTACTTGGATTTCCCCACTATAAAGCTAAATGGATAGAAAAAGAAAACATCCGTGAAATCATTCCTGTTCTTATACTTGGAAGATGGAATGAAACATACGTTGGAGATATTGAACTAATTGAAAAACTATCTGAACAAAAATATTCAGACTATTTAATTATCTTAAACAAATGGAAAAACTTTGAAGAATCGCCCATTATTCAAATAGGTGAAACTTGGAGGTTAACTTCGCCATTAGATTTGTGGACAGCTCTTTCATCACAACTATCATCAAAAGACTTTCAAAACATACAAGAGTGTTATACATTAGCATTCAAAAGTGGAAATCCGATTATCGAACCTGAAGACAAAAACAGTTTCTCAGCTTATTTCAACAAAAAAAATAAATTCTCTAGTTGGTCAAGAGAAGGGTTGACACAATCTTTAATATTAGTTGGACAATTAAATGGAGTCAAAATTGCCAATCTAAACAACCCTCAAAATTGGGTTGATAATATCATTTTTGATTTACTAAACAACGCAAGTGGAGAAATGTGGATTTCCGTTGACCATGAATTACCACTTATTTCGGAAGCATCGCCTGAAAGTTTTCTTAAAGCAGTAAAAAATTCATTGGCAAAAGAACAGCCCGAAATAATGAATATGTTTAATGAGGAAGATGGTTTTATGCATAAAACAAGTCATCACACTGGCTTGTTGTGGGCACTTGAAAATTTGGCTTGGTTGCCCGAATATTTAAGGGATGCGAGTTTGATACTGTTAAAGCTTTCAAACCTTGACCCAGGTGGCAGTTTATCAAACAGACCATTGAATAGTATTTCAGAAATTTATAAACCTTGGCATTTTCAAACTCTTGCATCGTATGATGAAAGAATTGAGGTTCTAAAATATATTACCGAAAAGGAAAAAGAATCAGGTTGGTCTCTTTTAATTAGAATGCTTCCTGATCATCATGGTATCGCACATCCAACACATAAAATGCGTTGGAGAATGTTTGATAGGAATACCAATCTCACTTATACTTATCAAGAAATATGGAATACGCATTCAGCAGTAGTAGAAATGCTCATAAACCTTTTTGATAATGATGAGGACAAATTTTCTCAACTAATAAAAGAAATAACTAATCTTTCACCTAAAGATAGAATAAGGATTTTAGATTGGGCGGATGAAGTTTGTTCAGATATCAAAAATGAAAAACTTTTAACTTGGGAAACAATCAGGAGTATTTTAAATCATCACAGGTCATATCCAGATGCTGATTGGGCTTTACCTGAGTTTGAGTTAGCACGTTTAGAAAGTTTGTATAACAAATTTCAACCAACAGATACTATTCATAAATACATATGGCTTTTCAATGAACATGTGCCTAAGTTCCCAGAAGGTTTTATATATGAACCCAAGGAATCAGAAAAACGATACGAGCAACAACAAAAGCGCATAGATGAAGCAAGAAAAAAAGCAGTAACAATTTTTCTTAAAGAATTAGGTTTAAATGCAACTTTAGAATTACGAAAACAAGTTAAAGAGTTTTGGCTTTTGGGTGGTACTTTAGCTGACGTAGTAACAAATCAAGAAGATATTCTTACTGTTTGTGAATGTTTATATGATGAAAAAAAACTCATTGGTTTTGTTTATAACTTTATCTATCGCAAATCAATCATTGAAAATTTTGATTCGATAAAATCATTATTCAAAGAATTACAAGAAAAGAATTATAGTAACAAAGCTCTTTCCAACGTTCTAATTCCATTAAATCAAAATCAAGAATTATGGAGTTTTGTAGTATTGCTAGATGAAGAAATACAAAATGAATATTGGCAAAATATCAATCCAAATTTTTATCACATTACTGATGATGAAAAAATAATTGGTATTGAAATGCTTTTAAAACACAAAAGGTTCTTTTCTGCAATAGATATTGCTTCACATTTTACAAATATAATTCCAAGTGATCTGCTTTCAGAAATGTTGAAAAAAGGAGGAACAGAGGAAGCAAGTGAAACACCTCGCATTAGTGGTTATGAAATTGAACAAATTTTTGAAGAACTTGACAAAAGAACAGATATAGAGAAATCAACTCTCATTCATCTCGAATGGTTATATCTTCCAATTTTAGATTCATATGGAATAAAAAGAAGTCCTAAAACTTTAGAAGTTGAATTAGCAAATAATCCAGATTTTTTTATTGAAGTTTTAAAATGGATTTACATTCCTACAGACAAAGTATTATTGGAAAAAGAAAGAGAAGGAATTTCAGATGAAGTAATTCAAAATAGAGCAAAACAAGCGTATTATTTGCTTCATTCGTGGAAAAAAATTCCGGGAATAAAAGATGACAATTCTATTGATGAAACGGAATTGAAAAATTGGGTTACAAAAACAAGAATTTTAGCAGAAACTGTAAGTAGATTAGAAGTTGCTGATGCAGAAATTGGTAAAGTATTAGCGCAATATCCAGAAAATATTCCTTTGTGGCCACAAGAAAAAATATTTCAAATAATAGAAGAAATAAATACTGACAGTATTAAGCAAAATTATTCTTCTGCTCTATTTAACAAAAGAAGTTTTTCATCAAGAGCAGCATTTGAGGGTGGAAACATTGAAAGAGAAAAAGCTACATACTTTGAAAAGTTAGAAAATAACTATAAAAATAGATTCCCAAACGTTGCTGAGATTTTCAAAAAATTGAAGCAAGGGTATTTATTCGATGCACAACGAATGGATGAAGAGGCTGAAAGAAACAAATTGGAATATTGACTGTCTACATCAAAACTAATACGAAATAACAACATTAAACCAGAAAAAGAAAAGAGAAGGCATAACAGACGTTTGAAAAAAAAAGGTTCAGTATTTTAATGAAGCTTTGTGCTTCTTATCAAATTCTGTGTAGCTAGATAGTTTAGTACTTCTAAATCCCCTTCTTCTCAAAGCGCCAAATCGTTACTTGTTTTTTTTCTATCAGAGAATGAAGCTGTTTTTAGTTGTTGAGTAAATTTAAATAATTAAAGATAAATTATTAAATTCTATTTTTAGTTAGAATTATATCAACAGAAAAAAACTTAAAAAAAGTTCTTGGAATCGTCATGATATGGTGACACTTAAAATAGAAATTCCAATATTAAAAACAAGTGTTAAAGTTGATTTTTACCTTGAGTAAAATCAGGAAGAAAAATAACTATTGAAGAATATAAAAAAGAACAATCAGATTGTAATTTGAAGCACCTTGGAGTGATGAACATAGATGTGAAATTGAAGCTGTTAATGGAGAAATAGTCAAAGAGCAAAAACAATAACTACAACTAACATCACATTAGTAAAGTGACAGGTTAAGAGAAAAACTCTCTTTCCTCTCAAAGTCAATTATTAATTAGTATATTTGATACTGAATCAAACGATTCCAATCATAGTTTAAAACTTTCGTAATAAGGTGCTTACCACAATCCAAAAAAGTGAACATCCCTATTTATAAAGCATACGAAGTAAAAGAGGCTAACCCTCTTTCTCCGCAAAGAAAACCGATAACGAAAGTTATCGGTTTTTTTATTATAAGGAACTTTACAATGGTTTCTTTTGCATTCCCCCCATTAGCGTTAAGTAACCCCATATTTCCTACTTTTATTTATCTCTCAATATCTATTATAGTATAAAAAACAAAACCTATAAGTATAAACTTATAGGCCTTGCTAATTAACAAATACAAACACTTAATCTTCGACTTTCCAAAAAGACCATTCCTCTCCATTAAACACACATAACATCTTTGAGATAGTATCATATGCAATAGTACCAGAGGCTGGACTTTTTATATTTAGATGAGGACTCTTACTCTTTGGTAACACCATTGCTTTATCAGTTGCTTCCAAAATTAAGACCCCTTTAGCTGTTGAAGAATCTTTTCCAATTATTGTAGGTGAATAATTCTCTGCTAAAGATTCGTGAATACTTAAATCAACAGTACCTGGGTTTATAGATAAATCCACCCAACCTGCTGTATTGCCAGCTCTGTAGTATTTCACCTTCTTTTCATTAGAATCATATATCATAGTTCCTCCTACTGGAGAAATAACATCAGAATCTTTATTTACCCAAGATAAAATCATCCCCCTATTATCATCTTCCTTAAAGTCTAAAATAACATCTTTTCCTTCCACTTCATTTTTACCTATTGCAGTTTGTGCAAAAAGTGAAGTAAAACTGAAACAACAAAAGAAAATCATAATAATAGATTGCTTATTAATTTTTTGATACATAGCTATTCTATTTAAATTTATAAATATTATTCATCAACACAGCCTTGTTCGACACATCCCCAAGACTTGCCATTATATAACTTGATGCAATTAACAGTAGTATCATATACTAACATTCCTTCTTTTGCTTCCAATTTAGATATCTGATTTGTTGTCAAACGAGTAATTACCAATCCTTTATTATTAGACTCTAAGACTACAAAAGCATTACCACGTTTATCCATCCAATCCATATTAGGTCTGTTTAAAGTAGTCAATGCCATAAACCCATCTGAAGCAAAAATATCCCCATTGTCTCCTATAACAGGTTTGTAATAACAAACCGTACAATACGGCAATTCTATATCTCCGCTTGCAAAAAGTAATGAAGAGTTTAGACACTCGTCTTCTGATTCACTATTCAATTCAAAACTAAAGCTTGCATTAATAGGTTTTTTAGTGACAATATCCTTATCATAATCAGTTAAATTACCAGAAGCCACAACTTTATATTTTATCCAACTCTTACCAATAGGCAATGTAAAATCTTCATATTCTAAACTTCCTTCTTCCCCTTGATTACTTCCCAATCTTAAACCATTTGATGTTTTTAAACTTCCAGACACTAACTTAAAAGAGTTACTATCATAATCTATCCCTAAGAACATATCTTTTAGTTCAATATCATTTGGATTCTCTATTTCAATAGTGAACTCTATTTCCTTTGATAAAGCAAAACAACTTTTATCTGTAGTAAAAGAAGTAACTACCTGTTTTGGTCTTGGAGAATCAGACACCTTAGTTTCTGTAAAATCATTACCTGTTAGACGATCTTGACTTAATAACTCTACTTTTTTACCTAATCTTTCATAATCCAAAGCAGCCCTATTTTTATAAATACCAGGATTAGCATTTTCATCAAAAACAGCACTTGCTCTAAGCATATAAGTACTTCCTCCCCCAGGTACTATCAGTCCCGAAACAACCAATGTTCTTGTTCCATATCCATACACTTTATCATCACCGACTTCAATATCTCCAGCTGAGAACGAATCATTAAGCCATACCATCCCTTCAGGTAGAGTATCTGTAAACAGAACTTCTTTTGGTGCACAATTAGTATTTACAACACTAAACTTATAATCCACAACTTCACATAACTTTGCTTCAGTTGGTCCTTGTTTAACAAAGATCAATCCATCCTCATTAGGTGGTGGAGGTGGTGCAACACAATAAAACTCCATTGGACCAATCCCTATAAAAGAGCTTGAATTAGAAGAAGCGGTACTTACAGTTTTATAAATGATACGTATCTCTTCAACTGGTTTTTCAAAATCAACAAATACCCTACCTCGAAGATTAGTATACCCAGAACTTCCATTCCCAGGCACTCCAGGAGATTTAGCTACGGCACCACCAATATTATTTATTGTATAACGACTCAAAGCAGGTTTTTTATAAGTGTAGGTCAACTTTGGATATATTGTTCTTCCATTACAATAACCTATAACTTGAACATCATCAAGTACTTTACCTGAGCGATCAACATCAAATAACTCAAAGGAAGTAGCAGCAGCAGTTTTTTCTCCTCTATCTGTTTTAAATACGACTTTAGTAGTAACAACTCCACTTCCACTCTTTTTCTCTCTAAGTGATTTTTTAGAAGATGCTCTTGGATATTTTGGTTTTAAATTATTACTTGGATCCTCAATAGTTATATTTACATTAAAATTGTCTCCTAAACTAAAGTTTTTGGGTCCCTTATCCCCTCGTTTCCAATTCTTTTTTGTGAAATCGATTGACTTTATACCTTGGAAATCACACCCTTCACAAGTACCTATTCCTTTTGCACCAAAAGTAAAATAACTATACTTCTCTTTAAATTTATAATTTACTACATGTTTATCATCCACAAAAGTCATTGGTACTATTTGATCCCATTTATTAGCACTTAACTTACTTGCGCTATCTGCAACTAATAAAAAAACTTGATAGCCAGCTCCATTATAAGGAAATAATTCTCCTGAAGCACTAACCAATATACTTTGGTCAAAATTCTCATTATCTACTAACCAAATTCTTCCATTTAATCGAGAGTCCATTGCACCACAAACATCTTGATTACCTGCAAAAGAATACTCTGTCATTGGTAAATTATTATGCCCCCAAGTAAGTGCAGATTTATCGCGAATTATATTTCCTAAATTTGGTTTCATACCTAATTTAGTTCCTACTCCCATATGTACTATACTTCCATATTCAGTAGACTTAGATTGCCTATTGTATAAACTTGCATTGTCATCTCTCAATACAGAAGTTACATTATTATGATACGATTTATGAATTTGGTCATTCCCAAACCAAATGGGGTCATTATTGGAAAACACATAATTAAAATTAGTATTAATAGATTCCTTATCTAAATCTATTGTAATTCCATACTTCAATCCTAAATATGAATTAATTTTATTTTTTTCTATTTGGGTTAATGCCCTTTCGTAGGCAATAATTTCAGGCATTGCCCCATCTAAATAATACGTTTTTGAAGAACTCGCTAACCCAAGCATTCCTTTTTCATTCATTGCTACATATTTAGAAGTATGTCGTACAATATCACTATGTGCATCAAACTCAAAGGCTATATTTGTTCCTATAGCCCAGTGATAACTTGCAATAGTTGTTGATTTAGGTGTAAACAATCTCTTCGTACTATTGGTCAACGCCGTTGAACCTATTCGCCCAAAGCCACTTTCTTTATTTTGATATACACCAAATGATGGTCTTCTTGCTTTCGAATTTACAACATCAGAACCAAAGCCTATAAAATAAGACCTATCATTTGCAAAACTGTGATTTACGACTGTGTAAATAGCGACATTAGCAGGAGCTGCTACAGAAAAAGGAGCACGCTCTGTAACTAAATAATCTTGCCATTTTCTAAATAATGCTGTTGGGTGAAAGTTCGTTCTCTCATCTGCTTCAACATATAATGCTGATGATTTATTAGAAATCTTACGTTTATAACTTGTGCCAAAACCTGCATAATCGCTCCAGTTTAAAATTTCTCCAGAACCATTAACTGTTATTGTATTAGCGATTGAAGCATTTAACCACATTTTTAAACCATCTACAACACCTCCTGGTGCTTTTACGTGGTAAGCAAAACCAATATAATCTCCATCATTAATTTGTATATTTTCAACCTTTCCTCCTTTTATTCTATAAATTCGAGTAGTAGATGGTGTAAACTTCGCATCTTTACTTATTAGTAACCATTCGCCTAAATTAGGAGCAATATTTACTGTAAAAGATTCCTTTCCACTTACCTTCGCTCTATATTGATACTTATAGATTGAAGAAACCTTCTCTTCTCTAATAACTCCTGTTACAGGATCTATTACTGTACCGAACTCATAATTTATAAACCTTGTTCCTTGACCAAACTCATATGGTTTAACTCCAATTTCTCCATTACCACCAAACATCACAGCAGTCTTATCTTCTAATTCAAATACATTCTCATTATTTGTGTCTTCAAGATTTCCAACATAAACGGTCATATAATGATTATTAGAATTTATTGATTGTTTTTGATTCAAACCACTTAAATTATCCCTTGCAATACCAAAAATATCTTTATTAAAAGAAGTATAACCACTTGAATCAATATTATAAACTATAAAATTATTTGATAACATATACAAACGTTGTACTCCCGATAATTCTAATGAAATACCGTATTTTATCGCTAAATAACTATTTAATTGTATTAATTCAGTAGAAGAAAGAGTTTCACCACTTGTACGTGATAAGACAATTACCTCCTGTATCTCTCCAAAAAAAGAATTATTAGTTGAATTACCATCGTCAGAATTACCAAGTACACTAACACCCTTTTTATCAGTAGATAATTTTAATTGCTTATCTGCTGTGTTTTTTAAACTACTTAATCCATTAAAATAAAACTCATTCTTCGCTCCATTCTTCTTATTAGGAATTATTGAAATTCCAATCCCGTAATCAAGCGCATCATTTTGATGATTAACACTTGTAGTAGCTATTTCTTCCCATAAACTACCCTCCCATCCGAAATTATTATCCCTTGACGCATTTAAAGAAAAAACAGTTGCCTTACCCTTACTTAAATCTCTATCTATCTTTGAAACCCAAATTACAAAATATGACTTTTTATCATCAACCTTAAAAATAGATTGTGTGACTAATTTTCGTTTTTTATCTTCATCACTACCTTTTTCCTCGTTAATTGAATAAAACTCTACAGCAGGATGATAGTTCATTCCTGATTTTGTAAATCGCGGTAAAGTTCCTAAAATCCCCCAAAAATCTCTTTTATTACCAGATAAATCTTGCCATAGATGTACAGCAGTGCCCTCTTCTTGCTCATTAGAATTTAGAGCATCAGCTTTTAACCAAATCTCAACATCAATATTAGAAATACCTCCTGGACTCTGAGCGGTAATCCATAATGAACATAAAAAAAATACAAGTGTATAAATGTTTCTCATAACTAACTGGATTATTTTTTTCTTATTATACCTCCGTTCATATTCTCAACAAACAGCAACTTCACTAATTACGAATAATAAATATTTACGTCTTTTTAACTAACAGACCTCACTTAAATATAATATCTAATCTCAATATTTTAATAATCCAATTTATTTTTACGATATTATCAAAAAATAGTTTAGCCACGTTAATCACAATTATCATTTACACATATTTTTAAACAAAACACTTAATTATTACCATCATTATTTCATAAAAAAACACTCACAAACAAACAGAATTACACACGAATATTTAAAAAAACAACAACATATCTCTTATTAACAAAAATAATAACCCATTAAAAAACAATTATTTAGATATTACTTAATAAAACAAGTGTTTTAAAAAATCTCATTATTAAAACATTAACACATAAAAAAAGATAATATTCGCAAAACGAACCAAACATTTACATTGATTTAAAAATGTAAAAACTTTTAAGTGTAACATTGATTATCTATTTATAATCATATTTTAATCCCAATAACTCATACCTCACAACAGTTTACCAACATTATTCCCTCTAAAAATAGCATAGCCAAAAAAATATAAATACTTTTATACTTTAGTTACAACAAACAAGAGTATTACTTGCCTAAAGCTTCTAAGCTTGCTATCTAAATCTTGTTTATAATAAGTATAACCGATAAAACAATTTTATTTCAATGGAAAACAAAACGAATAAACCGCAAAGTGTTACTGATTATCCAAATAAGAACACCATTTTTTCAGTTTGGAAGTTTAAACAAGGTGCTAATATTAAACCTGCTTTTGAAAAACTTTGTGGATTGGTCAATAACTTAAACAATTCATTTAAAATCCGCATTCCAGATGCTAAAACAAGTTGCATTATGGGAGTTGGTTACAACGCTTGGTTAGACTTAGGTTTACCTACTCCTCTTCCAAAAGAATTTAAACCTTTTGAAGAGATCAAAGGCGAGAAACACACTGCTGTTTCTACAGAAGGAGACTTACACTTTCACCTAAGTGCTATTAATCCGGCTATTTGCTTTGATATGGCAGCTGCCTTAGCAGATATATTAATTCCGATTGCTGATTGTTTAGAAGAAGTACAAGGATTTAGATATTGGGATGGTAGATCTATTATCGGATTTGTGGATGGTACTGAAAACCCAACTGACGACGATAGAGATTACTTTGGTGTTGTACGCGATAACGACCCTGCTTATAATGGTGGTAGTTATTTATTTGTTCAAAAGTATATTCACAATATGAATAACTGGAACAAACTTTCTACAGAAGACCAAGAAAAGGTAATTGGTAGATATAAAGCAACTGACATTGAAATGGAAGAAGACGTTAAACCTTCTAACTCTCACTCGTCATTAACGGCTATTGAAGATGAAGATGGAAATGAACTAAAAATTGTAAGAGCAAATATGCCGTTTGCTAACCCTTCTAAAGGTGAAGCAGGTACTTATTTCATTTCTTATGCAAGTACGTTTAGTACAACTAAGAAAATGTTAGAGAATATGTTTATCGGTGATCCAGTAGGAAACTACGATAGAATATTAGATTTTAGTACAGCTAAAACAGGTACGTTATACTTTGTGCCTTCTCTTGATATGTTAGACGATTATTCTGCTGAATAATACAGCATAAAAAAGCCTCTACTTAAAATTAGTAGAGGCTTTTCTTTTATATCTTCAATTTTATTGAGCAACTATTTCTAACTGACCAAAGGCTGTTAATTCCAACGCATCGGTTAAACCAAGAGCTGCCTCATTAGCTATAGGACAACGAAATTGCGGTTCTCCTCCTTCAGAAAGGATAGACTGACTCAACTTTCGAACAACAGCAGTCGCCATTCCTAACTCCAGATGTGTGTCCAATGTGATTACACGGACATCCGTAAACGGACTTGTACTCCACTTACTTCCACTTGCCACACAGACTAACTCATCATTCTCAAAAGCACCAAATACAAACTCATCTTCAAAACTTACGCCAGATGTATTTAATGTGTCTTTAGAAAGCTTTGCTTTAAAATTAGCTATGCAAGTATTCTCATCCTTCGTCAATCGCTTTATTTCACCTAAAATAGTTTGTTTCGCTAATCTTGTCTTTTCATTTTCAGAAAAGTAAAATACCTCAACAGGGCTATTCATTACTAATCCACTTACAACTACTAACTGACGGAATATAGTCTCAGAAAACTCGCCAATAGCAAGCAAATCTAACTTTTCAGCAACTTCAGGAGACACCACAGCTAATGTGTGTTGATTAGGCATTTTTACCATCATAATTCGGTAAGAATCATCTAAACGCGCATTAATTACCAACGTGAATAATTCGTCTATATAAACTATTTTTCCGCCCATCATCACAGAACTCCAATAAGCGTGAATTGTATTTGACAACATCTTTCTAACTCTTTTAAATTTATAAAGCTTACGCCTCTTTCTCTTTTAAATTTACAGGAGAATAAGCGGTTATCTTAACTAATTGTTTTTGAAACACCAATAGCCATACTCCAAATACAATAAATGGAACACTTAACCATTGTCCCATATTAAACAACATTCCTTGTTCAAAAGCAACTTGATCTTCCTTAAAGAACTCCAACACAAAACGCGCTGTAAACATCAAAATAAGAAACAAACTAAAAATAACGCCGTTTGTCTTTAAGTTAACTTTCTTATAAACAAGGTACAAGATTACACAAGTCAATAAATAAGCGAATGCTTCATATAGTTGCGTTGGGTGTCTTGGAATCATATCGTCATTAGCAAATATAACTCCCCAGTTGCCATTCGTTGGTTTTCCGTAAATTTCGGAATTCATAAAGTTTCCAAATCGAATGAAAGCACCTGCCACAGGAACCCCGATAGCAATGCGATCTAACAACCAAAACATTCCAATTTTATACTTTCGACAATACAAGTAAATTGCCAAAAGAACACCTATCGCTCCACCGTGACTTGCCAAGCCCATAAAACCAACATACTGATAAGCACCTCCTATTTTTTGAAAAGGAATAATTGCTTCTAAGGGATGCTGTGAATAGTACGCAAAATCGTAAAATAAACAGTGACCTAATCGGGCACCGACTACGGTACCAACAAGTATATATATAAGTAAAGTATCTAAATATTGAATAGGAATACGCTCCTTTTGAAATAAGCGTTTTACAATATTATACCCAAGGATTAACCCTACTGCAAATAAGACTCCGTAATACCTTACTGGTACACCTGCAATAGAAAATAGTTCAGGATTTGCATCCCATAGCATGATTGCTTGATTCATTGTCTCCGTTTTTATACTAAAATGGTACGCAAAGTACTACATTTAAAAAAAATGAACTACCTAAATACCCATAAAATATAGTATTCTAACAAGAGAATATCACATTGCTATTTAATATGTAAAAACGAGTGTTAAATTCCTTAATTTAAGTTAATCACTATACCATTTACTTCTAAACAGGACATTTGTCATATATTATGCTGTATCATTTCCTTATATTTGGATTACATAATAAAAGAAAAATAAACTTATTAAAAGAAGAATATATGAGCACTATGAAAGCAGCACGCTGGTATGCAGCCAAAGATATTAGAGTAGAACAAACAGAAGTTCCAACACCTAAAAAAGGACAAGTAAAGATTGCTGTTCAATATGCTGGAATATGTGGTTCTGACTTACACGAATATGTACACGGACCTCAACTTATCCCTGTAGATCAACCTTACCCATTAAACGGACACCAAGGTGTTACAACACTTGGACACGAATTCTCTGGAATCGTAGAAGAGCTTGGTGAAGGTGTACACAATGTAAAAAAAGGAGATCGCGTAGTGATCGAGCCTATTTATAAAAACTTTGATAGCCCATTTGTAACTTCTGGAGAATACAACTTAGGAGAGCACTTAGGATTTATCGGATTAGCAGGAAATGGTGGTTTTGCTAAATATGTAGTTGTAGAAGACTATATGATTCACAAAATTCCAGATACAATGTCTTTCGAACAAGGAGCATTAGTAGAACCTGCAGCAGTAGCTGTGTATTCAGTATTACAAAGTGGATTAAAAGTAGGACAATCAGTACTTGTATCAGGTGCAGGACCAATTGGATTATTATGTGCGCAAGCAGCTTTAGCAGCAGGTGCATCTAATGTAATCGTAACTGACGTTGCTGAAAAACGTTTAGAGAAAGCAAGAGAAATCGGAGCTACTCACGTATTCAATGCAATGGACAAAGACCTTCCAGCTAAAATTAAAGAATTAACTGATGGTTTAGGAGTAAACGTATTCTTAGACTGTGCTGGAGTACAAGCTTCTTACAACACTGGTATTGCTTCTACAAGAAATGGTGGTACTGCTGTATTAGTTGCTTTATTTGGTAAACCAGTACAACACGATGCTTTAGACCAAGTATTAAGAGAAATTACTGTAAAAGGTGTAATCGCATACAGAAACATCTTCCCTCAAGTTATCTCTTTAATTGACTCAGGTCGTATGGACGTTGAAAAACTTGTAACAAACAAAATTACTTTAGACGAGATTGTAACTAATGGATTTGAAGCCTTAGTAAATAATCCTTCAGAAGTTAAAATCTTAATTGATATCAATAAATAATACAAAAGGGCTAATCCAATTAAGATTAGCCCTTTTTTTATTTTACTTTTTTCATCACCTCACCCAGCATATGTCTTATCTCTTGAAACATAGCTTTGGTATCTGGTTCTACTAAATCTTCTGGTTTAAACTCCTCCGTTGCTATACTACAAGCATATTCCCAGATTTCAATTACATCATACGCCTTAATTTGATAAGGCTCATAAAACGTATTATCTGAATGTAACTCCAGTGTTTCTTCATCTATGCGATATACTCTTTTATATACTACCCCTTCATTAGCGGTAATAATAATATAAGTATGCCCATTTCTTATATCCTGTAAACGCTCTATATAACTACCAATGATAAACGAGCCCTCTTGATGTGGAGGCATTGAATCCCCTTCAATTGGAAACGCACGATACTTTCCTTCTCGTAAAAACGGTAGAGATATCTGCTCTAAGTTTTGAATAAACTCAGGGTCAGCATACCCCGTTAAATACCCTGCTCTTGCTTTATGCGGAATAATCTCAATAAAGTTATTCCCCGTTGGATCAACCATAATTGGCAACAAAATACGGTTGTCTTCCAACTTCAATAAATCTTGCATAGGTACTTTGCGCAAGTCAACTGAAATCATCAAGTCTACACTCACGTGAAAAAAACGAGAAATACGCAATAATACTTCCAAAGGTGGCTCTGAAGCACCCTCTTCATACTTTGAGTAACGCGCACGAGTAATCATCAACTCATCAGCTACTTTCTGCTGAGACATTGCTTTCTGCGCTCTTAAATAACGGATATTATCAGATAGTAAAGACATTTGCTATTATTTATAGCATCAAATATAATAAACTTTGCTAACATATATAGTAATTTCGTCTTATAATTTTTTAACTAATTGAGATGGAAAGGGCAATTGTACATTTAGATTTAGACAGTTTCTTTGTCTCTTGTGAGCGTTTACTAAACTCCTCCCTAAACAATATTCCTATTATCATAGGCGGTGGCGACAGAGGTGTGGTATCCAGTTGTTCTTACGAAGCACGTTATTTTGGTGTGCGTTCCGCTATGCCTATTCGAATGGCAATGCGATTATGTCCACAAGCAAAAGTCATCAAAGGAGATATGTCGTTGTACTCTAAACTTTCACATACAGTTACAGAAATTATAACCGAAAAAGCCCCTGTGGTAGAAAAAGCAAGTATAGACGAGTTTTACCTTGACCTAACGGGAATGGACAAGTTTTTCGGTACCTATCAATGGACAAATGAATTAGCAGACACGATTAAAAAAGAAACTGGCTTACCACTTAGTTACGCTTTATCTGTTAATAAAACAGTTTCTAAAATTGGTACAGGAGAGGCGAAACCATTGGGAGCTATTCAAATTCAACCTATAGAGGTACAACCTTTTCTCAATCCGCTTTCAATTCGCAAAATACCTATGCTGGGAGAAGTTACTTATAACACGCTTTCACGTATTGGTATACGCAATATCAAAACACTTTCAGAAATGCCAATACAGATACTACAACAGATGTTAGGCAAAAATGGTGTGGACTTGTGGAAAAAGGCAAATGGGATTGACTACACTATGGTTGAACCTTATAGAGAGCGTAAGTCTATCTCTACCGAACACACCTTTGAACAAGATTCTATTGATATTCCCCTACTCAAGTCATTGCTGTTAGGGATGGTTGAGAAATTAGCTTTTCAACTGCGCTCTGAAGAATGGCTAACGTCTATTGTTACGGTTAAAATACGTTATGCTAATTTTGATACGGAAACAAAACAAATGAGAATTGCTTATACCTCAGCAGACCACACGCTTAATAAGTACATTATTGACTTGTTTGAAAAAGTATACCAACGAAGAATGCGACTCCGTTTAATTGGTATTCAATTCAGTGGATTAGTACGCGGTACCTATCAAATGAACCTGTTTGAAGATACACAAGAATTGATGGCGCTATATCAAGCAATGGACAGAATGAAAAAAAGGTATGGTATAAATGCTGTAACCCGTTGTAATGGCGCTTTTTTAAAGAAAGAAAGCGAATAGTTTACCTGTGATTAAACAAGCAACTATCTATCGCTTATTAATAGTTTACTGCTTTAAATAACCCATTTCACCTATTCAATAATGAACAATTCAACTACCTAATATAAAATACATTTCCCTTAAACAATGTTTCTAAATTGTCACTCCTATTACAGCCTTCGCTATGGTACTATTCCGTTAGAGCAATTAGTTTCTTTAGGTAAACATCATCAAGTTTCTTGTTTAACCTTAACAGATATCAATACGTTTAATGGAGTATACGACTTTATTCAGCTATGTAATAAAGCGAACATAAAACCATTGGTAGGTATTGAGTTTAGACAAGACAATGAGTTATGCTATATTGGCATAGCTAAGAATCAAAGCGGAATGGCTGAAATGAGTGAACTATTAACCACCCATAACGAACTTGCCACTCCCCTTTCTGTTATTGCTCCTGACTTTGAAAACACTATTGTTATATATCCACTATCAGCAGCGTTTACACAACTCAAGGAAAATGAATACATCGGAATAAAAGCCTCTCAACTCAATTTACTTTATCAACCAAAGTGGAGAGAATTGTTGTCTAAAATGGTAGTCTTACATCCTGTTACCCATCAAAACAATCAAGAGTATGGACTCCATCAAATACTACGTGCAATTGATAGAAATACGCTTGTTTCTAAACTTGAACAATGCGATTGTGCACACCCTGATGAGATGATGATTAACGAACAGGTAGTACTTGATTTATTTAAAGACTACCCTGAAATAATTGCCAATACACAACAACTGATAGAACAATGCCAGTTCTCTTTCGAGTTTAGAAAGCCGAGAAATAAACGTTTCTATACTGATAATCAACAAACAGATATGGACTTACTGACTCGTTTGGCATATCAAGGAATGGAACGTATTTATGGACAAAATCACCCACAAGCAATGGCGCGGGTAGAAAAAGAACTAAAGGTGATTAATGATTTGGCTTTTTCCGGATACTTTCTAATCACTTGGGATATTATACAATACAGCAACGCTATGGGATTTATGCACATTGGTCGTGGTAGTGGAGCCAATAGCATCGTAGGGTACTGCCTTGGAATTACCAATGTATGTCCGTTAGAATTGGACTTGTACTTTGAGCGTTTTTTAAATGAGAATAGAAAGACACCTCCCGACTTTGACATTGATTGGTCGTGGAAAGATAGAGATACAATCCTCAAATATATATTCACAAAATATGGCAAAGGACACGTGGCTTTTTGTGGCGCTATGTCAACTTTTAAATACCGTTCTATAATACGAGAAATAGGTAAAGTTTACGGATTACCCAAAGAAGAATTGGATAGTCTAACCCGTAATTCGATGGAGCAACACGACCCTAATAGTATTGTTCAACTCATTCATCAATATGGACAAATGTTAGAAGGTTTTCCTAATCAGCGCACTATGCATCCGTGTGGTGTCTTGATTTCAGAAGAACCTATGACAAACTATACCGCCTTAGATTATCCTCCTAAAGGTTTTCCTGTGGCACAATTTGATATGCACATTGCTGAAGATATTGGCTTTGACAAATTTGATATTCTTAGTCAACGAGGCATTGGCCATATTGAAGAAGCTGTTCAACTCATTAAAAAGAATAAAAACATTACAGTAGATATCCGGAATATCGCTCTATCGAAAGATGAAGTACAAACAAATGAATATTTACAGATAGGTAATACAGTTGGATGCTTTTATATTGAAAGTCCCGCTATGAGAGGTTTATTAAGACGTTTAAAATGTGACAACTACAAAATATTAGTAGCCGCATCATCTATTATACGTCCCGGTGTAGCCCAAAGTGGTATGATGCAGGAATACATCTTTCGCCATAACAATCCCGGACAATTTGAGTACTTCCACCAGGTATTTAAAGAACAATTAGGAGAGACTTACGGCATTATGGTTTACCAAGAAGACGTTATTAAAATAGCACTACACTATGGAGGCTTACACCCTGCTGATGGAGATATACTGCGTAGAGCAATGAGTGGGAAAAGCCGTTCTAAAGATGCTTTATCGGCTATCAAACAGCGTTTTTTTGAACATTGTGATGCAAAAGGACACGCACGTGGCTTAAGTGAGGAAATTTACAGGCAGATTGAATCCTTTGCAGGGTATTCTTTTTGCAAAGCACACTCAGCTTCTTATGCTATTGAAAGTTACCAAAGCTTGTATTTAAAAGTATATTATCCTTTAGAGTTCATTACTGCAGTAATCAATAACCAAGGGGGTTTTTACAGAACAGAAGTTTATGTACACGAAGCAAAAATGGCTGGTGCTATTGTACATCCCCCTTGTATCAACCAAAGCAATTGGGAAACTACTTTATACAACAATGATCTTTACTTAGGCCTTATGTTTATTCAAGGCGTGAATGCGGATTTAATCAAAGAAATAATAGAAGAGCGTGCTGTAAATGGGAATTATATATCGCTTTCAGATTTTATTCAACGAGTGCCAATAGGGTTAGAAACCTTACAAAATCTAATTTTTATAGGTGCATTTCAATGCATGGGAAAACAAAAAAATGAATTGTTAATTCAAGCGAGATTACTATTAGTGCGTTACAAACCAGATACCTCACCTACTTTGTTACAAGAGCCAATACAAGAATACACCTTTCCTACTTTAGAAAGGTCTGCTTTTGAAGATGCCTTTGACGAAATAGAACTGCTTGGTTTTCCTGTTTCCTGTACTCCTTTTGACTTGCTAAAAACAAAATTTAGAGGAGATGTGATGGTATGTGATTTGCTAAAAAACCACAAACAAACAGTGCGAATGTTAGCTTATCTCATTGCGCGTAAGCACGTTCCTACGGCAAGGGGAACAATGTATTTTGGAACTTGGATAGATGTTAATGGTCATTATTTTGACACTGTACACTTTCCAGATAGTTTAGAAGCTTATCCTTTTCAAGGAGGAGGTTGTTATTTGTTATTAGGAACCGTTGAAGTGGAATATCACTTTCCAAATGTACAAATTCAGAAAATGGCGAAGTTGCCTTTTATCGCTGACCCACGTTATCATTATAATGATGATCAAAACAAGACAACACAAAATAAAATCAAAGAAGATGTTAGTTTAACAAATCGCCCACCTTATCCAAAAGCGACTGAAATAAACTTACCTCGTTACAGAATGAAGTTTAATAAATAGTATTATACAATTTAATACAGTAGTCTCCTAAAAAATTATATACTTCATTTCATAATCCTTATTATAAAAAAAGCACCTCATCTGAGGTGCTTTCTAATATTACGAATTAATTAAACTTAAAGAGTCTTGTAATTCAGGTTTTTCCTGAACATATCCGCTAACCCATTGCTCTAATTGATCTAAATCATAAGGCAATAAATGGTTTATAGCTTTTTGAAGTTCTTTGTAAAACAGCTTAGGATCAAAGCTGACATTTTCAAGAACAGTTCTTGCGAAATCAAACATTAATCGTGTTTTCATATCTGTAACTTATTTCATATTACTTTAGTAAACATAATGATTTTACATTATAAAAATAGTTTATCCTTTAAATTTTAATACAACTTTAGCACTTCAATTTACTCTATTAATTATTCTATAATCAGATACAATAAAGTTTACTATTTAATCGTTTATATTCTTTCGTACCAATCTAAACATTTAGAAATAAGCATATTTTTTTTCCTTTCTTATACTCTTAACAACTTTCATAAACGACTATAAATATTGTTAAAATAACTTCATACAATAATTTTAAATCCGAATTAATTAGCCGTAATTTGAACTAAACATTAATACGTTTAGTGATATGAACTTTATGAAAAAAGTAGATTGGGCTCGTTTAGGAATTATTGCCTGCACGATTATCTTTTTAATTACAGCTGTTACATTTGAAATCTTTGAACTTCATACGTTACCAGCTCAGTTTTTTGGAACATTATTAGGAGTTGTAATAACAGCTATTATAACAGTATTGTTATTGCAAGGACAAACAAAAAGTGAAGAAAGACGCGAAAGACATCTAATGGTTTTTGAGAAAAAACAAGAAATCTTCTTTCAATTCTTAACGCAACTAAACACTATTTTACAGAAAGATAACCTGGCTGTTCACCTTAGCCCAGAAAAAACATTAGCAAAGGAAGTACACAATTTACAGGACTTACTATTTGAATTTGGCTTCTTACAAATGCACACATCAGCAGAAACTTTTGATAAAGTTCTTGGCTTAGTAGGGAATTTAATTGAAGAAAGTAACAAAATAAAAGCATTAGACTCTAAGTCTAAAGAAGCTTTGACACAATACTATTCTGTACTAACTAATGACTTTTTTGCTATAGTTTCTTTACTAAAAAGTGAACTTTACAGAGAATTACCTCCTCATATAGATAAACATAAAATAGATAGGATTATTAAATTGTCATTTTAAATCAATATATCTTCCTAAGAAAAAATAATAATTGAACCAATGAAAAGTTGGATAGAAAATATTATGTTTTCAAATTGCCTACACAATAAAACACTTCCTCTTTTGATGATTAAAAGGCTATTTTTATAAAAACTGTGCTTTTAATCTCCATTTTTTAGTCATTTTATTTTAAAAAAAAGTAAAAAACAATTCATTTTTATCCTTTTAAAAACATAGCACCACAACAACATAAATAATTAATAATCAATAGTTTAACATAAGTAAATATATTAAAACTGGAGATTTCTTGTTTATTTTCAACTTTACTTACCAACAGCATACACAAGGCTTTATAAACAATTCTCTGACAATAGTCCGACTATCCTCCGAGAATACTGGCTTGAGAACTATTTTGTCGGACAATAGTCAGAGGACCCTCGAAGGAGTCTCACACTATCTTCTAAAATTTATACATAAAAATTAAGAAAAAAAAACTCTATTACATCGTTTTAAACTACTCATATTATATTTCAGTTATAGACAAGATGAATTAGCCCTCCTGTTTTTAAATCTATAAAAAACAGTATAAGGAAGCACAATTTTTTATGCTTATATTTGCTCTTAATAAGAATTACGTCTAATCAAAAAGTATATACATTTATGAAAACGACTGGGTGGATAGGATTAGGAAATATGGGAACTCCTATGGTTGCTAACCTTTTAAAGGCAGGATATAAAGTTAATATCTATTTAAGAGATCCAAGCAAGCGATCTCCTCTCCTTTCTAATGGAGCAAATGGAGTTGATGAGTTAAACAACTTTATTGAACAAACAGACGTTATTTTCTTAACATTGCCAAATGATAGTATTACCGAAGATACTTTTGAAAAGATACTTTCAACTAATATCAGCGGTAAAACCTTTATCAATAGCAGTACCATTTCACCAAGCCTTGCTCAAAAACTACATCATGCTGTCTCAGTAAAAGAAGGAGTTTATATTGATGCTCCTGTTTCTGGAAGTGTAAAACCTGCAATAGACGGTACCCTTTCTTTCCTTGTTGGTGGAGAGCAACAAGCATATACAGAGAATATTCCTTTTTTCGAAATAATGGGAAAACATCACTATTATTTAGGACAAGCAGGAAGCGGAAGTAAAGCTAAATTGGCAATTAACTATTATATGTCTGTGGTTGTACAAGGCTTAGCCGAAACAGTATTATTTGCAGAAGAAAATGGTATTTCACGTGAAATGATGACGGCTATAGTAAATGATGGTGCTTGTGGTTCTGGAATGAGTAAAATCAAAACAGCTCCTATTTTAAAAGATGAATACCCTGCTGCTTTTCCTTTGAAATTTATGCTTAAAGACTTGCGCTTAGCTCAAGCAGAAGGTTGGAATACAGACTTAATTAATGCGGCTGAAAAAATGTTTAACAAGGCAAGTGAACAAGGTCTTGCAGAACAAGATTTAATGGCAGTTATTAAAGCAATAAAAGAATAATTAAACTAAATATAATCCTTTAGGAAATGAATAATTTACAAGAAATCATAGAAAGAGCGTGGGAAGACCGTTCTTTATTACAAAATACAGATACACAAAATGCTATTCGCGAAGTAGTAGAATTAATCGATTCAGGTAAACTACGTGTAGCAGAACCAAAAGGTGATGATTGGCAAATCAACGAATGGGTAAAAAAAGCTGTTGTTCTTTATTTCCCTATTCAAAAAATGGAAACATTAGAAGCAGGTATTTTTGAATACCACGACAAAATGCCTTTAAAGAAAAACTATGCTGAAAAAGGTATTCGTGTTGTTCCTAACGCTGTTGCACGTCACGGAGCTTATATTTCTTCGGGTGTTATCTTAATGCCTTCATACGTTAATATCGGAGCTTATGTTGATGCAGGAACAATGGTTGATACTTGGGCAACTGTAGGTTCTTGTGCTCAAATTGGTAAAAATGTACACTTATCAGGTGGAGTTGGAATTGGTGGTGTATTAGAACCATTACAAGCAGCACCAGTTATTATTGAAGACAATGCTTTCATTGGTTCTCGTTGTATCGTAGTTGAAGGAGTACGTGTTGGAAAAGAAGCTGTTTTAGGAGCAAATGTTGTATTAACGGCATCTACTAAAATTATTGATGTAACAGGAGAAACTCCAGTTGAAATCAAAGGATATGTTCCTGAAAGATCTGTTGTTATCCCAGGTTCTTATACTAAAAAATTCCCTGCTGGAGAGTTTCAAGTTCCTTGTGCTTTAATCATTGGACAAAGAAAACCATCAACGGATTTAAAAACATCATTAAACGATGCGTTAAGAGAATATAACGTAGCTGTTTAATTTTAACTAAAACAATATTTTTGAAAACAGAGTATAATTACTCTGTTTTCTTTTATTATACACTAATTGTAATTGTATGAATAAGGTTTTATCTCAAAATCTACTTGTTTTTACTAAAAGATTTTTCTTAATCTTCCTATTTTACCAACTTTGTAGAATAGGTTTCTATTTCTATAACGCACATCTTTTGGATCCTTGGAATTTTAAAATTTTTATGGGAGGAATTAGATTTGACTTAGCAGCTCTTGGCTTCATCAATATGCCTTTTGCTTTGTTACATTTAATTCCTGGTAAATTTCAAAATAACAAAGCCTATCAGAAAATCTTATTTTATGGTTTTTTCTTAGTAAACATATTTATACTATGTTTAAATTTTGTTGACTATGAATATTTTAAATTTATTGGTAGAAGAAGTTCTTATTCGTTTATAACAGCCTCTGGGATGGAACAGGAACTACCTGGACTATTAAAAAATTTCATTGTTGAATTTTGGTGGATTCCTTTATTCATACTATTTACAATCCTTTCTTTTTATTTTATTTATAAAAAAATAAAATACCAAGTTCATTATAGTAGCTTTAATGTTATAGGTTTAATCACAGCATTAGTTGTAACAGGTATTATGCTTGTAATGGGGAGAGGTGGTTTACAACCTAAACCTATTCGCTTAGTTGATGCTTCGCAATATGGAGGATTGAAAAACACAGCATTGGTACTAAATACCCCTTTTTCTGTTTTAAAAACAATGGGGAAAAGTGAAAACTTAGAGGAAGTAAACTTTTATTCTGAAGAAGAATTAAATAATATTTTTAATCCTATTCAAGAATTTAAATATGACAGCATCAACAAAAAGAACGTTGTTTTACTAATTGTAGAAAGTTTTGGTAGAGAAACTATGCATAGAGGATTAACTCCTTTTATGGATTCATTAGCTCTTAATAGTCATTTTTTTGAAAATGGTTTTGCTAATGGTAAAGTTTCTATTGACGCTGTACCATCATCTATTTCAAGCATCCCAAGTTTAATGAATAGAACATTCATTACCTCGAGTTATGCTTTAAATGATGTTCACGCTTTACCAAAAATATTAAATGAACAGGGATACTATACAGCATTCTTTCACGGTGCTTTTAATGGTTCTCAAAACTTTGACCAATATGCTAATGTAGCAGGTTTTAAAGATTATTTCGGGAAGAATGAATATGAAGGTCCTGAAGCATTTGATGGCTCTTGGGGAATATTTGATGAAGAGTTTTTACAGTTTTTTGCTAAAAAAATTGACGGTATTGAACAACCGTTCTTCACAACTCTCTTTACTATCTCTTCTCACAATCCTTATACTATTCCAGAGAAATACAAAGGTAAATTTCCTAAAGGTGAAGCTAATATACACGAATCTATTGCTTATGCGGATTATTCATTGAAACAATTCTTTGAAACTGCAAAAACAAAAGATTGGTATAACAATACTATTTTCATAATCACTGCAGACCATACATCTTCAGAACCACAAGAAGATATTTGGAAAAGTAATGTAGGAATGTTTAGAATTCCTATCCTATTCTTTGCTCCTGGCGATGAAACAATTCCTGTTGAAAAAGTGGAAAAAAGTTTTCAGCAAATTGATATTCTTCCAAGTTTAATGGACTACTTACAAATCAATACTAAAATAGTTAGTTATGGTAAGTCTTTTAAATCAGACAAGGATTTTGTGGTAAACTACTTAAACAATATTTATAACTACGAAAAAGGTGATTATTATTTAGCTTTTGACGGGAAGAAGTCATTAGGATTATATAATTGGAAACTTGATCCTACTTTAAAGAACAATCTAATTAATCAAGAATCTGAGAAGTTAGCAGAAATGGAAACTTTTATAAAAGCTTATATTCAATCGTTTAACTATAGGGTAAAGAATAATATGTTGATAATAAAATAACCTTAAACACAGGGGGTTTTACTCACATTTATTTAACACTTCTATTTTATACAAAAAATAAAAAAATAACGTTGTATTATTTTAAATACTACTTTTGTTTAGTAGTTTAAAATACAACGTCTTTTAATACAAATCATTTTTATAAATGTCTAATAAAATAACGCTACTTATACCAACAAAAAATGAAGCTGAACGCATTAGTAAATGTGTACTCTCTGCTAATAAGTTAGCTGACGAAATTATTGTTGTAGATTCTTTTAGTACTGACGATACTGTATTAATTGCGGAGTCTTTAGGAGCAAAAGTAATTCAAAGACATTTTGATAATTATTCAAATCAAAAAAATTGGGCTTTATCACACATTTCAAATGATTGGGTATTATTATTAGATGCAGATGAGTGTTTAACTCCTGAATTATTTCAAGAAATTCATCACTTAATAAACTCAAAAGAGTTAGAAAACTTTGATGCTTATTGGTTTCATAGACAAAACCACTTTTTTAATAAACCTATTAATTATAGTGGTTACCAAAATGATAAAGTTATAAGACTATTTAATAAAAGTAAATGTAATTACGTCAAAATGGTTCATGAGCAACTTATTGTAAACGGTAAAGTAGGTCTTTTAAAAAATAAGCTTTATCATAATACTTATAGAGGGTTTGACTTTCATATTCAAAAACTAAGTAACTATGCTGCATTACAAGCTCTTGACTACAATAAAAAAACAACTAACTTAAACTTTTATCACTTTATCTTCAAACCTATGTATCGCTTTTTCAAGCATTACATACTTCAGCAAGGTTTCCGAGATGGAGTTCCAGGAATTATAATGTCTTGTTTAGGAAGTTATTCTGTGTTTTTACGCTATGTAAAACTATGGATGTTAAGAAATAATATTGACAAATAAAATAAGAGCCTTTCACAATGTGAAGGGCTCTTATTGTTTCATATATAATCTTTTAAAATAGTAAAGGCTATTTTGCTCGCCTTATATAGCGTTACCAAAGATTATTTAATCCTATGAGCAAGATTATCATTAAAGTAATTAACATAATAAAACTATATCACAAACAATAAAGAAACACGTGTTTTACTATAAAATACCTAACTATAAAACAATAAGTTACCATCTATTATAATACAACAAAAAAGCACCTAATTAGGTAAAAACAATTATTTTTAAATTGACATTTTTTAACCTATTTTTGTGCATCACAACAACAACTAAATATTATTAACGTAATGATTCATTTCTTCGAAAACCCTTCGAAAATGTTCTATGCTGCACAAGTAGAGAACGATTTATCTAATGAAGATATCCAAAAGTTAAACTGGTTATTTGGCAATGCCAAGCACTTAAACGAGAAGACAATCAATGCTAAATTTGTAGGTCCACGCGCAACTATGGTTACTCCATGGAGTACTAATGCTGTGGAAATTACTCAAAATATGGGGATTCAAGGAATCATCCGTATTGAAGAGTTCTATAAAGCTGACGAATGTGAGTCGTTTGACCCGATGCTGGCACAAGAATACAACGAGTTAAACCAAGATATCTTCGCAATTAACATCGCTCCGGAAGCAATCATCTATATTGATGATATCGCTGCTTACAACCAACAAGAGGGATTAGCACTAAACGAAGAAGAGGTTACGTATTTAAACAACCTTGCTGAAAAATTGGGACGAAAACTAACGGATTCTGAAGTTTTTGGGTTCTCTCAAGTTAACTCTGAACACTGTCGTCACAAAATTTTCAATGGTACTTTCGTAATAGATGGAGTTGAACAACCAACTTCTCTATTCAAATTAATTAAGAAAACTTCTGAAACGAATCCTAATGATATCGTTTCAGCTTATAAAGATAACGTTGCTTTTGTCAAAGGACCTAAAGTAACGCAGTTTGCTCCTAAATCAGCAGACAAACCTGACTTTTATGCAGAAACAGAATTCGACTCTGTTATCTCTTTAAAAGCAGAAACTCACAACTTCCCAACTACTGTTGAACCTTTCAATGGTGCTGCTACTGGTTCTGGTGGAGAAATCCGTGACCGTTTAGCAGGTGGACAAGGTTCTTTACCGCTTGCGGGAACTGCAATCTACATGACTTCTTATTCAAGATTAGAAGAAAACCGTCCTTGGGAAAAAGCGATGAATGAAAGAGCTTGGTTATACCAAACACCTATTGATATCTTAATCAAAGCTTCTAATGGTGCTTCTGACTTTGGTAACAAATTTGGACAACCTTTAATTACGGGGTCTATCCTTACATTTGAACACGAAGAAGAGGCTCGTAAACTTGGTTTTGACAAGGTAATTATGCAAGCTGGTGGTATTGGATATGGTAAATTAGACCAAGCTATCAAACACAAACCTGAAGAAGGTGACCAAATCGTAATCCTTGGTGGTGAGAACTATAGAATTGGTATGGGAGGTGCAGCTGTGTCTTCTGCTAATACAGGGGCTTTTGGTTCTGGTATCGAGCTTAATGCTATTCAACGTTCTAACCCTGAAATGCAAAAAAGAGCGGCTAACGCTATCCGCGGTATGGTTGAAGCTGAACACAATCCAATTGTGTCTATTCACGACCACGGTGCAGGTGGACACTTAAACTGTTTGTCTGAACTTGTTGAGGAAACGGGTGGTAATATCGACTTAGATAAATTACCTGTTGGTGACCCTACTCTATCTGCTAAAGAAACTATTGGTAACGAGTCTCAAGAAAGAATGGGATTAGTTATTGGTAAAAAAGATATTGATACTTTAGCGCGTATCGCTGAAAGAGAACGTGCTCCAATGTACACTGTTGGTGAGGTTACAAATGACGACCGTTTTACAATTGAATCTAAAACAACTGGTGCTAAACCAATGGATTTTGAACTTAATGATATGTTTGGTAGTTCACCAAAAACAATTATGGAGGACAAAACTATTGAACGCGTTTATGCTGATTTAGATTATTCTATTGCTAATGTTGCTCAATACTTAGACCAATTACTACAATTAGAAGCTGTTGGTTCTAAAGATTGGTTAACTAATAAAGTTGACCGTTGTGTTGGTGGCCGTGTGGCTAAACAACAATGTGTGGGTACATTACAATTACCATTGAACAACCTTGGTGCTATGGCACTTGACTTCAAAGGAAAAGAAGGTATTGCTACTACGGTTGGACACGCTCCTGTTGTGGCTTTAATAAACCCTGCTGCAGGAAGTAGAAATGCTATTGCTGAATCATTGTCTAACATTGTATGGGCACCATTAAAAGATGGTATCAACAAGATTTCTTTGTCTGCTAACTGGATGTGGGCTTGTAACAATCCTGGTGAAGATGCTCGTTTATACGAAGCTGTAAAAGCTTGTTCTGACTTTGCAATTGAGTTAGGCATTAACATCCCTACTGGAAAGGATTCTTTGTCTATGAAACAAAAATATCCTAATGACGAAGTTATTGCTCCGGGTACTGTTATTATTTCAGCAGCGGCAAACTGTACTGATATTACTAAAATTGTAGAACCTGTTTTAAACAAAAACGCTGGTTCTATCTACTATATCAACTTGTCTAAAGATAGCTTCAAATTAGGAGGTTCTTCTTTTGCTCAAGTACTAAACAAAATTGGTCAAGACGCTCCTACTATTCAGGATGCTGCTTACTTTAAAAATGCTTTCAATACAATTCAAGAGTTAATCGTTGATGAGCAAATTGCTGCTGGTCACGATATCGGAAGTGGTGGTTTAATTACTTCTTTATTAGAAATGACTTTTGCTGATGTTAATTTAGGTGCTAAATACGACCTAACTGCATTGAATGAAAAAGACACTGTGAAAGCATTGTTCAACGAAAACATAGCATTAATCGTTCAGGCAAAAGATGATAAAGCTTTTGAAACTGCAATGAATGCAAAAGGTGTTGAGGCTGTAAAGATTGGTCAGGTTACAACTGATGAAAAAGTTAGCTTTACAAATGGTGCTGACCACTTCGAATTCAGTGTTCCAACATTGAGAGATACTTGGTTTAAAACATCTTATTTGTTAGACCAAAAACAAACTAAAAACAACAAGGCTACGGATCGTTTCAACAACTATAAAGTACAACCTTTACAGTTTAACTTCCCAGCACAGTTCGACGGTAAAAAACCTGTAATTGACGCTTCTAAACCACGTCCTAAAGCGGCTATTATCCGTGAAAAAGGAAGTAACTCTGAAAGAGAAGTTGCTAACGCAATGTACTTAGCTGGTTTTGATGTGAAAGACGTTCATATGACAGACCTTATCTCTGGTAGAGAAACATTAGAAGATATCCAATTTATTGGTGCTGTTGGTGGTTTCTCTAACTCAGACGTATTAGGTTCTGCAAAAGGATGGGCTGGTGCTTTTATGTACAACGAAAAAGCAAATACAGCATTAAAGAACTTCTTTGCAAGAAAAGATACAATGTCTGTTGGTATTTGTAATGGTTGTCAGTTGTTTATGGAATTGGAGTTAATCAATCCTGAACACCCAGTTCACGGTAAGATGAAACACAACGATTCTCAAAAACACGAGAGTAACTTTACTTCTGTTACTATTCAAGAAAACAATTCTATTATGCTTTCTACTTTAGCTGGAAGCACATTAGGAGTGTGGATTTCTCACGGTGAAGGTAAATTCAACTTACCAGAAACAGAGGATAAATACAATATCGTAGGTAAATATGCTTATGAAGCTTATCCTGCTAACCCTAATGGTTCTGACTATAACACAGCAATGATGTGTGATACTACAGGACGTCACTTAGTAATGATGCCACATATTGAGCGTTCATTATTCCAATGGCATTGGGCTAATTATCCTGAAGGAAGAAAAGATGAAGTTTCTCCTTGGATGGAAGCATTTGTTAATGCAAGAAAATGGATTGAAGAAAACAATTCTAACTAATAGATACTTAAAACGCCTTCTGAAACAGAAGGCGTTTTTTTTATACTTATTTCATCCTTCTGACAAACTTATCCTTTTCAATAAAATAGTTGGAAATACTCTTACACACAGATAATATACTTATGACTGGTTCTGATAGCTTACGGATTTTCAATCAAGACATCAAACTAACAATAAGAGTTTGTTTTCCCCTTATTACTTCAAACTACTCCTTAACGATAGACTTTAAAAACGTTTTAAAGTACCGCAAATGACCAGATTTTATGCCTTAAACTAAAAGGATAGCCATTATAATTACTCATAAACTACAATTAAACCATAAAATCGAAAGCCTCCTTATCTATTAATTCATAATTACATTATCTTTGACAAATCAAATACCGTATGGAAGCTCGGTATAAACTAATAGAATTAATTATTACGCAATGGAAGATCAATATCAACAAATTTTAGTTAGATATTATAGTAATGTCTTAGAAGAAAATACAGTAGAAACTTTTTGGGGTAAAGTAGTAGATGAAAAAGAAGGTTTGTATCAAGTAGACAATATTCCTTTTTATGGACCAGATTTTTCTTGCGATGATGTAGTATTTGCAGAATACGACGAAACTGAAAAAACATTAACTTACCGCTATGTTGCAAAAGCATCGGGTAATTCAACGGTACAAGTTATTGTTCAAAATGAAAAATACAACCTTGAAGATTTATATAATGAAATCTTATATGCAGGGACTGAAATTGAAGTACTAAGTGACCAATACTTTGTTATTAACGTACCTAATAAAACAGATTACAAAAACGTTGTTGCTATCTTAGCTGAATTAGAAGACGAAACAGTTATTACTTATGCAGAACCTCTTTTAGCACCTAAACACAGTGCTGATTTAAGATCTAAATAAGATTATATACATCATAAAAAAATCCCGTTTACAAGAAAGTAAACGGGATTTTTTTATATAACTCTTTATCTTAAAACTGGAAGTAAATAAAAGGTTGTGGACCAGCTGTTGCTGTAGCGTACACTACCCAAAATACTAATCCCAATACAACTGCTTTTACAAACATTGGGGCTACGCAAAACATTTGGTTTGGTATAGCCATCCACGATTTTGGAATATAATGCCAGATAAACCCAATGAAGATTAATAAGAAAGCATTCTTATATCCCATAATGATTGTTGACCACGCATTCCAATCAAATTCCAATTGACCTATATTATAAATTACATTTAACGCTGCGTCAAATGATGTTGCTCTAAAGAATATCCAACAAAACGTAACAAAGTGAAATGTAATGAAGATTGAAACTATTTTCCACACAAATGACGGTTCTTTACCTTTTGCACGTGGAAACAACTCCATAAACATTTTGTGAACTGCTAATGCTATTCCGTGTAATGCTCCCCATACAATAAAACGCAAACTTGCTCCGTGCCATAATCCACCAAGTAGCATTGTTGTAAACAAGTTAAAGTTGGTAAACAAACTCTTGTTTTTATCTTTTGACAATACTATCGTTAAAGCAAAAACCACAACTGACGCACCTGCTATAATCAATGGTATCGCACTTTGTTCTAAATAATAAACTCCCCACCCTATTATTCCTGCAAAGAATAATCCTGGAAAGAAATACCCTCCAAAACTTCCATTTCTATTACCTCCGACAGATATATATAAGAAATCCTTTAACCAAGTAGATAGCGATATATGCCAACGTCTCCAGAATTCTGTAATAGACATTGATTGATATGGAACATTAAAGTTCATCGGCAAGCGATATCCCATCAATAAAGCAATACCAATTGCCATATCTGAGTATCCTGAGAAATCACAGTAAATCTGAATAGCATATCCATAAGAAGCCATTAAGTTTTCAAAAGCTGTGTAACTATTAGGAGCATCAAATACTCGGTCAACAAAATTAATTGAAATGTAATCAGATATCACTGCCTTTTTTAACACCCCTCCTATAATCAATAACATCCCCTCATTTACGTGATCTCTTGTTACGTGTATATTAGAGTATATCTGAGGAATAAAGTCCTTAGCACGTACAATTGGACCTGCTACTAATTGAGGGAAGAACGAAATAAAGAACAAATAGTCTAAAAAGTTCTTCGTTGGCTCTATTTCCTTGCGGTATATCTCTATAATATAACTTATCGATTGGAACGTAAAAAACGAAATACCTACAGGTAGGATAATATCATCTAAATGCCACTGTGAATTGGCAATAAAATTAAATCCATCTAAAAAGAAGTTAGTGTATTTAAAATACCCCAGTAATCCTAAGTTCACAATAATACTAATCGTTAAGAGCAATCGCTTTTTAACCGAATTATCTGTATCATTAATAATTTTAGCAAAGTAATAATCCATTAAAGATGACCCCACTAAAATAAGGAAGTACATTCCACTTGACTTATAATAGAAAAAAAGTGAAAAGATTACAACGTATAATAAACGCACGTGAAAGGTTTTCCTCATCAAAATATAGAAGAGGTAAAACACGATAAACAAACCTAAAAACAAACCTGAGTTAAACAACAAAGGTTCCTTTGGGTTAAAAGTAAACCAATTGATTACTTCATCAATGGTAAAACTCGGTATCTCAATATTAAATAGACTCATTTACTTTAAAGCACTATTTTGTTTGACAAATTGATTGTACGCATCCATCAGGGCTTCATAAAATAAATCCCCTGTATAGTTATATCCTTTTACAGAATAATGAACTAAGTCCTTAGATAATAACCCTTCATCTCTTAAAGAAGCAAGAGCTAATGATCCTCCTAAATTATAATAAGTATCCCAAACTGCATACTTACCTTTAATACCGCTAATAATAATCTCATTTGCTAAAGCAGATGCTACTGTATTAGGGTTGTTTTTTGAAAAGTATGACGGTGGCGGTGTCGTTAATAACACACTTGCATTTGGAGCTACCTGTTTCACTTTTGCAAGAAAAGCATTCACTTGGTCTTGAAAATCTTTTGAATCCATTCTATCGAATGACTCATTCGTTCCCATTGACACAATAATCAAATCAGCCTCTAATCCTTTTAACTGCTCGAAGAATAAATTGTATTTTAAATAGTCTGAAAAACGAGCACCATTAACACCAATTGTGTGATACAAAACACCCGACTTATCATTTTCTAAAACTACTCCATTCAAGTCATACGCTTCTGCTTGTTTATTTGAATAGAAGTAAATACGATCTAACTCTTGTCCTAACTCAAATGTATGAAAAACGTCTTCTTTCTTTCCAGATAGTTCGTTAAACACACTTTTAGAAACAGATACAGCTTCTCTTTCTTTTGTAGGAATACTCAATTTTTTCCCTGCGTGAATAACATTGTTTTTCATACTATTTGCCTTTTTAATTTCAGGAATAGTAGTATTGTATTTTCTCGCTATACTCGATAAAGACTCACCGCTCTTAATTTGGTGTGATATCTTTTTAGGAGCAGATGATTCTAAAAACACCTTCTCTCGAGTTGTTCCTACCTTCAAGGACTCGTCATTCTTGGGTGTAAATACTTTCATACGGGAAAACCCATAACTTGCATCGCGAACACTAAGCTCAATTACAAGGTCTTTGTTTTCTGTTGAAAGGGCAATACCACTCAATCCGACATTAGCTCCTTTTACAGGAAAGATATTTCTATAACTCGACCATTCTGCATTAGAAGAATATCGTACTAAAGAATTTCCGTTTGTCTTGGCTAATTTATAAGGAAAGGCAAACCCCAATCCCCCGTTTCCAAATTTATCCTGAAGTAGCGATCTCATACGTCCACTGAAAAAATCAGCTTGAATATGTGAGTCCCCAATATGAACTATGTTCACTTTTTTGTTCTTACTCCCTTTTAACTTTCCAAGTTTAGTAAAAAACGAGTTTAGTTGTTCTGGATAGTAAACCTTGTTTTTGATCATTCCATTATTGCTATCAGAATCGACTACCTCACTATTGTCTGTAGAAGTAGGAGCTTGATCCTGTGCAAATAAATTGAACCCACAAAAAAGACTTACTAAAAATATAGCAATTCTATTTTTACTCATTTCCTAAGTGCTGTTGCTCTTTATTAGTGTTTTTCTCTACATCACTCCCTTGAGCAGTTTCTGTTTTCACCGGTGATGTAGTTGTTTTATTTCCGTTTTTCTTCTTGTAATCTTCATAGCCTTCCTCAAGTTGCTTGAAAATCATTTGAGCAATAACTTGAGCTCCTCTATGGTTGAAGTGCGTATAATCTTTATTTGCTTTTGTTGGCGCTTCCTCTACCCATTTAATCATAGAACCAGAGCCACCCATCGCTTGATATAAGTTAAAGAAACCAGCGTGAGCTTCCATTGCATAAGCTCTTTGAGCCTTCATTAATGGAACAACGGCAGAATCCGTTCTCATCTCTGTTTCATACTTAGTTGACTTATCAGCGGTTGAAATAACCAAAATATTAGCTTTAGGGAAACTTTGTTTTAAATGCGCCACTACCTTGTTCATCTGTTTTGTGTACCAAGAATAGTTCAGTGAACCGTAGTTTAAAACATTTGCTCCATAGTGTAAAATAATTAAGCTATAATCTAAATTATTCTGATACTTCTGCATCAAGCTAACTTTAAACAAAGACAAAGGCAAACCAGAGTTACCTCTACTTGAGAAGTTATCTACTTGCACACCTGAATTTGCACTGAAGTCCATTCCGTAAATAGGAATAGAATCTGCGTGCTTAAACATCAGTTTCACTTGTTTAACAGAGCCATCTGCAATTTTAAGCTTATTTAATTCTGAATTGATACTCAACTTTTTAGTAATCGTATCCTTACCAATAATAACGAGTACTTCACCTCTCTTATTATTAGAAGCTCCATAATATAAAGTAGGACTATTTAACGAGGTCATATTCTTAATATTCCCCGCTTGATAACTTACCCACGTTGGGCGTATGCTATCTTTCACAAAATATACTTGACCAGACACACCGAATGGTTTCTGTGGTCTTTTCACATTCAAGTAAGATTGCATTTTCCAGTTGTTTGAATATCGGTGTATTACAGACTGACGAGATTGTGCAGATTCTGACATAATCGACACATATCCTACTCCACTACCCCCGTATTTACTTTGATAGTTTTTTCTAAGATCTTGCACAATTAAATCTCCATCTGTCATCGAATCTCCATAATAAGCAATACGCACTCTCTTTCCTTGTGCTTGCTCTACAGCATATAGTCTTGCAAAGAAAGACTCTAAATATGCCATTCCCTTGAATGAATTTGCATCCTCATTACTCAAGATATCATCTTCAGTAACATAGACAACGCTTTCGTCAAATTTAACTACAGAATCCTTCTTCACTTTTGAATCAACAATTCCTGTACCTCCTTCAACATTCTGAATAGCCTCAAGCATTAAACTATCCACAACAATATTACTTGTTTTTATAGGTTCTTCACTGAATAACTTCTTTGGCAAATTTCCCTTAAAAAACAAAAAAAAGCCACTTGCCATTACTATAATGGCAAGTGACTGAAATATATATGATTTTTCTACTTTCACAGAAACATAAAAATTACATACGCTCAGGTACAGCGATTCCTAACAATGTAAATGCATCGTTAATCACTAAACCTACTTTTTGAGATAACTGAACTCTAAATACTTTTAAAGTCATATTTTCTTCTCCTAAGATAGAAACCGTCTGATAGAAAGAGTTGTACTCTCTTACTAATTCGTAAACATAGTTTGCAATTAAAGCTGGGCTATATGTACGCGCTGCATCCTGAATTACCACAGGGAATTCTTCTAACAACTTCAATAATTCTTTTTCTTTTGGATCTAAAACAATATCCGTAATCTCTTGTGTACAATCGAAATCTGCTTTACGTAAAATAGATTGGATACGTGCATATGTATATTGGATAAACGGCCCTGTATTCCCTGCAAAATCAACAGATTCTTCTGGGTTAAACAAAATACGTTTCTTAGGATCTACTTTTAAAATATAATATTTAAGAGCTCCTAATCCAATTGTATTAAACAATACACTTTTCTCTTCTTCAGAATAACCATCTAATTTACCTAACTCTTCAGAGATAGTTTTAGCTGTATTCGTCATCTCATCCATCAAATCATCAGCATCTACAACAGTACCTTCTCTACTCTTCATTTTTCCTGAAGGTAAATCAACCATTCCGTATGATAAGTGATATAAGCTTTCAGCCCAATCAAAACCTAAACGTTTTAAGATTAAGAATAATACTTTAAAGTGATAATCTTGTTCATTACCTACAGTATAAACCATACCACCTACATCTCCAAAGTCTTTTACACGTTGGATAGCGGTACCAATATCTTGCGTCATATAAACAGAAGTACCGTCACCTCTTAATACAAGCTTTTCATCTAATCCTTCGTCAGAAAGATCAATCCAAACAGAGTTGTCTTCTTTCTTGTAGAAAACACCTTGCTCTAATCCTTTCTCTACAACGTCTTTACCTAATAAATAAGTATTACTTTCAAAGTAGTTTTTGTCGAAATCAACACCTAAATTTTTGTAAGAAACAGCAAATCCATCATAAACCCATTGATTCATCATATTCCATAAATCAATAACTTCAGGTTTATTTGCCTCCCAATCCACAAGCATTTGTTTTGCTTCTTTGATAATTGGCGCTTCTTTTTTAGCATCATCTTCAGACATACCTTGCTCCATCAATTCCTTGATTTGAGCTTTGTATTCAACGTCAAATTTAACGTAGTAATTTCCTACTAATTTATCTCCTTTAAGTCCAGTTGACTCAGGAGTCTCTCCATTACCATATTTTTGCCAAGCCAACATAGACTTACAAATATGGATTCCTCTATCATTAATAATTTGAGTTTTGAATACTTTCTTACCTGAAGCTTTTAAAATTTCAGCTACAGAGTATCCTAATAAGTTATTTCTAACGTGTCCTAAGTGCAAAGGTTTGTTTGTATTTGGAGAAGAATACTCTACCAATACTGATTTATCACCTTCTTTTGGTTCAACATATCCAAAGTGTTCTACATTTCGAATACCGTTAAAAAATGAAATATAGTAACTATCTGAAACGACTAAGTTCAAAAATCCTTTAACTACATTAAACCGTTCAATTACGTTCGTATTCTCTACTAAATATTCACCAATTTTAGTACCTATTTCTACTGGATTCCCTTTAATCTGTCTTAAAAAAGGGAAAATAACTACTGTAATATCGCCTTCGAACTCTTTTCTTGTCGCTTGGTACTCAACTTTTTCAACGGTCGCCCCGTATAATTGTTGAACTGCCTTTTCAATCTGCGGAGTTAAAATCTGATTTAATGTCATTTTTTTCAATTTATTAAGAAGCAAAGATAATTTATATTTCCACAATTTAGGAACAGAAAGCAAGGAATTTAATCTCGCAAAAAAGAAATATCTTTAAAATGGTATTAAATCAATGACCTACTTTAGTACTATCTATAGAAAATAACCAGACCTGGCTAATAATTGTTATTTAATACTCCTATTAACTAAAAGAACAGCCTTTAAAGTATTGTCATTACAAGCTTCTTTTATACATATTCCACACAAACACTACACAAGTACCACACATCTTCGAGAAAAAGGCCTTTTTTCCGAGCCTCTGTGGTACTTATGTGGTAGATGTCTCGAACATAGTGCGTTTAAAACTACACTTTGATATGTACTTTCTCGCAAGTACAAGCCAATGCTTTAAATTTTAAATATTCGTTTATTTTATTTCTTATAGAACCGTGTTGTTCATATTTAGTTTCTAACGTTTATATTTAAGTTCTTCTTCTTTTTTTGATTAGCTAAACTTTAGACATAAACAAAACCTATAGGTTTAATCCTGTAAAGTTGCAAATAGAAAGGTATTCGAAAAGACTACTATAATTGAAGCACTTTCAACACTATAAAATGAAAAGTATGGATATAAAAAAAGCCTTGCGTTTGCAAGGCTTGATAAGTTGTGGGCGATGAGGGATTCGAACCCCCGACCCCCTCGGTGTAAACGAGGTG
>NZ_JBBPHM010000011.1:0-111346 GCF_038039755.1 Myroides sp. C1519
ACGATGTATATCACGTATCCTTCCTGTTGTTTATTTATAAACAAACAATACTGTAGTATCATTACAAACAAAAACATTACAATTTAACCATCGTAGGGGAATTATTATTCGCCCGCACGGCATACGACACGATGTATATCACGTATCCTTCCTGTTGTTTATTTATAAACAAACAATACTGTAAGACGTGAAAGGTGTTGAATGTGAAGTATATAAAAGTGAAAAGAGGTTACCTAATCAGGTTAACCTCTTTTCTATGATAAAATAATGTGGGGACATTTATTTTTGTTGTGGTAATGTGCTTATTCACCACTCTTTTTATTTGCTGTAACTGTAGGATTGCATATAGCAAAACAAAAGTGAAAAGAGGTTAACTTATCACGTTAACCTCTTTTCGTATAATAACAATATGGGTGCACTTATTTTTGTTGTGGTAACGTTCTCGTTAACCATCCTCTTTTATTAGCTGTGGCAATAGCATAAGGCGTAATCCAGAACAATGTAAATGTGTAGAATAAGCTATATGGGTATGCCCAAAATGACTCAGCCACGCTATATCTCTTAGAGTAAAAGAATACTTGAATACTTGAAAAGATAAAGATACTTACCAAAGCAGAACTGAT
Organism: Myroides sp. C1519; assembly: GCF_038039755.1. Classification (NCBI taxonomy): domain Bacteria; kingdom Pseudomonadati; phylum Bacteroidota; class Flavobacteriia; order Flavobacteriales; family Flavobacteriaceae; genus Myroides; species Myroides sp. C1519. Next base: position 624 of record NZ_JBBPHM010000011.1, read on the forward strand.
GAATAACAACGGTTGCGTGATGATGAAGTACAGCATTAAGAATGTCATTGGATAAGCCATAATAACGCGTAACCATTGGTTTAACAATAAGATTCTCGGACCAACTTTTGAACCTTCTCTAAAGTTGGTAAAAGCAAACTTACTCATCATAATATTTTCACGTACGTTACTTCTTTCCCAACGGATAAACATCTTGTACAAGTTTTTATACTCTTCAGGAGTGTTTGTCAATACATAAGCATTTCGTTGAAACAGCACGTGGTATCCTTGTTTCAGAATCATATTAGTCATTGCTCTATCTTCACCGATGTCAGATGGTTGCCCCATAAATGTTTGGGTAATCCAATCTTCTAAACAGTTCATCACCGCTACTCGTCTATAAGCCGCTAAGGCACCAGGAGTACATAATACTGAACCTAAGGCACTCTGCGCAGAACGAATAAACTCAAAACTAAACACAAAACTCACGTTTAGCATTTTAGGAATAATACCGTCTTTTGTGTTTAATACACGTACGTTTCCACCCACAGCACCACATTTTTCATTGGTTACAAATGGGCTAACAAGGTTTCTAAGGGTGTCTTTCTTAACGATTGAGTCACTGTCAACCGTAATAAATACATCTCCTTTTCCAATGTTGAAACCTCTGTAAAGAGCGTGTCTCTTACCTTGGTTTTTGGGTTGTTGTAAAATAGTTACTCTATCTCCTAATTCTTCTTTTGCTTTCAACATCCACTGCCAAGTGTCGTCTTTACTACCATCGTCAATAGAAATAATCTCCAACTTTTCAGCAGGGTAGTTTCCGTTAACCAAGCTATAAAGCGTTTCATAAACTAATTTCCCTTCGTTATAAGCAGGTACAAGAACCGTACACGTTGGCAACTCCTCATCGCTAACAGAAGCAACAGGTTTATAGCGGAAATACAGATAAACAATATATAGTAAGAACGCGATTTGTATGCTTAGTAGAACAATTCCCAGATTAATGATAAACGTTCCCCAAACAGACTCTAAACGCTCTAAATGTAATTTCTCAAAGTGTGGTTGTAATTGATAAACTAAGATTACCCCAATAGTCATTACCATAAAAGTTCCTAATAATACTAAGTAATCTGTTGTGTTTAAACTCTTGTCTACAAACTTGCCCCAAAAACTCTTTTTAGGTTGTTTGTTTTCTACGGTTTCGATGTTTTTATCAGTGCGCATAATATTGTATTTATGTGGTTTGTTTTTGCCGATTGTTCAAAGAAAAAAGCTTTAGCATAAATTCAGTAAAGCGAGGTTTAATCCTCAAGGATGACTTTACTTGAAAGGTGGTGATATGTTAAAAAAACAGTCCTTTGCTTTCATTCGGTACTTACATAGGTTCAATAGTTGTGCCAACGCCTAAAATGGGGAGTAGAGGGCATTTCATCAAAAAAAAACTACACTATGTAGAGATATGGGCAACGCTTTGAGGTATAATTACTCTATGAGAATTGTAGAGAAAGTCCTCATTATTAGATATTAACTTAAAATTTAGAAAGTGAATATGGTAGAAGGTAGGGGAAATAAAAAAGGAGCTGACTTCGCATTAAGTCAGCTCCTTTGTCTGTTGTAAATGGCCAAAAATCTGTTGTTTACACATCATTTTACCACTATTGATGTTCGTGTTTAAATAAGTATTGTTTACTTTATTTACCAGGATATGTCAGCTCAAATTAATATTGTTTACAGCTTGTTTTTATACACCTTACCATCTTTAATAATCAACAATATTTTATTTGTAGGGTCTTGTAAGATGTCGATGTTTTCAAGCGGACTCTCATCTAATAATATGATATCAGCATAAGCCCCTTCAGCAATCACACCCAAATCAGCAGGATACGGATTTCGTGGTCCGCTTAACTTCAGCAATTGGGCATTGTCATACGTAGCCATCTTTAAGATTTCATAGTTTGAAAACCATTGTTTCAAACGCAATAATATCTTGTTTTGAATTAACGGGTCTTTCGGACGTGTAACCAGGTCAGTACCAAAAGCTAATTTCACTTTGTGTTTCTTAGCCCATTTGTACACATTATCAGTTCCCGTTCCCACATATTCCTTATTTGCTTTTTGCAACGGGTCTGTATAATTACTTGAATCAGAATCAAAAGGTTGCATACTCAACCAAACCCCTTTATCTGCTAATAATTTTACCGTAGCCTCATCTAACAAATGTCCGTGGTCTATACACTTCACCCCAGCTTCTACAGCTTGTCTAACGGCATTAGCTGTATAAGCGTGCACGGTTACATACGTACCCCAGTTGTCAGTCGCTTTCACAGCAGCTCTAATTTCCTCAACTGTATATTGCGTTGCGTCTAACGGATCGTAGATAGTCGCAACTCCACCACCAGCCATTACCTTAATTTGAGAAGCCCCTTTTCTAAGCTGGTCTCTCGTAGCTACAGTAACTTCATATTCTCCATCAGCTACTACACTACCACCCAGGGTTTGAAAACGAGGAGGAGTATGGTCTAACATACGCGGTTCAGCCCAAGGGAAATTAGCATCTCCGTGTCCCCCTGTTTGTGAAATCATTGCCTCACTTGGGTAAATACGCGGTCCCTTGTTTAGGCCCATATCATTCGCTTGTTTAATCCCCGTTACGTGTCCCCCTAAATCGCGAACAGTCGTAAAACCGCGTTGTAGCGTGTTCTCAGACTCCTTTGCCGCATTGATAAAAAGGAAACTCTCATCGCCCAACATAATCATCTGATTGCTGTTTGCCGCTAAGAATGAGTGCCAGTGTGCATCAATTAACCCCGGCATTACAAACTTGCCTTTACCGTCGATTACTTGTATTTGTGGATTGTTATTCGTGTCTATTTTTCCAGTAGAAACCTTGGTGATTTTATTGTTTTCAATCAACACAGACCCTTTTGTAGTCTTTTGGTCCTTTCCGTTGAATATCTCTACATTTTCAAGTACAATGCCGTTTTGTGCATTCATTACAAAGGCAAATGAACTTAAAACAAGCGTAAAACCTATTTTCTTAATTGATTTAAACATAGTTGTGTCGTTTTGTTTACTATCGTAAAGATAGGTATTTAACATTCTTAATGGTTAACTAAATTGAGTTATATGTTTATTTATGAGGAATAGTGCAGTTACTTGTTTTCAAAAAATGGACTATTTTTGTAGGTATACATAGACAAATAGAAAACGGATACGCTTGATGAACGTCAGGGGTACGGTTACTTTAAAATACAAATTATGGCAAACAAGATAATAGGAGATTACAAAGCAGTATTAGACTTGGGAGAAATGCAATTAGACTTAATTGCTCATATTTCTGCTGAATTAACGGTTACATTAGACTTGCCAACTCAAGGGGCAATGGGGTTAGAGGCTACAAATGTAGTTTGTGAAGGAGACAGCCTATCATTTAGCGTTGCCGCAATGGGACTTTCATTTGCTGGTGCGTTGGAAGGTGAGAAGTTAGTGGGTGTTATCAAGCAAATGGAACAAGAAATGCCTGTTGTGTTTGAACCTACGGAGATTAAACTACCGGGTAATCCTGCGTTGGTTTCTACGGATGAGGAGTTGCAAGCATTGGCTAATCAGGAGAGTGGGGTTTATAAATACAAAGTGGAAGATTACTTTCAGCGACCTAAATCGTCTGCTTTTCAGTTGTCGCCAAATGGTAAATACTTGTCGTATCGCGAGAAAGACGAGAAGAATAAACGCCACGTTTACGTGAAGGAGATTGAAACGGGTAACGTACTTCGCGTAATTGAAGAAGGAGAGGAGTTGGTACGTGCGTATGGATGGATTAACGATGAGCGCTTGGTGTATATCATGGACCAAGGTGGAGATGAGAATTACCACATTTATGCGGTGAATGTAGACGGACAGAATAATATGGATTTAACGCCGTTTGACAAGGTGCAAGCGGGAATTGTCAATATGCTGAAAGAGCAAAAAGACTACATCATCATTTCGATGAACTTAGATAATCCACAGGTGTTTGAGCCGTATAAAATGAATATCAACACAGGGGAGTATGTGAAGTTGTTTACCAATGATGACCCTGCTAATCCGATTGCGGGTTATGATTTTGACAAAGATGGTAACTTAAGAGGCTACTCTAAAATGTACAACGGTGTACAATCGCAGTATTTCTTTAAGGTTGACGGAGCAGAGGAGTTTGAATTGTTTCAAACCATCAACTGGTCTGATACGTTCTCGGTTATGGCGTTTAACTATGCTTCTGACAACAAAGATGAGGCGTATGTATTGACAAACTTAGACTCTGACAAACAACGCATTGTGTTGTACGACTTTAAAACTCGCCAAGTAGTCAAAGAGGTATATGCTAATCCTGAGTTTGACGCTTCTATCATTGGCTTGTCGCGCAAACGCAATTGGGAGATTGACTATTTGGGATATGAAGGAGAAAAGGTAATCATAGAACCAGTAAGTGAGACTTTTAAAAAGATATATGCCGATTTGGAAAGTCATTTCGGAGCGTATGAGTACTCTATTGTTGCTAAAACAGATAAAGAAGACCGTTATTTAATCATTGTTCAAAGTGATAAATTGTACGGAACGTATTATAATTACGATACAGCTACAAGTGCGGTGTCGCCTTTGTATGATTTGATGCCACAGTTAAAAGAGGAGGATATGGCAGAGATGCGTCCTATTTCGTTTACCAGTAGAGATGGGGTTAAATTACACGGGTATATTACCTTACCAAAAGCGGCGTTGGACGGACAAAAAGTACCGTTGATTGTGAACCCACACGGCGGACCACAAGGAATTAGAGATAGTTGGGGCTTTAATCCAGAAACGCAGTTGTTTGCCAGTAGAGGATATGCAACTTTACAAGTAAACTTCCGTATTTCTGGTGGTTACGGAAAAGAGTTCTTTAAGTCTGGTTTCAAGCAAATCGGGCGTAAAGTGATGGATGATGTAGAAGATGGAGTACACTATGTAATTGCGCAAGGATGGGTAGATGCAGATAAGATTGCTATTTACGGAGCAAGCCACGGTGGATATGCTACGTTGATGGGATTGATTAAAACCCCTGATTTATACCGTTGTGGAGTAGATTATGTGGGGGTGTCGAGCATATTTACGTTCTTTGAGTCGTTCCCTGAATATTGGAAACCATATAAAGAGATGGTGAAGGAGATATGGTATGACCTTGACAATCCAGAGGAACGTGAAATAGCAAAAGAGGTTTCTCCTGTTTACCAGTTAGACAAGATTACAAAACCGCTGTTTGTTGTACAAGGTGCTAATGACCCAAGGGTTAAGATTGCCGAGTCTGACCAGATTGTTGAAGCGTTAAGAAATAAAGGGTTTGACGTTCCTTATATGGTGAAATACGACGAGGGACACGGGTTTTCAAAAGAAGAAAACAGTATCTCTTTTTACAAATGTATGATGGGGTTTGTATCAGAACACTTGAAATAATAAAGATAAGCTGTCTTGTAAAAGGCAGCTTTTTTTATGCCTTGTTGTTACTTGTCTTGCCGCGTGTATTTAAGTTAAAGTGTAGCTTGTGTATCGCATTTTAAGGTGATTTATTGTGTTGTAAAAGCAACTTTAGTAAAATTAATTGCTTTTATTTCTGTGTTTTATGCTTTATGTTTGTCAACTAAACACAACACGATGAAATACACACTAATCGGAGTTTTGAGCTTATTAAGCGTTTTAAGTGCTAATGCACAGACTCCAAAAAACTATGTAGAAGATACGCGTAATATTGCCAAAGGGAATATTGTGATGACTGATCTTGTAAAAAAAGGAGAAGATACTACTGTTGTAAACTACTTTGACGGAATTTTTCCAACGACAGATACGGAGGGTTGGACAAGAAAAATGGTGATTAAGGGAGAGAAACAGGGTAAAGACTATATTGTAACAAGTGATGTTTTTACAAAAGATGCAGCTGCTAATACTGCTGATGAAAAGCGTTATTCTAACAGTGTGCGTACGTATAAATATAAAGACGCAAAGAAATACACAACCGTAACTACCTTTTTTATTGAAGATGGTTTGTTAGAAACTAAAATATCAGACAATAAACAAAGTAGATATGAGTGCCATAATATAGAGGGAACTAAGGTGGCTGATGCGAGTTGTTTTGTAACAATGGACAAAGAAATTGCTGCTAAAAATAGAGAATTAGTTACTTGTGCATTACGCGATGAGGCAATAGCTATTTACAACGAATACAAGTACACAATTCCTTTGGTGATTATGACGCAGGTTAGCATTGACCCAAAAACAGGAGAGAAGAAGTTGGTTTTTGACGACTTGACAAAGTTTAGTATTTCAAAAGAAGACAATGATGTTATTGCAAAGCGATTAACGGCTGTAGTGGATGCCTTGTCAAATGAGGAGTTTACCTTTCCAAAAGACAGAAATGGCAACGTATATCCGTTGAATTTCTCAGTTCCTCTGAAATTTAGATTGAAATAATAAAGAAAAGCTACCTTAGATGAGGTAGCTTTTGGAAACAAAAAAGGTTGTTATTTTTAAAATAACAACCTTTTTTATTTAATTCAATACCTTCACACCTTTCATAAAGATCCAACGCATACAGATCTTATCACCTTTCTCAGTTTTGAATACTTTAAACTGTGGAGCTAAGATAGTAGCGATAACCGCACTTACCAATGGGCCCCAAAAGCCTTGTAAATCCGTAAATTGAACAATGATAACTCTTGCTATAATAAATAAGATAGCAAAGCTAACAAACTGCAAAATGATAGTCTTTGTATTAACGCTCATGATCTATTGATTATCTGTTATATATTTTCCTTTTTTACTTCCAGCATACAACTCGTATTTTACAAAACGAGCCTCTAACTTACCGTTGAAAAGTTTAATCTTTCTCGATGGTCTTAATCCAACAAATTTCAACGCTTCTACGTTACCCGTAATAAACCAAGCTTCAGTACCCGGATATCCTTGTTTTAACGTATCTCCAATTTCTCTGTAAAAACGCTCTAAGTCAATGTCCAAACGCTCTCCATACGGTGGGTTAAACACCATATGTAATGGTCCTTCTGTTTCCTTACTTGAGTCAAAGAAGTTAGCCGTTTCAATCTGAATATACTCCTCTAAGTTAGCATTTCTCACGTTGTCAATTGCTTTTAATATAGCAGACGGCGCTTTGTCATACCCTTTAATTGTATAATGAAACTCGCGTACTCTTTTTAATAGCGATTCCTGTATTTTGTCAAATAAGTCAGCATCCCAATCGTTCCAACGCTCAAAAGCAAACTCTTTTCTGTTGATATTAGCAGGAATATTACAAGCAATCATAGCTGCTTCTGTCAAGATTGTACCCGAACCACACATTGGGTCGATAAAATCTGTTCTACCATCCCAACCTGACATTAACAACATTCCAGCTGCTAATACCTCGTTAATCGGTGCAATATTCGTAGCTGTTTTATACCCACGGTGGTGTAATGAAGCCCCAGACGAGTCAAGAGATACCGTACACATATCTTGTTGTAAGTGGATATTAATTCTTAAATCAGGGAAGTCTTTGTCGATATTAGGACGTTTTCCCAATTTGTTTCTGAACTGGTCAACAATAGCATCCTTCGCTTTTAAAGCAACGAATTGTGAGTTGTTGAAGTTGTCAGAAAACACTGTAGCGTCAATTACGAACGATTGATGAGCAGAAATATACTCTGACCAATCAATAGTTTGAACACCTCTATATAAGTTTTCCTCATTATAAACTGCAAAGCTTGAAATAGGTTTAAGTATCTTCAAAGCTGTTCTAAGGCCTAAGTTTGCTTTATACATAAAGCCCTTATCTCCTTTAAAACTAACCATACGCGTCCCCGGTTTCACATCTACTGCACCTAATAATTGCAATTCTTTTACTAATACATCTTCAAAACCAAAGAATGTCTTAGCAACCATTTTAAAATTCTCCATCTTTATTGTTATATAAGGAATAATTTACTTCATCTAATTAATCCACAAAAATAAAGTAAATTTGTAGGCTAATAAAAGATTTAAAACAAAAGTATGTCAAAAGAGAACAAAGCTTGGTATGTATCGTGGTTTGATACCCCTTATTACCATACTTTATACAAAGATAGGGATTACGCAGAAGCACAAATGTTAATTGATAATTTAAGTCACTACTTAAATTTAGAGGAAGACGCTAAGATTTTAGATTTAGCTTGTGGTAAAGGAAGACATTCTGTTTACTTAAACAAATTGGGATACGACGTAACGGGAGTTGACTTATCTGGCAATAGTATCGAAAGTGCTAAAGAATTTGAAAGTGATACACTTCATTTTCACGTACACGATATGAGAGAACCGTTAACGCAGAAATACGACGCTATATTAAACTTATTTACAAGTTTTGGGTATTTTCAAGATCCAGCAGATAATGCTCGTACGTTAGATGCTATTCACCAAAGTTTGTCTGAATACGGATTAGCAGTTATCGACTTTATGAATGTTGATAAAGTAATTGCTAACCTTGTTCCTTCTGAAGTGAAAACAGTAGACGGAATTGATTTCCATATTACGCGTAAATACGAAGATGGGTTTATCATTAAAAACATTGTATTTGACGCAGACGGTGAACACCACGACTATACTGAAAAAGTAAAAGCATTGCGATTAGAGGATTTTGAAGAAATGATGAATGAAAAAGAAATTTATCTATTAGATGTGTTTGGTGATTACAAACTAAGAAAATTCTATAAAAACGAATCAGATCGATTAATCATGATTTTCAAATAAGCCTATGGTTTATATCATTCCTTTAGTTTCAGTAATAATAGGGTATCTAATAGCAGTGATATTAGAACCTAAGAACAAAAAAAACTTAAAGCTATTAATGGCTTTTAGTGGATCATTCTTATTAACATTAACTGTTACACACCTTTTACCAGATGTGTATCAGTACAATCACGTTACCCCATTAGTAGAACAAGCTGCTGATGCTCACGGTCATAACCACGCATCAGGAAACATCGGGTTCTTCATTATGATAGGGATTGTGTTTCAGATTGTCTTAGAATATTTTTCTAAAGGTGCAGAACACGGACACGTTCACGTACACGACAAATTTGATAAAATTCCGTGGTTGTTGTTTATTAGTTTGTGTATCCACGCGTTATTTGAGGGAATGCCAGTCAGTCAGCACGAGGAGCTTGCGTGGGGAATTGGGATACACCATTTGCCTATTGCAGTGATTCTAACCGCATTTTTTATCAATGCGCATATGAGTAAAAAATCAGTGTTATTTTTTATGCTTGTGTTTTCAGTAATGACACCTTTGGGTACTTTGATTTCTGGTAATGTAGACTTTTTAAGTCATTACTACGCCGAGATATCAGCCATTGTGGTAGGTATTTTATTCCACATTTCGTCTACTATCATTTTTGAAAGTAACGAAGAACACTCGTTTAATATCAATAAGCTTATCGCTATTATCATTGGGGTGATAGCCGCTTATTTTATATAAGAACACAAAAGAGACGATATGCGAATATCGTCTCTTTTTTTGTACTCTTTTTTTAGCAGTTATAATCTTCGTAAAACTGTATATCAAATCCTAAAAAGGCTTTTACTTCGTCTAAATGTTTACTCATTGTATCGTGTGCTCCTTCAAAAAGTGTTTTTTGTTGGCCATCCGTAAAAGTGATGGAAAGAGAACTAAATCCACCTCCTTTAGCGGGTAAGGTGTTCCACAAAGTAAAACGCTCAACCTCAGATATAGCATACCATTGGGCGTGTTCCGCATCGGCAAATCCAAGTAGGTTATTCGCCTCATCTTTCCAAATAACAGCTTTTCCTTTTGAAGCCGCTAAGACAAATTCAGGTGTCTGTTTGATATGCGTATTCGTCTTGTAATTATCAGGTGTACTCAAAGCCTCGTTCCACATAAACAGCTGAGATACCACGCCATTTTGCTCATAGTCAGAAGCGATAAGCATAGCCGGATAATCAAACTGTAGCCTTGCGCTAAAGGAAGTAAAACTATACGCGATATTTCTCATCTCATTATCGTCAATGGAATAGGTAGCCTCAAAGGTAATTTGGCCTATTTTAGCATAGAAAAACAAGTTGAAATCACTGTGAAAAGTAAACTCAGCCTTATCCGCAAGGTCGCGTTCTAACTGCTCTTTAACAAGGTATAAACTCTTGTCCGAACCATCAGTAGTATAGCATTTAGCATAGTATTCCTCCAGAGCTATTTCAGGGCGAATATTATCGACATAAGCTCCAAAATCACGCACGATAATATTGCCAATTCGCACCGGATAAACGATGTTCAAATAACCGTTTTCTAAGTGTGTATGCGGATTGTTTAGCAACTCGCTTTTAGTGGTTGTCCACGGTACAAAACAAGGGGTGGGCGCTATAATTTCAAAGCCCTTTGTATAATCGTTTTGTCCGCCAGAAACCAACTCAAAATTCTGCTGATAAGTGGTGCGAAACAATTGGTGTACCGCATTTTCTTCTTTGTGAATGTTGTCATAAATAAGAGCCATATCAAAGTTGAAACGCTTAGCCAACTGCAAGCACAGTTTTTCCGTATTGACATAATCAACTGGAATATAGTGTTGTCTGCCTTGGTAAATCATCAATCCAGGGCTACTATAATTGCAAATTTCAAGGTAGATATATTCTATTTGACTGATTTCGATAACCTCTATTTCCCTGCTATACGCTGTGTTTTCAATGATAATCTGCGTTTCGCTGAGGTGTAGTATTCCCCTGTGTTTATCCTCATTGGGAAAGCGGCGTTTTCTCTTAAATATATTCATACCTGATTTGCTAAGGTTTAAAGGTAGTAAAATCTCCTTAAAACAGTTGTTGTGCAAGGCGTAAAAGCCGCTGATTAGGGGTGAAATTGGAGGTTTTTCTCATTGTGAACTATAAGAAATAGGAGTTCGCACTATTTGAGAATGTTAGTATAAGCTAATTTTTGACGAATTATTCCTGTGCCGATAAGGCTATTCAAAACAAAGGACAAGTAGATTTTGAAGTCCCCAATTGGCGCTCATCCCTTTGTTTTAAAGGGCTCACCAAGGTTTTAAACGAGATTGAGTCGTAAATGAGTCGTAAATAAGTCGTATTTAGTTCGCGAAAAAGGCCTTTAGGTGAGGTATCTCCGACTTATTTACGGCTTATCTCCGACTAATATACAATTGAGATACTGTCATTCCCTTTGTTTATAAGCATTTGGAGGGGGTTGGGGACAAAAGTGGGACAGAGTCAATAGTGCATTTGATAGCATTTGATAGCAAATGATGTCAAAATAACCGCTTTGAAAATATTCTGTTGTGCGTATGACTAATTTTGCTTTGTAAACTAAAAACAAAACCTGTGATGTTATATTCTGATTACCCCCTAAATGTTGGTCGAGCTGTGAGGTACCCTTTTTTATTTTTGAATACAGAGGTAAAAAAGGAGGAATATTAGGGTGGCGTTTGTATCTCATTGGTCGTTCTTTGAAATAGTAAAGTGCAATGCCCACTGTGGTTGTTGGTTCAAAAAGGAATTGTAGTGTAAAGAGTGTTATTGCTGTTATAACGCAGATTGGTAGAGGTTTGCTTTAGACTATGTTTCAGACTAATACCACATTAGTACCATAGACGTTCGGAAAAAGGGGGTGTTTTCCGAACTTCTGTGGTACTTGTGTCGAAGATGTCTCGAAGGAGTGCCGTCTAAAACCTGTCTAAAGCTTGTACTATTGTGGGGTGAGCGATAGTTGTACTATGCGTTTGGTGAATAGAAAACAAGGGTAATATTGCATTGGTTGGCAGGGGATAGAGGACAAGTAAACACAAAAAAAGAGGGCTACCTAAAAATAGATAGCCCTGTATATAAGCGGGTTTAAAAGTAGAATGAACTATTTTTCGATAGTTTTGTACACTTTTAAAGCTTCATTTAAGATTTTAGCAGACTGAATTAAATCGTCTTTTTTCAACACATAAGCCATACGTGCTTCATCAAGACCAACACCTGGCGTAGAGTAGAATCCTTCTGCAGGCGCAATCATTACTGTAGCTCCGTTGTAGTCGTATTCTTCCAATAACCATTTAGCAAAGTCCTCTGCGTTTTTAATTGGGAATTTAGCCACACAGTAAAAAGATCCGTGAGGAACAGTTACTTGGATTCCCTCAATTTTTTGAAGTTCAGCAATAAATACATCTCTTCTTTCTTTGTATTCTGTAATAACTTCGTCAAAGTAAGATTGTGGCGTATCTAAAGCAGCCTCAGCAGCAATTTGTTCGTATGTAGGAGGAGAAAGACGCGCTTGAGCAAACTTCATAACCGCAGTCATCAATTCTTTGTTTTTAGAAACAATACATCCAATACGAGCACCACACATACTGTATCGTTTAGAAACAGAGTCAATTACAATAGCGTTGTTTGCCAAAGCAGGGATGCTCAATACAGAAACGTGTTTGTATCCGTCATAAGCAAACTCGCGGTAAACCTCGTCAGCAATTAAGAATAAATCGTGTTTCACCACTAATTCTGCCAACTGATTCATCTCTTCTTCAGAGTATAAATAACCTGTTGGGTTACCTGGATTACAGATTAAGATTGCTTTTGTTTTTGGCGTGATTAATTTCTCAAATTCAGAGATTGCCGGAAGAGCAAACCCGTTGTCGATTGACGACATAACAGGAACGATATTTACACCATTAGAAGCAGAAAATCCGTTGTAGTTAGCGTAGAATGGTTCAGGAATAATTACTTCATCTCCTGGGTCCATTGTACTTCCTAAAGCAAATAATAACGCTTCAGAACCTCCTGTAGTTACAATAATATCTGTGAATTCAACCGTAGGGTCAATTGTTTGGTAGTATTTAGCTAATTTTTTTCTATAACTTTCAAAACCAGCAGAGTGGCTGTATTCTAAAACGTCAATCGTAGCATTTTTAACCGCCTGAAGTGCAAGTTCTGGCGTTTTTATATCTGGTTGTCCAATGTTCAAGTGGTAAACGTGGTTTCCTTTTCTTTTTGCCGTTTCAGCAAAAGGAACCAATTTTCTAATAGGAGACTCTGGCATCAAGTGCCCTTTTTTTGAGATCTTTGGCATAATTTATAATTTAGTTTGTCAATTTATGCAATATTTTACTGTGTTAAATGTGTGCTTTAAATATTGCGTAGTGTAAGCATCCACAAATGTAATTGATTTTAGTTATAGTTGAATAGTAAAATCATTACTAAATAATAAGTTAAATATACCTTATAGCTTAGGTTTTTGGTTATTTTTGTTGAACTATAAAACAACGTATTAACAACTCATGGATAAAAAAATTATTTCTTTTTTCTCTTCGACAAGGTTAATGGCGGTTCTTTTCATTGTTTTTGCTGTTGCTTTGGCGATAGGTACTTTCATTGAAGACCGTTACAATACCACCACAGCTCGAATACTAATTTACAATACTAAATGGTTTGAAGCCATTATGTTAGTGTTCCTGATTAACTTTATCGGTAATATTAAAAAGTATAGATTGTTTACTAAAGAAAAGTGGGCAACATTTATGCTTCACGCGGCTTTCATTCTTATTTTGATCGGTGCGTTTATTACTCGTTATATCAGTTTTGAGGGTATGATGCCGATTCGCGAAGGTGAAACTGCTGATAGTATTTTTTCTGACAAAACGTTTTTAACGGTAATGGCAGATGGAGAATATGAAGGAGAGACAAGAAGAAGAACATTTGAAAAACCAATTCTTTTTTCAGCTGTAACAGACAACAGTTTTACAATGAAAAAAGACTTTAATGGTATTCCTTTCGAAATAGAGTATAAAGACTTTATTATGGGAGCTGAGGAAGTAGTGGAAGAAGATGCGAATGGTAAGCTATTCTTGAAATTAGTAGAATCAGGTGATGGAGATCGTCACGAACATTATTTAGAAGAAGGACAAGTTGCAAACATTCACAATGTATTGTTCTCTTTCAACTCACCTACAGATGGTGCAATTAACATTACTAAAGAGGGAGATAACTATTTTATGGAGACTCCTTTTGGCGGTACTTTTATGGTAATGGCAACACAAGCTCAAAATGACGTGTTTGCAGGAACTAAAGAACCGTTAAACTTCCGTTCTTTATATAGCTTAGCAGGTACGCAATTTGTATTGCCTGAAATGCCTATTAAAGGTAAAAAAGTATTGAAGTCTGACGGAGATTTCAAAAGTAGAACAAGTACTGACGCTCTTGTGCTAACTGTAAAATCTCAAGGAAAAGAGGAAGAAGTAACTCTTATGGGGAAAGCAGGTAGAATGGGAGAACCTCAAGCATTTCAATTGGGAGACTTAGAGTTTACAATGATGTTTGGTAGTAAAGTATATACTACTCCTTTCAAAATTAAATTAAACAAATTTATTGCTGATAAATACCCTGGAACAGAAAGAAGCTATTCTGCTTTTGAAAGCCAGGTTTCTGTAATTGATGGTAATGATTCTTTTGACGCGAGAATTTATATGAATAATATTCTTGATCACAAAGGATACCGTTTCTTCCAAGCAGAGTTTGACCGTGATGAGAAAGGGACTATCCTTTCTGTAAACCACGATTTCTGGGGAACGTGGATTACGTATATCGGATATACGTTCTTATACATCGGGTTATTAGCAATCTTATTTGATAAAAACACAAGATTTAGCGATTTGAAACGTAAATTAAATAAAGTGAGAGAGAAAAAGGCGTCAATGCTTACTATGCTATTGTTGTTCTTTTCTATTGGTTCTTTCGCTCAACACAATCACGAAGCACCGACTAAACCATCTGCTGCTGTAATCGACTCGATTATTACGGCAAATGCGATTAAGCCGGAACACGCAGCTAAGTTTGGAGAATTGGTCGTGCAAGATTACGGTGGACGTATGAAGCCTATCAACACATTCTCTTCTGAGTTAATGCGTAAAATTTACCAAAAGGAAACTTATAATGGATTGAATGCCGATCAGGTGTTTTTATCTATGACGCAGTTTACTGTGGCACAGCAAATGCAAGGTGCTCCTAACTTTTGGTATTATGTGCCTATCATCAAATTACCTCGTGGTAATGATAAAATGACAGAGATTTTAGGACTTCCAAAGAATGAGAAGTATGCTACGTTTGTTGATTTCTTTGATGATAACGCAAACTATAAGTTAGCTGATTATGTTGATGAAGCAAATCACAGTGCCATTAAGAATAAGTTTCAAACGGACTTCTTAGATATGGACGGGAAGATTGCTTTGTTAAACTCTGCATTTATGACGCGTATGTTAACGGTATTTCCAATACCTGGACACGAAAACAGCAAATGGGTTTCTCCGTTGGAGTTAAACGAAGCTGGATTGAAAGGAATGGATTCTACGTTTGCAAAGAGTATTTTACCTCGTATGTATATCCCTGCTTTGTTTGAAGCAAAAGAATCGGGTAATTACGACAAGGCAGATGAGTACTTGAGTAACCTGAAAACTTTCCAACAGGCATACGGTAAAACAATTATCCCTTCAGAAAGTAAGATTAAGTTTGAGATTTTATATAACAAGTATGATATTTTTAAAACATTGTATAGCTACTATATGTTAGCAGCTGTTTTAATGTTTGTTTTTATCGTTTCAGAAATATTAAAATCGCGTAAAATCAACAGAACTATGATTAAAGTAGGAAGTTGGTTTACTGTTCTACTATTTGTTATTCACACCATTGGTTTAGGAGTACGTTGGTACGTTTCTGGACACGCACCTTGGAGTGATGCTTATGAGTCTGTTATTTACGTTGGTTGGGCTACAGCTTTATTCGGATTGTACTTTGGACGTAAGTCTGAATTAACAATTGCTTCTACAGCATTCGTAGCGGGTATGATTTTATGGGGAGCACACCTTAATTATATGGACCCTGCTATTTCTAACTTACAACCTGTTTTAAACTCATACTGGTTAATCATTCACGTAGCGGTTATCGTAGGTAGTTACGGGCCATTTACTTTGGGAATGATATTAGGGGTAGTTTCGTTAATCTTGATGATTCTTACCAATGAGAAGAACAAGAAGCGAATGGATCTTAATATTAAAGAGTTGACTTATATTAATGAGATGGCACTTACGGTAGGACTTGTATTGTTAACTATTGGTAACTTCTTAGGAGGACAATGGGCTAACGAGAGTTGGGGACGTTACTGGGGATGGGATCCAAAAGAAACTTGGGCATTGATTAGTATTATGGTTTATGCTTTTGTGATTCACGCTCGTTTAGTTCCAGCAATGAGAGGTACTTGGTTATACAACTTATTCAGTGTTGTAGCGTACTACTCAATTATGATGACTTATTTTGGAGTTAACTTCTATTTAAGTGGATTACACTCATACGCATCAGGAGATAAGGTAATTACTCCGGCTGCCGTTTGGTATTCAGCAGCGTTTATTACGGTGTTGGGAGTGTTGTCTTTCTTTAAGTACAAGAAGCACTTGAAAAAATAATATATACGTTTATATATAACGTAAGACTTAAAAGGTCGGTATCTATTTAGATACCGACCTTTTTTTGTTGGCTATAATATCCTTGAAGTAGTGATGTGGTATTGCGTTATTGGTATTTGTGGTTATAGTTGAGGCGATTATAGGTCAGTTTTTTGCTCGCTGAAAGAGGTGATTGCGTTAAGTCTGTATAACCTTGTTTTAGTTTATTATGCGTTTTTATAATTAAATTATGTAAAATTATGGTGTTTGTGTTATTTAAAATATTTGTGTTTTTCATAAAACGCTGTTTTTTAGTATGTTTTGGAATTATAGTAAAAAGAGTAGAAATTGATTTGTTAATGTATAAGAGTTAACAACAAGGTTTACTTAAAATTTCTTATTGTTTTATTGATAATATTCCAAATAAAGTTAATTTGTGTAAATAATGATTGATAATTAACATATAGTGTAATTTTAATCGTTTTTTTTATAACTTTGTAGTAGAAATACTGCAATAGAATAGTCGCGTATTGTGATTTTATTAAGAAAGTGTTTCTGTCGGACTTGTTGTTATCTGACTTATTTTTTAACGATTACAAACATTTAAAAAAGAAAAAGATGAAAAAGAAAATTACTACTCTGTTTTTATTAGCAATGGGGGCTGTGTCTTACGCACAGGATAAGCCAGGTATCGGTATCGGGCAACCATTGCCATCACAAGCAGCTATGTTAGATATCGTAGCTTCTAACAAAGGGGTGCTTATTCCACGCATACCATTATTGAGTTTAACAGAATTTGCTTTAGAAGGTTCTGAAGGTTTAGATGTCGCTACATTGGCTTCGTTTGCAAAGGAAAATGATGGTATTTTAATTTATAATTCTCAAGGGTCAACTTCAATACCTACAGGTTTCTATTACTGGTCTGCGGCTTCTAATGAAGGAAAAGGTAAATGGGAATTAGTTACTTCAGAGTCACAAACAACTAAAATTCTTGAGAGAATTACTACAGTTGAGAAATCAGTTGGTGTTACACCAGGAGGAAGTGAAGAAGAAGGAGTTAAGCCAGGAGTTAAGCCAGGTGAAGGTGGAGGTACTGTGATTTACCGACCAGGGAAACCAGGAGAGCCAGGGGAACCAGGAAAACCAGGGAAACCAGGAGAGCCAGGAAAAATAGTTATTAAAGATGGAGCAGGTAATGATTTACCAATCGACATAGGAGATTTATTAAGAGAATCAGAAACAAATACATTCTTTAAAGAGTTTACTAAGACTGTTAAAGAAGATGGAAAAGAAGATAAAGAAGTAAAAGAGATCTATTACTTTGGTGAGTCTGATATTTCAGCTTGGAAAAAAACAGTAGTTATTGGAACATCTGTTAATGATATTACAAAAGAATTTGGTAAGAAGTTAGATATCGTTGGTGCAGTAGGTACAAGCTTTAAGGAAATTATTAAAGAGAATACAAAAGAAATTACTGAGGTTATTAATAATGTAGAAGGTAATGTAACTATTGTAAACAATGGTACTGCTGATGAACCTAAGTGGGAAATCCAAGTAGGAAATGGTAAAGATGGTGAAGAGGGTTCGGTTGTATTTGATTTAAACAACTTAGAGACTAAAACTAAGATTACGAAATCTGTTAATGGAAAAGAAGATGATGCATCTGTAAAAGTAGAAGCTGGAGCAGGAAAAGTATTGTACACTTACTATGGTGAGGATAAAAATACTCCTTATTACATCGATATTACAGCTGATATCTTGACAACGTTAACAACAAGTAAAGAGATTCGTGATGAGATCGTTAAGGTTATTAATAACCCAGCTTTACCAGGAGATAATGGAACTGAAGGCGGAGGAAGTACTACACCAAAAGATCCAGAAGTTCCAGGTGGTGATGGAGAAGTAGAAACTAAACCAACTAAACCAACTAAACCAGGTGAAGGTGGAACAGGAGGAACTGGAGAGACTAAACCAGGAGAAGGGAACGCAAACCAAGAAAATAAAAACTGGGGTAACGTTTACTACGGTCCTGTAGATCCTACAGATCTTAAGAAAGGTAACGTACTTTATACTTTAGATAGAGACGGTAATAAAAAATACATTGACATTGCAACGAATATCGTTAATGAAATTCACAACAATGCTGCTGTAATTGAGAAGATTAAAGAAGTTACTACTGTTAGAGTTGAACCTGCTGGTGATGATGGAAATGCAAAGGGAACAGAAACAGGAGAAGTTGTTGATGGAAAAGCAGTAATGAAAGCTCAGTTTAACGCTGTAGAAGTTGCAAAAGGAAATAAAACATTATCATATAATAGTGAGTTTAATACGACTGGATTTGCAGTTAACGAATTTAGTAGATTACTATCTATTCAGATTTTAGACGAAAATGGTCAGTTAGCAATGAGTACAGTTACAGATGTTACTTATGCTTCAGGTGTTCTGAAATTCAAATTTGGTGTGGGGTCAATGTATGCTACATTACCTGCAGGGAAAAAATATGATGTTGTTTTAGAATACGTGTCTACAAAAGAAGTAAAATAAATAATACGATTGTAAGATCATTCTAATCAGAGAATGAATACAATTAAAAATATAACCTATCACGCTATTGTGAAAATAAAAGTGTGATAGGTTTTAAAAAAACAGTAAAGACTGCCTCTTTAATCTTTATAATAAAGAATGGGGGTGTAAATAAAAGATATTATGAAAAAAAATATAATTACATTATTTGCTTTAGCGTTAAGCTTCGGAGTATTTGCTCAAGATGATAAGCCAGGGATTGGTATTGGTACAAAAACACCATCTAAATCAGCTATATTAGAGGTAAAAGCAATTAATAAAGGGGTACTTATTCCACGTATTGAATTGAAAGATGTTAATGTGTTTCAATTAACTGGAGATACAAAAGACGATGGGATGTTGATCTATAACAGTGTAGAAAAGAAGGATGGAAATGATAAAGTTGTCGTTCCTACAGGATTCTACTACTGGTCTGCGGCTTCTAATGAAGGAAAAGGTAAATGGGAATTAGTTACTTCAGAGTCACAAACAACTAAAATTCTTGAGAGAATTACTACAGTTGAGAAATCAGTTGGTGTTACACCAGGAGGAAGTGAAGGAGAAGGAGTTAAACCAGGAGTTAAGCCAGGTGAAGGTGGAGGTACTGTGATTTACCGACCAGGGAAACCAGGAGAGCCAGGGAAACCAGGAGAGCCAGGGAAACCAGGAACACCAGGACAAATAGTTATTAAAGATGGAGAAGGTAATGATTTACCAATCGACATAGGAGATTTATTAAGAGAATCAGAAACAAATACATTCTTTAAAGAGTTTACTAATATTGTTAAAGAAGCTGGAAAAGAGGATAAAGAAGTAAAAGAGATCTATTACTTCGGTGAGTCTGATATTTCAGCTTGGAAAAAAACAGTAGTTATTGGAACATCTGTTGATGATATTACAAAAGAATTTGGTAAGAAGTTAGATATCATTGGTGCAGTAGGTACAAGCTTTAAAGAAATTATTAAAGAGAATACAAAGGAAATTACTGAGGTTATTAATAATGTAGAAGGTAATGTAACTATTGTAAACAATGGTACTGCTGATGAACCTAAGTGGGAAATCCAAGTAGGAAATGGTAAAGATGGTGAAGAGGGTTCGGTTGTATTTGATTTAAACAACTTAGAGACTAAAACTAAGATTACGAAATCTGTTAATGGAAAAGAAGATGATGCATCTGTAAAAGTAGAAGCTGGAGCAGGAAAAGTATTGTACACTTACTATGGTGAGGATAAAAATACTCCTTATTACATCGATATTACAGCTGATATCTTGACAACGTTAACAACAAGTAAAGAGATTCGTGATGAGATCGTTAAGGTTATTAATAACCCAGCTTTACCAGGAGATAATGGAACTGGAGGTGAAGGAGGAACTACACCAAAAGATCCAGAAGTTCCAGGTGGTGATGGAGAAGTAGAAACTAAACCAACTAAACCAACTAAACCAGGTGAAGGTGGAACAGGAGGAACTGGAGAGACTAAACCAGGAGAAGGGAACGCAAACCAAGAAAATAAAAACTGGGGTAACGTTTACTACGGTCCTGTAGATCCTACAGATCTTAAGAAAGGTAACGTACTTTATACTTTAGATAAAGACGGTAATAAAAAATACATTGACATTGCAACGAATATCGTTAATGAAATTCACAACAATGCTGCTGTGATTGAGAAGATTAAAGAAGTTACTACTGTTAGAGTTGAGGCAGGTAAAGAAGGAGAGGCAGGAGCAGTTATTGAAACAGGTGAAGAAATCGATGGTAAAAAAGTTTACAAAGGTATGACTACTATTAAGGTAAATGGTGCTGCTGGATATGATAGTGATTTTACAGGTAGTATTACGATTTCTAATCCAAATGTTGAATTTGGAAGACTTTTAAAAATTGCTGTTCAAAATAAAAGTGGAGATCTTGTTATAACTTCGGCTACAGATGTTGAGAGAGTGGGAGAGAAAGGATTTACTTTCTCGTTTGGAACAGGAAACTTCTATACACCAATTGAAAATGGTGAGTATACAGTTGTTTATGAATTTGTTGCTAAGTAAGCAATAACAAAAAAATTATGCTATGAGAAGATATTTAATCATTTGTGCTGCTCTACTTGGGGTGTCTTATTTAGGACACGCCCAAGTAGGGATTGGCACAAAAACACCTTCTTCTGCTGCAATGCTTGATATTGTATCTGAAGATAAAGGGGTTTTAATACCGCGTGTAGCGCTAAAAAGTAATAAAACTTTTGATCCAATTAAAGGAGATGCTAAAGCTAATTTAGGGTTGTTGGTTTTTAATACAAAAACTGCTCCTGAAGGTGGTTTGACTGAAGGCTTTTATTTTTGGAATGGTACAAGTTGGGAGAGAATTGCAAATACATCAGAAATTTTGAGTATCATTGAAAAAAATGATACACAATCTACAGAAAAGATTGTTGAAATTACTACAGTTGTAGATAACTTAACAGGAAAAGAAGGAGATAAACCTGGTGCATCTGTTGTTTTATACGATAAAGTAGAAAACAAGTTCTATACTCTTATTACTAATAAAGATGGTACAGTAGAGAAAGTAGATTTAGATTTGAGTAACGCTATCAAAGGTGCAGAAACAAAGACTTACTTCAAAAAAGGTAAAGTTGAAGAAGATGGAAAAATGCCAGTTGCAGAAGAGTTGGTTTCATTGGATGCAACAAAGTTGAAAAAAGGACAAATCTTTTATGAATACTTCGGAGAAGAAGTTGATAAGGATGGAAAGCCTGTTCCTCAGTACATTAATATGACTTCTGATGTTCTAACTACTATTAAGAATAATCAGGAGATTAAGAATGAGATTTTCAATACCGTAAATAACTTTACAAAGGATGGTGGTAACGTGTATTATGGTGACCACGATGGAAACGATGCTACACCATACGCTCTTTATACGATCGATAATACTGGAAAAAAACATCTTCTTGATCTAAGTCATACGATTAAAGAGGTTCTTACAAAAGAAGTTTCTATTATTGAGGCAGTTAGAGATGGTTTAGGTTATAACATTAGTTCTGATGTTGTATCCACAGGAAATAAATTTTTTAATAATACAATTTTTACCTTTGGTGCTTATACAGGAATAAGAGAGTTTGACGCTGAAACAGGAGGTGTAGCTATTCCTCCAGCATACCAAGATAAGAATATTGAGGTTTTAGATATTAGATTGTACAACGAAAAAAATCAAGTAGTAAAAGTAAGTATTACAGATATTGTTGTAGAAAAATCAAAAATTGAATTTTCTTTAGGTAGTGGCTTGTTTTATACACCTATTGAATCAGGTAATTATAGAGTTGTAGTTGAGTTTATTGTGAAATAAAATAAATTGATTCAACTATATTGACATAATAGTTTGTTAGAAAAAAAGCCCCTCACAATTTCGTGAGGGGCTTTTTCTATTTATTTTATCTTGTGAAATAACCAAAAGGTTTTGTCGTTTGCTTATAAACAAATTTCACATCACCATTCCCAGCTGTATTGGGTACAAGAAAGATAATTTTATCTTCTTTAACTGCTATAATCTGTGCGGATACATCTCTATCAGATTCAGTAGGAGGGAGTGCTCTTGTTGTATTTCCTATACTTGAAATACTTTTTGTTTGTTCTGGTAATCTTTCTACGAAAAGGATTTTATAGTCTTTTTCGTCAAAATCTCTAAATCCTTTACCTGTTAGGGTTACTTCATCTCCGACTTTAACGCCACTAAAATCAACTGTGTTAATTTCTGGGCCTTCTATTTTTGTTGGTTGTGAAGTATTGTCGTCACTTGAACATCCTGTAACAGCTACTGCCGTTAATAGGAAGAATACTAATTTTTTCATCTTTTAAAGTTTAATGGTTTTGAAAGTTAATAAAAAATAGGGTACAACCTACTTTTATTTAAGGTCAATTAGCGCTGTCATAATGCTACGTAAACCTGTTGTTGCTTTATCTTGAACTGTTATAATCTGCTGGTTGTTGTAAATAGTAGCTGGATTAGGATCAATGTAATAGATTACAGCATCTCGTTTAGCATACTCAATCAACGAGGCTGCAGGGTACACTTGAAGCGATGTTCCTATGATAAGGATGATATCTGCCTTTTCAACGATAGGTAATGCGTTGTTCAATTCTGGTACCATTTCTCCAAACCATACAATATGTGGTCTTAAGGAGTGTCCTTCTTTGTTTGTAGAATCAGCGTGTAGGTCGTCTTTCCACTCGTAAATAAGGGATTCGTCAACCTCACTTCTCACTTTAAAGAGTTCCCCGTGTAAGTGTAGTACATTAGCGTTACCAGCTCTTTCGTGTAAATCATCAACATTTTGTGTGATTACCTGCACCTTAAAATGCTCTTGTAAAGCAGTGATATCTTTATGAGCCTGATTGGGTTCACACGTTAATAATTGCTTTCGTCTGTCGTTGTAAAACTGCAAGACAAGCGCTTTGTTTTGTTCCCATCCCATAGGAGAAGCGACTTCCATAACATCGTGGCCTTCCCACAATCCGTCTGCGTCTCTAAATGTCTTAATACCACTTTCAGCACTTATACCAGCACCAGATAAGACTACTAAGCTTTTTTCCATAATATTGTTACCTTTGCAATTGTCTTAAAAATAAATATAAAATGAATATTTCAGAAAAGCTATTTCAAGATGTTGATTATTTAGAGTATTTAGAAAGTTTTTTAACTGAGAATAGGGTTGAACGCTTTAAAGAAGTTCTTCAAAATCGTACGAAGCATATTACTGTTGTAGCAGAAGATGTATATCAGTTGCACAATACAAGTGCTGTAATGAGAAGCTGTGAGGTATTTGGGGTTCAAGACTTATGTGTGATTGAACAAAAGTTTGGAAAGCGAATAGATAAAGAGATTGCGTTAGGCGCTGAGAAGTGGGTTGATATTCATCGTTATAACTCAGTACAAGCGACTATTGATGATATCCGCAGTAGAGGATACCAGATTGTAGCGACTACGCCACACGTGGAGGCAAATCACTTAGAAGATTTTGATATTAGTAAACCATCGGCTATTTTCTTTGGTACTGAAAAGAGCGGGCTATCTCCTGAGATTATTGAGCAAGCAGATGCTTATATTAAGATTCCAATGGTTGGGTTTACAGAGAGTTTAAATATCTCTGTATCGGCGGCTATTATTATTCAGAATCTAACAACACGTCTTCGCAATTCACCTATTGATTGGCAGTTGACGGAGGCACAATTGATAGAAAAGAGAATTGATTGGGCAAGAAAGTCTATTAAAGATATTGATTTTGTAACAGAACGCTATATTGAAAGTAAAAACAACGAGGCGTTGTAATGGTTTTAGACAAGTTTGTAGCTTGCTGTAGTTATCAATAACATAACACGGTAATAATTTACAGAGATACGTTAGTATAGATACCCTATGATAGTGGATTTAGGCTATATAACGCAATAGATATAAAAGAAAAGAGGCTTACAATTTAATTATTGTAAGCCTCTTTTTTATGTTATTTACCTGCTCTTTTGCGCAGTTTCATATTGATGAATTCAACAATAAGAGAGAACGCAATAGCAAAGTATAAGTATCCTTTAGGAACAGCACCTATCTCTTGTCCTGCTAATACAGCGTGAGAAATATGCATACTTTCCGTTGTAAGCATAAATCCGATTAAGATTAAGAAAGACAATGCTAATATTTGAATAGACGGGTTATTGTTTACAAAGTTTCCAACTGGAATAGCAAACAACATCATAATGGCAACAGAAACAACTACTGCAGCAATCATAATATACAAAGCTCCTTCAATACCATTGGTCATACCCACCGCAGTTAAAATACTGTCGATAGAGAAGATAATGTCAATCATCAAGATTTGTATAATAATGTTACCAAACGATTTAACCGCTATTTTCTTAGCATCTGGTTTTTCGTCAATAGGTTCTTGGTTGTGCACGTGAGCCACCTTTTCGTGTATCTCTTTTGTCGATTTGTAAATCAAGAAGATTCCCCCTCCCAAAAGAATTAACGCCTGTCCGTTAAAGTCGGCTGTAAACCAACTCCAGTTAATACTGAACAACGGCTCTTTCATTGCGATTAACCACGTTACCCCAAGTAACAAACCAATACGCATAAACATAGCAAGGAAAAGACCGATTTTAGTAGCCTTCTTTCTTTGTTCTTCTGGCAACTTACCAGTAACGATAGAAATAAAGATTACGTTGTCTATCCCTAAGACTATCTCTAAAAATGTTAATGTAATAAACGCAACAATGGCGTCTGCTGTAAATAGTACTTCCATATAAGTAGGTCGCTATAATTTATAAGTCAGCTGTTTTTTTAATCGTACCTCTTTCTCTTCTGGCATCTGTTGTATAACCATATTCAAAAACAGCCGTATCTCCATCCGTTGTAACGATTTTCATACTCACTGCTTTTTTATCAGCCATTGTTTTAGGGTTTATCTTTTGTAGAATGAACTCACAATCGTTTACCCATCTAATCGTAGCTGTATCCGTCTTACCTTCAAATGTTTCAATCTCCAAACTGTCGGTTCTAATAAAAGTAGAAACTTTCTTTTCTCCGTTTATTTCTGCAACGAATTCGAATTTACCAGTTCTGAAATTAGCACAATTTCTTTCTTGTTTATAGCAAGATGTAAAAATAAATAAAAATGGTAAAAAGTATAATAATTTTGTTTTCATGTTTATTTAGAAAAAAGTGATTTTATAATTGTTTGTAATCCTTTGAAAAAAAGGAGCATAGATGTAATGCAAATTAAACATCCTAACCCTAACACCACGTAGTAAAACGGGTGAGCTTGGTTTTTGAAAGCACTATTGATTACAAGCGGGCCTAAAAACATCAAAGGCAAGGTTATCATTAAGTACTTAACTCCTTTTACAAGTAGCTTACGGTCTGTTTTATGTTCTTGTTCCATTATCTATTATTCTTAAAGTGTTCAACTGCTGCACGCACATTTTTAAACTCGTCTAATAATGCTTTTGCCACGTCATAGCTTACATTTAGTTCGGCTATAATCATTTGAATTCCCCTTTCAATCAGTTTGCTATTGGTCATTTTCATATCCACCATCTTATTGCCTTTTACTCTGCCCAGCTTAATCATAGTAGCAGTAGAGAGCATATTTAAGACCAGTTTTTGAGCTGTACCTGCTTTCATACGCGAGCTACCGGTAACGAATTCAGGACCTACAACCACTTCAATAGGGAAGTTAGAAACGTGTGCTAATGGACTATTGGGATTACAGGTAATACAACAAGTAACAATATTGTTTTCCTGGCATTGTTCTAATGCTTTGATAACATAAGGAGTAGTACCAGAAGCGGCAATACCAACCACAATATCTTTTGAGGTAATCGTGTGTTGTTGTAAGTCCACCCATCCTTGAAGGGGATTATCTTCTGCGTTTTCAACTGCGTGGCGGATGGCATAATCACCCCCGGCAATGATTCCGACTACCAAATCAGGAGAGACTCCATACGTAGGAGGACATTCAGACGCATCTAAAATACCTAATCTACCCGATGTACCTGCTCCGATGTAGAATAATCTACCCCCATTGCTAAGTTTGTTGACTATTTCATCTACGGCAGGTTCTATTTGAGGAATAGCACGCTCCACTGCTTTAGGAACGCTTTGGTCTTCTTTGTTTATATTGTCTAAAATCTCGTGTACTGACATTTTATCCAAATCGTTGTAATTAGAAGACTGTTCTGTAATTCTTGTGAAATTCACCTTAATAATGTTCTTAAAATGTGTGTTCACAAAAGTACACAAAATAGTTTAGTTACTAATGCAGTTATAGTTAGACGTTGATAATAATATAAGGTTAAAAGTATTCGCAGATTAAGTAAAAATATATTTTTCAGGTTTGCATAAATAGACTACTTTTGTCGCGAGCAAACTGCCTTATCGCTACTTCCATTTATGGAAATAGAGGAAAGTCTGGACACCATAGGGATGCATAATGGGTAACACCCATCCGTGGCTTGCCATGAGGACAAGTGCAACAGAAAGTATGTACAGGTAATGCTGTAGTGAAACCAGGTAAACTCTATGCGGTGAAATGTCATGTATATTTAGCGTTTGAGGGTTCCCGCCCGATGCTTTAGGGGTAGGCAGATAGAGCTATCGAGTAATTGATAGCCGAGATAAATGATAAGGGTGTGTTTTCGAACACATACAGGATCCGGCTTATAGGTTTGCTCTTTTTTATTTGTATGTCAGTCATACAGTAAACAAAAAAAGGAATATTTGAGTAAGTTCAAATATTCCTTTTTTTTATGTTTATAGGGAAGAGGTGATTAGTCTAAATCATCTTCATCCTCGTCTTCTTCAACTGTTTCGTATTCAAAGAAAGTAAACACAGAACCACCATAATTCTTTTCAAAAGAGAAGTAAGGCAAATGGTTTAACGGTGTAAACTTAGAGTGCTCTACAACCAACATACCTTGTACGTCTAAAAGGTCATTGGCAAAAACGTCAGTAACGATTTTCTCAAATTGCTCTTGCGTAAAGTCATACGGAGGATCGGCAAATACGATATCATAAGAAGCTTTATGTCTTTCTAAAAACTTAAAGATATCTGATTTTAAAGGCGTAATGTTTAATTCAAATTCTTTAGCGGTCTTTTTAATAAAGTTAACACACCCAAAATCACCGTCAACACTAACTACTGATTCAGCGCCTCTTGATGCAAATTCGTAACTGATGTTACCTGTTCCTGCAAACAAATCAAGGATGACTAATTCACCAAAGTTAAAGTGATTATTCAAAATGTTGAATAGGGATTCCTTGCTCATATCCGTTGTAGGGCGAACTGGCAAGTTTCTTGGAGGGCTAATGCGTCTTCCTTTTAGTTTTCCTGATATAATTCTCATGAATGGAATAAAATGTAATGTTGTTTTGGTACTTGATGATGTAATAATAAATCATCGCTAATGAAAAACTTATCTTCAATTAGACTTACGTGTCTAACATATTTATAAGCTTGTTGGTAAAAGATATCATCTTGGTCCACGCGGCCCATTAAGAACAAGGGCGTAATCTCTGGGTCAAGTGATAACTGCTCGTATACAAACAATACAAAGTAGATAAAGTCTTGTGCCGTTTGATATTGAAAAGAGTTGAACAACACGAGTTTGCCCTCTTGTACAATGATAATTTCAAAGTGGTCTTTTTGTAAAAAAGCGTAAGCTTGTATCTCTTTAGACTGTTGTGATTTTTTTAAAAGAATTTCTGTCAACTGTGTATTGATGTTCTGGTATGTAAACGAACCAAACTTGTCAAGCAAGTAGTTGTTGATGTTTACATAAGGCACATAAACATTGTTCATCTGCGGTTCTGTCATCTCATCAAAGGCAAAGAAGTCAGTAGAAAATACCTTGGTGTTATACTGTAAATACGTTCCCATTGCTTCCTCTTTAAAGAATGCTTGTGGTACAAACGTATTCAAGGTATTGTCGTGTAAAACAGTTATTTCAGCATATTTTTCTAACAACTCAGGATACTTGGCAAAGATCTTATCTAATTGCTCATCCATAGGTTTCAACTGAGAGATAGCCTCAGATGCAAAGTGTGTTATCTCATGAGCTAACATATCTTTTACCACAAACGTAAATTTGTTTAAAGACACCTGTATTTGTAGTTTATGATAATTCTCTGACATCGTAAGTTTAAAAATAAAATTGAAATGTGAATAGCAAAATTAAACAATTTTATGGCAATCTTATAGTTAAGCCCTAAAAAGCTTAGTATCTTTGAAGAATAATATAAATTTGATTCTGTTTTATAATGATTGGACCTCAGTTTTATAAATTACTGCGCAATAAATTCCCTTTTGAACTAACGGTTAAGCAAGACATCTTTTTGCAAAAAATAGCGAATTTCGTTACAAATGATAAGCAAGATGAGTTGTTTGTACTTAAAGGATACGCGGGTACGGGTAAAACGACGTTGTTGTCAACCGTAGTAAACGAATTAAAGAGTATTCATAAGTTTTCCGTTATGTTGGCTCCTACGGGGCGTGCGGCAAAGGTAATTAGCAACTATTCTAACCGACCTGCATTTACCATTCACAAGAATATTTATTACCCGAAAGCCAGTAAAACTGGGGGAGGGGTACAATATACAATGCGTGCCAATAAGAATAGAAATACTATTTTTATTGTGGATGAGGCGTCTATGATTGGCGATGGCGGTGCTGGAGATACAAGTATGTACCCACACGGCTCGTTGTTAGACGATTTGATTTACTACGTGTATTCAGGGTTTAACTGTAAGCTTATTTTGATTGGAGATACTGCACAGTTACCTCCGGTTAATATGACTATTAGTCCGGCTTTGGACATAGATCAATTAGGTTTTCAATACAATATGGATGTGCAACACATCGAATTAGACGAGGTAATGCGTCAAGAAGAAAACTCGGGTATTTTATACAATGCTACGGAGTTGAGAATGGCGTTAGACTCTTACTTTTTTGATGCGTTTCAGTTTCAATTGCAAGGGTTTAAAGATATCATTCGCCTGACAGATGGTTACGACATTCAAGATGCTATTCACTCAGCTTATTCTAACAGTGGGCCAGAGGAAACAGCGTTTATTGTGCGTTCTAACAAAAGAGCAAATGCTTATAACCAACAGATACGTGCGCGTATTTTAGATAAGGAGAGTGAAATATCAGCGGGTGACTTACTGATGGTTGTTAAGAACAACTACTTTTGGTTGAAAGATTCAACAGTTACCGATTTTATTGCTAATGGTGATATTATTGAGGTACTTCAGATATATAAAGTAGTTGAGTTATACGGTTTCCGATTTGCCTCTGTACGCGTTAGAATGATTGACTATCCTAATATGATTCCGTTTGACACGATTATCTTCTTGGAGACATTAACCAGTGAGTCTGCGGCTTTGTCGTATGAACAGACAAATCGCTTGTATCAAGAGGTGCTGTTGGATTATGAAGATGAGATTACGAAGTACAGAAAGATGCAAAAGGTTAAGGAAAACGAGTATTTCAATGCCTTGCAAGTTAAGTTCTCTTATGCGATTACGTGTCATAAATCACAAGGTGGACAATGGGAAACGGTGTTTATAGAACAACCGTATTTGCCAGAAGGGATCACACAGGATTATGTGAAATGGTTGTACACTGCTATGACAAGGGCAAAAGATAAGCTGTACTTGATCGGCTTTAACGACGATAGTTTTGAACAAGAATAATAGAAAAAGGCGATTACTGCACATAGCGTAATCGCCTTTTTTTATGATTTATACTTCGTGTTTACTTTTTTAGGTGTTTGTATAGGTTGTAAGTGGCTTATTTATGACGTGGATTGATATTTAAAAAAACTCTGATTTATGCTGTTTAACCTTCTTTCATCTCCACCACCAACACAGTAAAAAATAGCGAGAATTCAGAAGGAAACAGCATTAGCATCTTAGGGTTGAACGTACGCTATAATTATGCCAAGGATTGCTTGATAAGTTGCAATTACCACTTTTGGCTACGTATTGGGTGTTAAAGTATGGCATCAGTATAAAAACAAGGGTATTTTGTTGATCGATGTACACAAAGTAGTGTGTATTTGTCCTGTGAAATGTCGCTATCCTTTTCCGTTGGTTGTAATGAAATTACTATCTTTGAGTACTTAATTTTAGACACAGATGAAAGTTATAGCAGTAATACCAGCGCGTTATGCTTCAACGCGTTTTCCTGGTAAGTTAATGGAAGATTTAGGAGGGAAAACGATAATTCGTAGAACTTATGATGCTACTGTAGCAACCGGACTTTTTAGCGATGTATTTGTAGTAACAGATTCGGACTTAATTTACAATGATATTGTAGCCCACGGTGGAAAAGCAGTTACGAGTATCAAATCACACGAAAGTGGGAGTGATCGTATAGCTGAAGCGGTGGAAAATATGGAGGCTGATATTGTTATTAATGTACAAGGAGATGAACCTTTTGTAAGTAAGGAAAATCTACAGCGTTTGATTGAAATCTTTGAGGCAGACCATACGAAGCAAGTTGATTTAGCGTCTTTAATGACTCCGATTAACGAGTGGGAGGTTATTGAAAACCCTAATAATGTAAAAGTGGTGGTTGACGATACAAATACCGCTTTATACTTCTCAAGATCGGTTATTCCTTATCCGCGTGATAAAGAAGTGAGCGTACAGTATTACCAACACATTGGGGTTTATGCTTTTAGAAAAGCTGCTTTGTTAGAGTTTACTACGCTGCCAATGAAGTTTTTAGAAGCGTCAGAAAAGTTAGAGCAGTTGCGCTACTTAGAATATGGTAAACGCATTAAAATGGCAATTACGACACATATTGGAGTAGGGATAGACACACCGGAGGACTTAGCAAAAGCTAAAGCACTATTGGCAAGTAATCCTGCATTACAATAGATCATACAAGTAAAAAGGGTATCAATGTGAATTGATACCCTTTTTTATTAGTTAAAGCAGTTGTCGTTTCTATTCCTCCGTAGGTGGAGTAGTTGGAACCACAGGTGCTGTATTTACAGGTTGAGTTACTGTTGTTGTAGCAGCAGGTGTAATAGCCGTTGTAATGCTATCACGCGTTGCACCACCAGTGTGTGACGTACCATAGTGGTAAGTCGGTACAACAGGCGCTTCTTTTTTAATGATTGGAATTTTAATCACTGTTTTCCATTCAGATGCTAATCGGGAATCAATAACAGAATTTCTCAATACCAAAACAAACGGTTCGTCTGTTTTAATTTGCATTTCTTGATTAGCGATAGCTGTTCTTGTTTGTTGAACCGCCTCAGGCAAGAAAGTATAGTAACCTGTTAAAGTCGATTCAAAGTAGTTGCTCGAATCAATACTTGCCACTTTAAAGCATTCTTCCTCATTTAAGAAGATGTCTTCTTTAATCGGAATAGCAAATTTATAATTAATCGTTTCTCTTGATTTTTCTTCTCCTAACAGTAAAAAAGGATCCCCTGTTTTTGTTACCTTATTGTCTTTACAGAATTGGTCAAGCTCTTTGTGCATAGCAACCAAATCGTCATTTAACGATCCTAAAGAAGAAAGGTGTTCCACATACACATAATTAGTAGGTGTACTCTTTTGTACCTCTCCAATTGTTACGGTGTAATCTTTGTACTGTTTGATAAAGTACACAATAAAAGCGTTGATGTTTTTATCAATACTATTTGTAGCTACTTGATTAGGCGTTCCAGAAAAGAAAGTGATGATTTTAGTTTTCAAATCTAACGTACCTGAAAAAGAAAAAGACACATTTGTTTTCCCTTGTTTTCTATCAAGTTTCCACTTTATATTTGAAATAGTAGCATCGTGCAAGATATCTTGAGACAAGCTATCATAAGGGTGTGTATATTCAGGACGAATAGTATATTTTCCTAATTTTTCTAATTCAATATCATAGATACCATTCCCAACCTTTTCTGATTTCATCCAGTCAGTCCAGTTATCTAAATTACTGATGTATTCGTAAACTACTTGTTTAGGAGCATCTACAGTAAACTTGCGTTCTACTTTGTATTCAGGATTCTGAGTAAGAATAAATACAAAAAGGGACACAAGTCCCAACACGAATAATAAGAAGAAATATTTCAGAATTTTCATAACGCTTCAGTACAGTGAATAACTTATTTTAAAAGGTTTTTCAAAATGAAAAGAGAACCAATAAAAGCAAGGAATGCAAGAAGTACCCATAGTCTATTTTTATAATAGATACGGTGTAGTTTCAAATCCTTTCTATACATTATAATCAATACAATGGTAAACGTAATTATAAAAAAAAGAGCAAATTGTAATTGACCCGGTGTGAACATAATTATTTTTTAGCAAAAATAGGCAAAACCTTGATATGAGGTACAAAAAAAACGGCAGGAATTCTGCCGTTTTGTAAATATATCTTTAAAAAGATGTAATTAGATGCTTTGAGTCCATCCAAAAGTATCTTCAATGTGTTTTTGTTGAATACCTTGAAGCGCTTTTTTCAATTGAATAGCGAAAGAATCTTCATCTGTAACTTCTGGTAATTCGTAGTATTTCTCTTGGAAAGCAAATCCTTCAATTTGTCCAACAGTTACAGCAGTACCAGCACCGAAGATTTCTTTTAATTCACCTTTAGCGTGTGCGTCAAGTAAATCTTGAACAACGATAGATTTAACCTCTACGTTGATTCCTTTGCTCTTAGCGATTTCGATTAAACTCTTACGAGTTACACCGTCTAAGATACGCTCACTTGTAGGAGCAGTAATTAAAGTATCTCCAATTCTGAAGAATACGTTCATTGTTCCAGCTTCTTCTAATTTAGTGTGAGTAGCATCATCAGTCCAGATTACTTGTTGGTATCCTGCATCTTGAGCTAATTTAGTTGGGTAGAATTGTCCAGCATAGTTACCAGAACATTTAGTAGAACCAACACCACCATTAGCAGCACGGCTGTAGTGTTCTGCGATTTGAACTTTTACCTTTCCAGAGTAGTATGTACGAGCTGGAGATAAAATGATACAGAACATAAACTCAGTAGATGGTCCAGCTACAACACCAGGGTGAGTACCTACCATAAATGGGCGGATATATAAAGAATTACCTTCTCCTTTTTGTACCCAATCTCTATCTAAGTTTAATAAGGCTTTTAAACCTCCAACGAATCTCTCTTCGTCTATATGTGGCATTGCTAATCTCTCAGCAGATTTGTTGAAACGTTTCCAGTTTTCTTGTGGACGGAATAACCAAACTTTGTCTTCAGTATCTTTGTATGCTTTCATTCCTTCGAAGATCGCTTGTCCGTAGTGAAATACATTGATAGAAGGCTCAAATGACATTGGTCCGTAAGGTTTGATTTCTACTTGTCCCCATTTACCATCTTTATAATGACAAACTAACATATGGTCAGTAAAAACAGAACCAAATTTTACGTTTTCAAAATCAATTGAAGCTATTTTAGATTTTTCTACTTTTTGAATAGAGAAATCATTAATTGTTTGTGAACTCATTTCTTATAATGTTTTTTTAATTGTCGTGTATTTGAACTTATGCTTGCAATGTATTAAAAAAGCAAGACTTTACAAAATTATCAAAAAAAGGACTCAAAAATAGTTTGTTGTTGAACTTTATCTAAAATGTGGTGATAATTATTGTTTAATCAAAATTAATTACTGAAATTATCATAATCAATGAATTTTGTTTATCTAAACGATTTGTTTTTGGTGTATTTTTTTGACTTAATTTTACACTATTATAATAAATATGGAATCCTATGCGTAAAGTTGTTGCTTGTTTAGGTTTATTAACCTTGGTTTTTACGGGATGTAAAAATGAAAAAACTGCTCCTGTGGCAGAACAAATGTTTGATGCTACTAAATATGAGTATTTCGGTGATAGCATTGCCCTTGCAGATGTCTTGTCAAAAGACGAGATGCTTGAGAAGTTTAAAACGATGCAGGCAGGTGATACTCTTCAAGTAAAGTTTCAATCTAATATTGTTGAGGTATGTCAGAAAAAGGGATGTTGGATGAGTGTTGAATTACCAGGAGATAAGAATAGTTTTGTACGCTTTACAGATTACGGATTCTTTGCTCCAATGAATGCAGCTGGTCACGAAGTGGTTGTTGACGGGAAGGCGTTTGTATCTGTGATTTCTGTAGACGAATTAAAGCACTACGCAAAAGACGCTGGTAAGTCTGACGAGGAAATTGCCGCTATTGTGGACCCTAAAGTAACGTACAGCTTTGTAGCAGATGGAATTGCAATTGATAAAGCGAAGTAAGGTGCTGGTATTAAAGCGCATTAGTTTACTTGTGTTTACAGCACTTATCTTGTTTGCTTGTCAAAATAAGCAAGCGAAACAAGAGGTTGTTACAGAAGAAAAGACAACGGAGAACACGCCTTTTAAAATGTATGCACTGAGTCCGATGGCTCAGTTGATGGAAGAAATGCACGCTAATGCTTTAGCTATTAAAGCAAAGTTAGAAGCAGGAGAAACGGAGTTTGGCGAGTTTCCAGAAAGTCATTTAAAGCTTATGGAGGCAAAGATGACCGATCCGACTGACCGCGATATGTTTTTTGAAACACAAGCAAAGGAGTTTTTAGCTTATGAAAAAGCATTTTACGAAAGTAAGAAAGGCAATAAAATAGAAGAGTACAACGCGATTATCAATTCGTGTTTAACGTGTCACCAACAGAAATGTGGTGGCCCAATACCGAGAATAAAAAAATTAAAGATTCAGTGAAAAGAAATGTAATCACAACATCCGATGGGTCAACCTCAATCAAGATAGAAGATTGGGGAGAAACGTATCACTCTATACACGGTGCTATTCAAGAGGCCAAACACGTGTATATCAACAATGGTTTTGACAGAATAGAAAAGCCGAGTTTGCGCATTTTAGAAATGGGGTTTGGTACGGGGTTAAATGCTTTTTTAACCTTAGTGGAAGCAAGAAATGCGGGTAAAACAGTTGAGTATCACAGTGTA
Source organism: Myroides sp. C1519 (assembly GCF_038039755.1). Classification (NCBI taxonomy): domain Bacteria; kingdom Pseudomonadati; phylum Bacteroidota; class Flavobacteriia; order Flavobacteriales; family Flavobacteriaceae; genus Myroides; species Myroides sp. C1519. The sequence goes on from NZ_JBBPHM010000011.1 coordinate 36,118, forward strand.
GAGGCATATCCGGTTACGGAAGAAGAAATGAAAGCCCTTAGCTTCACCGCTCTGTATTCACAGGCAGAAGACGAGGCTAATTTTCAAGCTATGCACTACGGAGAGTGGAATGTGTTGAATCGCATTTCAGACGAATTCTCATTATATAAAATGCACAGCAAGTTTGAAGATATGCAGTTAGAAGCAGGTTATTTTGACTTGGTTTACTTTGACGTATTTGGTTATCAGTTTCAACCCGACTTATGGTCTGTCGCAATCTTTCAAAAGGTATATGACGCATTAAGTAAAGGAGGCGTATTAGTTACCTATGCGTGTAGAGGTCCTATTAAACGAGCGATGAAAGAAGTAGGATTTAGAACAGAAAAGGTACCTGGACCACCAGGAAAAAGAGAAATGCTTGTTGCGTTTAAGTGAGATTACTGAATTTAAAGGCTTTTGTTTGTGTTATTGTGGTTGTTTTGTGATTAAATGGTAGTGTAATATGATTTTTTAACATTAATGAATGTGTTATTGGTGGATATGATATATCATTAGTATATTTGTGTAAGAAATGTTAATGAGATATTTTTACTATGAAAACAGGAGAAATGTTAGAGTACGCGAAAGTGGTTTTACAAAACGTGAGCTTTGACCCTCAGCTTTTTTACAAAGAATTAGAAAAAATAATGGATAATATGCTGCCTTATGAGGCAGACCAATTAGCCTTATGGGTTGATAGCTTTGTAAAAGAAAAGCCAGAATTACACGAGTCATTATTAGAAACAGTTTAAACGATATGCCAAGAGCTTCCTATTTTATTTAGGGAGCTCTTTTTTTATTTATCTGTACAAAAGATTTGATTTTTAGATATAATTCATACTTTTACCTCATAAGTATAACTAAATAAAGTATGAGAAAAGTAATTCTGTTAGTTGCAATTGCCTTAGGTACACTTACTTCGTGTAAGGGAGAACAAGCAAACGAACCTGTAAAAGAGGTTGCGGAAGTAGAACAAGTAGCTACTGATTCGATTGAGGTTACAGATGAATTAGAAGATATTATGACATTGTACATTGCTCCTCAAAAAGAAGATTGTGTAGGGGTAGGTCCGATGAAGTGTTTGTTAGTTAAACAAGGAGAAGATGCAGAATGGGAATTGATGTATCAAGGAATTGAAGGATTAGACTATCAAGAAGGTTTTGAATACAAAGTTGAGGTTAGAAGAGAAGAAGTACCTAATCCACCGGCTGATGCCTCATCATTTCGCTATGTGTTAGTGAAAGAGATATCGAAGGTGAAAAAATAATACTTTGATGAAAAATATTGTATTAACAGACGAACGTGTTCTTTTAAAACCATTGGAGCAATACAATTGGGAAGACTTACTCGAATATGTCGTTAATGAAACGGATATTTGGAAGTATGCTCACACCCCGTTGGTTGGCGAACAAGGGATTAAAGATTACATCCAATACGCGTTAGATGAACGGGATAAAGGTACATCACTTCCGTTTATTGTATTTGATTTAGAAAAAGAGAAATACGTTGGTTCTACTCGTTTTTACGGTATTAATCACAAACAAAAGAGTTTGCTAATTGGTTATACGTGGTATAGCAAGCAAACACAGGGTACTGGAATTAATGTGCATTGTAAGTATTTACTGTTGAAATACGCTTTTGAGTTTATGGAGATGGAACGCGTAGAGTTTCGCGCTGATGCCAGAAATGAAAGAAGTATCGGGGCAATGAAACGCTTAGGTGCAGTACAAGAAGGTGTGTTGCGCAAAGAGATTATCATTAACGATGGTTCGCGCAGAGATACGGTAATACTTAGTATTTTAAGAGAAGAGTGGTTTAACCACGTTAAAAAGAACTTAGAAGAGCGATTGTAAGTCGTTACTAAGTAAAAGTTAGGGTTTTGTTTGCCGTATAGGTTGGAAACAAATTACCTCGCTTCAAAAAACAATAGAATAATAGAATTTTTGTGATAATTAGATAAGAGCCTGCAAGGAAGATTGCAGGCTTTTTTTGTGTTTTATACTGATCTGTGATTAAAGAACAGGCATAATAGATGGGGAGGGAGTGTAAACATTTCTTTTGTATAAAAAATAAAATATGCGAAGATTTAAAATGTAATGCTTGCAATAAAGAAGATAGAAAAGAGTAGTTTTAAACGGACCATGTTCGAGACATCTACCACACAAGTACCACAGAGGCTCGGAAAAAAGCCCTTTTTACCGAAGGTGTGTGGTACTTGTGTGGTATTTATGTGAAACAAGTATGAAAGAAGTCTGTAATGAGAATGCTATTTAACTTATATCCAGTATTAAAAAGGAAGATGACTTAGCTGATTATTTATATAGAATGTATAATTTAAATATACTAAACTCAAGTAGCTATTACTAACCTAACTCATTGGTTTAACTATGTTCATACTACTTCTCTAATCCTGTTTTAAAGGTTTTCGAAACATATTACTTAGTTATAAGTAATTGCTTTTAAGATAGAAAGACAAAAGTTTCTGCTAAATTCTTCAATGTGACAATAAAGCATTTTAGATGGATGCGTACAGGGGGTAGAGATAAAGTCTTTCTTAAAAGTAAATAGTATACTATAATTTATCAATCACTTTTCGCCTTTGTGATCCCGTAGTTTTAAAGTGAGTAGGAGTTAGCCCTGTTACCTTTTTAAACTGTTTGCTCAGGTGGGCTACACTGCTATAGTGCAATGAGAAAGTGATTTCTTTTAATGTCAGTTCGTCGTAAACCAAGAGTTCTTTTACCTTCTCAATCTTTAAGCAGATGAAGTATTGCTCTATGGTTGTTGATTCTAACTGAGAGAATAACTGGCTTAAACTTTGGTAATCTTGTCCAATCTTATCTGTGATATAAACCGATAAAGGGGTTTCTAAATAAGCATTGTGATTTTGTACTAACTCTATCAATACGGTTTTAATTTTATCAACCGTTTTGCTCTTTTGATTGTCTAATATTTGAAAACCTAAACTTTGTAGTTTTTCAGTTAAACTATTCATTTGCGAGGGTGTCAGATCTTCTTTGATTTCTACTTCGCCAAGTTCAACTTTTATAGGGGTATATTGAGTGGATAGCAATAGGTTTTCTACTGCCATTTTGCATCGCTCACACACCATATTTTTTATATATAATTTCATTCTGATAACCGATTCGGATTACCCAAAGATACTAAAAGTTAGAAAAGACATTGACAATGCTTTTTAAGGGTTTCTATTTTGTGTTAATATATTCGCGTTTCTTGCTACTGCATGTTTTTGCAATAGACAATTTGCTATCTTTAGTTTCTATTAAAACAACAAATTAATTGACCACCATGAAAATTTTAAATTCGAAACAAGTTCTTGCTATTGATAAGGAAACTTTAGCAAGTCAATATATCTCCTCTTTTAAGTTAATGGAGCGTGCTTCAACGAAGGTTTTTGACAAGTTGAAAGACCGTTATAAATTGTACCAAACTTCTTTTGTTATTCTATGTGGCAAGGGGAATAATGGGGGAGATGGATTAGCACTTGCACGTCTTTTGAAAGAAGGAGGGGCTTTTGTACGCGTTTACTTGTTACAAGCCAAAAAGTACACGCCAGAAAGTGTGCAGAATCAAGATTTATTAGAAGAAAGAGATATTGCCGTTGAGAAGTTTACACCTAAAACGAAGATTAAGATTAAGCCAGACGACATTGTTATTGATGCAATGTTTGGCATTGGGTTGTCTGAGGTTTTAGGCGATGAATGGAACGACTTTTTTACACTTATCAATGAAGTGAAGTGCTATGACCGCGTGTCTATTGATATGCCATCTGGATTATTTGCTGATGTGAGTACGCCAAAAACGGCTAATGTTTTCAAAGCCAATATTGTTTATACGTTTCAGTTGCCTAAGTTATCGCTGCTATTACCCGAGTCTAAGGAGTATGTGAAGGAGTTTGAGGTAGTGGATATAAACTTGGATGCTGATGCCATTGCTAAGGCAGAAACTACGAGCTATTTTGTAGATAAAGACAGGGTTAAGAGCAAGCTGAAAAAAGGAAGTAAGTTTGACCACAAAGGGTGTTTTGGACACGCCTTAGTAATGGGAGGTAGTTTTGGTAAGATTGGAGCGATGGTGTTGGCGTCTAAAGCGGCAATGAAGTCGGGAAGTGGCTTGGTAACTGCTTATATACCAGGTTGTGGATATACAACAATGCAAACAGCTATTCCTGAGGTTATGTGTTTGGTTGGTGAGGATGAAAAGCAATTGGTAAACTTTCCTGATGTATCAAATTACGATGCAGTAGGGGTTGGTTGCGGATTAGGAACGAGTAAGGAAACGGCGAAAGGGTTTGTTGCCTTTTTAAAGGGCGCTAAAGAAGCTAAGATGGTAATTGACGCAGATGGCTTAAACATTATCAGTGAGCAAAAATGCTTGGATAAGGTTCCAGCTCAAACTATTTTGACTCCCCACGAAAAGGAGCTTTCTCGTTTGATTGGAACGTGGGACAGCGATTTTGATAAGATTGAAAAGGTGAAAACGATGGCTAAAAAACACAACCTTGTTTTTGTAGTGAAAGGTGCCCATACGATGGTGGTAACGCCAAGTGAGGAGGTGTACTTTAACTCGACAGGTAACTGGGGAATGGCAACGGCGGGTTCTGGTGATACGTTAACGGGAATTATAACTTCGTTGTTAGGACAAGGGTATGCAGCAGAAGATGCGGCTATTGTAGGCGTTTATTTACACGGATTAGCAGGGGATTGTGCGGTTGAAAGTATTCACCCTTACAGTTTGCTTGCTTCTGATATAAGCAATGCTATTAGCACAGCGTATAAGAGGTTATATGAATAAATTAAGGTTATTTTAAATACGAAAAGGCAGTGTATCAGTAGATAGGCTGCCTTTTTTTTGAAGTATAAGTACGTTGCCGTTTTTGTTTTTATAGCTTTATTATGCTGTAATCTTTATATTGTAGTCTGATTTATACCAACTATGAGAAATATATTGTTGAGAGATTTTAATCCAACTGAGGATGTAGTGTTTTTCGAAAACTTATATAATAAGGAAGAAAATATGAGATTTATTCCTTTTAAAAAGGGGACTATAACGAGAGAAGATGTGATGGATAGATTTTCGCCTAAATCGGACAGAAAGTTATTTGTGGTAACGGATATTGTTACGTCTTCTATAATAGGAGAAGCAGGTATTTATAACTATGAGTCTTTTGCAAATGAATACGAATTGGGGTATATAATGGATTGTAACTATTGGAATAAAGGGTTGGGGAAAGAAATATGTGCTACCTTAATTTACAAGGTGTTTAACGAGTTAAACGGGGTGAAAGTTGTTTGTCGTATGTACCAAGAGAATATAGCTTCTATAAAGGTTTCTCAAGCAAACAATATGATTTTAGAAAGAGAAGATGTACTGGATAACGGTCGTACGCGATTGACGTATGTTCGTCATAAAAACGGATAGGGTGTTTTTGTACTTGATTGTAAAGGCAGTTGTATAAAACCAAAAAGGGCAGTGAATCATTGGATACACTGCCCTTTTTGTGAATATATGTAAATCTTGTTATTTCGTTACTTCGTCGATAAGATAGAAAATAGACTTAAAGTTTACGTCGCCGTATTCTGTTAGTCCTATTTCACACGTACGACTGGTAGAGAATCCGTCTTTACAGCTACTTGGTATCTGTTCTTTCAGATGTCTGTTTCCGTGTTTGTTTAGCTCGGGAAATGTAAACCCTCTATCTCCAGCAAAACCACAACAGTTGCTGTCGATGTAGTTTACCTTTTCAGCACACATTTTGGTAAGCTCTAACAACTTGCCTTCTAAGCCTACTTTCTTTACAGAACACACTGGGAATACTGATATTTCCTTTCTTGGGTTCTTCACTGGTAAGATTGGCATAATGAAGTCTAACATAAACTCAATAGGGTCATACATTTTTAGTTGGCCCCCTTTATGAGATTCGTAGAAAGTATAGAAACAAGGACTCATATCAAATAACACAGGGTATTTTCCGTTTTCAGATGCTTTCAACAACGCCTGTTCTAAGTCGCTCGACTTCTTGTATCCTTCTTCTTTAAACCCTTTACTGCTGAATGGCATTCCACAACATTGGTTGTTTAAATTCTCTGGATAGATGATTGTGTATCCTGCTCTTTCTAAAAGTTGGATTGTTTTCTCTGTCAAGTCCACATCGTCTTTAGGATAGTCTTTTGATTTACCCATTGTTCTGTTAATACAAGAAGGGAAGTACACAACTTTTAGGTCTTGGTTAGGATTAACCACCGTTTCCTTAATTGTTTTCTTTGTACCCGTTGGCATTGCCACGTTCCACTGTGGTACTTTATTATTAGATATCTTTCTGATTCCAGCAGATATATTGTACATATTTTTATTACCCAATACGTTTTGGAAGAAACGCACTGTTTTTAATCCCGTACGCCCTAAAGCCGTAAAGCGGTCCATATTATCAACGTAATACTCTGCGTCTTTTCTGTTTTTAGGCGTTAACGATGCTTTACGAACATCTTTGATGTACTTACCTGTGTCGATTTTAACCGGACACGCTAAAGCACATAAACCGTCAGTAGCACAAGTTTCGTCTGAATAGTACTGTGCATTGCTAACTAAACTTTCTAACATCGTAGCATCTTCCCCCGTGTTTTTAAGACGAGCAATTTCTCTACCAATTACAATACGCTGTCTTGGCGAAAGCGTTAATCCCTCAGACACACAGTGCGACTCACAGAATCCACACTCGATACACTTATCTACAATTTCGTTTGTAGCAGGAGACGGTTTAAAGTTCTCCAAGTGAATATGAGGATTTGTGTTGATAATCACCCCTGGGTTAACCAAGTTATGCGGGTCAAAGATGTTTTTCACTTTCAACATCACTTTATACGCTTGTTCCCCCCATTCTTTTTCCACAAAAGGCGCCATATTTCTACCCGTTCCGTGTTCTGCTTTTAGAGAACCATCAAACTGGTCAACCACAATTTCAACCAATTCATCCATCAATTGTGCATAGCGACTCACTTCCTCTGTTGTAGAGAAATCCTGAGAGAATACTAAGTGTAAGTTACCCTCTAAGGCGTGTCCGAAAAGCACAGCATCGTGGTAGTTCAGTTTGGCAAACAAGGCTTTCATAGCGATACAAGCATCAGCCAGTTTCTCAACTGGGAAAGCAACGTCTTCAATAATACACGTTGTCCCTGTTTTACGCAATGCACCAGTTGTAGGAAGTAGTCCGTTTCTGGCTTTCCAATTGAAGGCATATTGCTTAGGTTCAGACGTAAATTCGAATGGTTTATAAGTAGGAGTAGTGGCGATAGCCTCTCTAATTTGTGCTTGTTTTGACTGCATTTCCTCATCGTTTTCTGCTTGTGCCTCAACAAGAAGGATACAAACCGACTCTGGAAGTGTTTTGAAATAGTCAGGAGCTTCTGGCTCGTCTTCAATAGAACGAATACTATTTCTGTCTAATAATTCAACAGCAGCAACCGGACTTTTCTTTAAGAAAGGCACAGCTTGACACGCTTTTTCGATAGTTTCAAAAATCATCAACGTACACGCTTTGTGCTTGTAGTTGATTACGGTATTATAAGTAATATCAGAAATAAACGCCAACGTACCTTCCGAACCAATCATCAAGTGTTTGATGATGTCAAAAGGGTCTTCATAATCAATGAAAGAGTTGATGCTATATCCAGTTGTATTCTTTATTTTAAACTTGCGTTTGATACGGTCATAAAGTACATCGTCATTTTTGATGTTGTCTCTAAGGAAACCAATTTCTCTTAATATCTCAGGGTGTTTCGCTTGAAAAGCACGTTTACTATCCTCATCCGCAGTATCCAAAACAGTTCCGTCATAAAACACAATGCGGATATCAGCAATGGTGTTGTATGAGTTTTGCGATGTACCACAGCACATACCACTGGCATTATTAGCAGCAATTCCCCCAATCATAGCTGCGTTGATAGAACCAGGGTCCGGACCAATCTTACGGCCATACGGCGCTAAGATGATATTTGCACGTCCACCGATAATTCCCGGTTGGAACTTTGCTTTTAGTCCTTGGTCAAATATTTCGTAGCCTTTCCATTTATGCGTAGCCACCATTAAAATAGAGTCGCTAATTGCCTGACCAGATAAACTCGTTCCAGCAGCGCGATAAGTTACAGGTAATTGATATTTAGCAGCCGTTTGTAGTGTTGCAATTGCTTCCTTCTCATTGTGAATTTGAACTACGACTTTAGGAATTAAGCGATAAAAACTCGCATCCGTACCATACGCTAAAAGTTGTATAGGGTTGGTAATAATTCGATTAGAGTCAATTTGTTTCGCTAATTCATCATTGAATTGTTGATATTGCAGTGGTAACATAAGATATGTTCTTTTTTATTTCCCCACAATTTACGAAACAAAGTGTGAGATTGCTGAGAATCTGTCTTATTTATATTGGATTTAAATATAAAAATCTCATCAAATTAACCGTTTGATAAATTGGTTCAAAATGTAGTGAAATGGAGGTATGAAATAAGGAGTAAAAAGCATACCTTTGCAAAAATTTAAACACACAACTACACAAGTAATCGGCTATGTATAAAAGCTTTATAAAGCCTATCTTTTTTAGGTTTGACCCGGAAAAAGTACACCATTTTACCTTTAGTACTTTAAAATTAGTCAATAAGATTCCTGGAGTTTCTGCTCTAATTCGAGCTAATTGTCAAATTAATGATCCCCGTCTTGAAAGAGAAGTTTTTGGATTAAAGTTTAAAAACCCAGTAGGGTTAGCAGCTGGATTAGACAAAGATGCGAAATTATACAGTGAATTGGAGAATTTCGGATTCGGATTTATTGAGATTGGTACATTAACTCCCAAAGCACAACCTGGTAATCCTAAAAAACGCTTGTTTCGCTTGAAAGAAGACCACGGATTAATTAACAGAATGGGATTTAATAACGGAGGTGTTGAAGAAGCAGTTCAACGTTTGAAAAAGAACAAGGGCACTCTTATTGGAGGTAATATCGGTAAGAATAAGGTAACACCTAATGAGAATGCAATTGACGATTACAACATTTGTTATGACGCGTTGTTTCCGTATGTAGATTATTTTGTAGTGAATGTGAGTTCGCCAAATACACCTAATTTACGTGCGTTGCAAGATAAAGAGCCACTTACGGCATTGTTGAATGCGTTGCAAACAAAGAATGCACAAAAAGACAAACCAAAGCCTATTCTATTAAAGATTGCTCCAGATTTGACAGATGAGCAGTTGTTAGATATCATTGATATTATAGCAGAAACGAAGATTGCGGGAGTAATTGCAACAAATACTACAATTGAGAGAAAAGGGTTGGTTTCGCCATACAAAGAAGAAACAGGAGGATTAAGTGGAAAACCATTGACTAAACGCAGTACAGAGGTTATTCGTTTCTTATCTGAAAAAAGTAATAAAGCATTCCCTATTATTGGAGTAGGAGGTATTCACTCGCCAGAGGATGCAATCGAAAAATTAGAAGCAGGTGCGAGCTTGATTCAATTATATTCTGGATTTATTTATGAAGGACCAGGATTAATCAAAAAAATAAACGAAGAGATTCTTTCTAAATATTAATTAAAACTATGTCAACTGAAGTACTTTATACTTTTTTTATTACTTGTTTTTTATTAATTATTACACCAGGACCTGACTTACTATACGTAGTGTCACAAAGTATAACGAGAGGGAAAAAGTACGGATATGCCGTGGTAATTGGACAAATGGGCGGATTAATGTTTCACTTGTCATTGTTTGCTTTTGGTATCTCCGCTTTGATCATTCAATCTGAACTCATCTTTAAGGGAGTTAAGTTATTTGGAGCGTTGTACTTATTTTGGTTGTCTTATAAGGTTTTTCAAGAAGAGAACGCCATCGTTATTGAGGAAAATCAAACAGGAAAGAACGATAAGACCGTAGTCGGTTTTATGAAAAAGGGATTATTGATGAATATCCTAAATCCGAAGGTAATGATGTTCTTTTTAGCATTATTTCCAGGGTTTATATCAGAAGCAGCAGGAAGTGTAAAACACCAAGTATTAGTTTTAGGAGGTGTGTTTATTACGGAGGCCCTTGTGATTTTCTTCATAATTTGCAGTATAGCCGCACAGCTAACAGATTATATGAGGGATAACAAAATGGTTAATCTGTTTTTGAAATGGTTACAGATAGTGGTTTTTAGCGGTTTAGGTATTTTTTTACTGTTGAGCTAAAAATAAAAATAGATAGAAAAGCTTCTTACTTGATGAGTAAGGAGCTTTTTTTGGGGTTATAATGCATTGTATCAATGAAATAAGTCGTTATTCATTAGGCTGTAAAATTCAAATATTTCATTTTGTGAATTCAATGCTTTTCTTATATATTTGAAACACTATGAAGCCAACCGTAAAAATAATAGAATGTCCTCGCGATGCTATGCAAGGCATTAAAATGTTTATTCCGACTGAGAAAAAAGTTCAGTATATCCAATCCTTACTTCGCGTGGGATTTGATACGATTGACTTTGGAAGTTTTGTATCGCCTAAGGCAATTCCTCAAATGCAAGATACTGTTGAGGTTTTAAGTCAATTAGATTTGTCTAAAACGGAGAGTAAGTTATTGGCTATTATTGCCAACACAAGAGGAGCAGAGCAAGCAGCAGAACACAAGGAAATACAATACTTAGGTTTTCCTTTCTCTATTTCGGAGAACTTTCAGATGCGTAACACACATAAAACTATTGCCGAGTCAATTGTTACTTTAGATGAGATATTAAATATAGCAACAAAGTCAAACAAAGAGGTAGTAGCTTATTTATCAATGGGCTTTGGTAATCCGTATGGAGACCCTTGGGATGTTGATATTGTGGGTAATTGGACAGAGAAGTTGGCAAAAATGGGAGTGAAGATTCTTTCGCTTTCAGATACTGTGGGTAGTTCTACACCAGAGGTAATCGACTATTTATATAGCAATTTAATTAAAGCATACCCAGATATTGAGTTTGGAGCACACTTACATACCACAGCAGATAGTTGGTTTGAAAAAGTAGATGCAGCCTATAAAGCAGGTTGTATTCGCTTTGATGGCGCTATAAAAGGGTATGGAGGATGTCCGATGGCAAAAGATGATTTAACAGGGAATATGCCTACTGAGAAGATGCTAAGTTACTTCACAGCAAACAAGGTTGACACTAATTTAAGTGCGATGTCATTTGAGAGTTCTTATAATGAAGCGTTAAAAATATTTAATTTTTATCATTAGATTTTTTTAGTTTGTAGAAAAAAGCTAAATTTGCGTGCAATTCAACTACAATTGCACATGAAAGCACACACAGCTAAAATCATCGGTCAAGGATTAACTTACGATGACGTCTTATTAGTTCCTAACTATTCGGAAATCTTACCAAGGGAAGTAAGCTTAAAAACTAAATTTTCTAAAAACATTACTTTAAATGTTCCAATTGTATCTGCAGCGATGGATACAGTAACGGAAAGCGATATGGCTATTGCTATGGCTCGTGAAGGAGGGATTGGTGTAATCCACAAAAACATGACAGCTGAGGAGCAAGCAAAAGAAGTTCGCAAAGTAAAAAGAGCAGAATCAGGAATGATTATAGATCCTGTTACTCTTTCGTTAGAAGCAACTGTAGGGGATGCTAAAAAAGCGATGGCTGAATACAGCATCGGAGGTATTCCAATTGTTGATGATAAAGGTATTTTAAAAGGTATCATCACAAATAGAGACATGCGTTTTGAAAAAGTAAACAGCCGTCCTATTACAGAGGTTATGACAACAGAGAATTTAGTAACTGCTGCTGAAGGTACTACATTACAACAAGCAGAAGAAATTCTTCAAGAAGCTAAGATTGAAAAACTTCCAGTAGTCAATGCTGATTACAAATTAGTTGGTCTTATCACTTTCCGTGATATCACTAAACTTACATTAAAACCAAACGCAAATAAAGATAAATTTGGTCGTTTACGTGTTGCTGCCGCTTTAGGAGTTACAGCAGACGCAGTAGATAGAGCTTCATTACTTGTTAAGGCAGGTGTTGACGCATTAATTATCGATACAGCACACGGACACTCACAAGGTGTTGTTGGTGTATTAAAAGCAGTTAAAAACGCATTCCCAGAAATTGACGTGGTTGTAGGTAACATTGCTACTCCAGAAGCAGCTTTATTCTTAGTAGAGAACGGAGCAGATGCTGTGAAAGTAGGTATTGGACCTGGATCTATCTGTACTACACGTGTAGTAGCAGGTGTAGGATTCCCACAATTCTCAGCAATTATGGAAGTGGCAGCTGCATTAAAAGGAACAGGTATTCCTGTTATTGGTGATGGTGGACTACGTTACACAGGAGATATTCCTAAAGCTATTGGAGCTGGGGCAGACTGTGTTATGTTAGGTTCAATGTTGGCAGGTACGAAAGAATCTCCAGGTGAAACTATCATCTTTGAAGGAAGAAAGTTCAAAGCTTATAGAGGTATGGGATCAGTTGCAGCAATGAAACAAGGATCTAAAGACCGTTATTTCCAAGATGTAGAAGATGACGTTAAGAAATTAGTTCCAGAAGGAATTGAAGGGCGTGTACCTTACAAAGGGGAATTAAACGAAAGTATGTTACAGTTTATCGGAGGTTTAAGAGCCGGAATGGGATACTGTGGTGCTAAGGATATTCCTACTTTACAAGAGGTAGCTCGTTTTGTTCAATTAACAGCTTCGGGAATTGGAGAAAGTCACCCTCACAATATTACAATTACGAAATCAGCACCTAACTACTCAAGATAGTCTAAGGGTTGATGTAAACCATAAAAAGACCGTTTGTATATGCAAACGGTCTTTTTTTATGCTTATTTCTAAGAGGTATAGCAGATTGTTTACATTGATTAAACTCACATTTATAGCGTGGTCAAACTCGTGTTATAGTGATTTGTAAGACTACTAAGGGGGTGTTGTTGTAGCTTTTAAGAGTGTATAACAGCTATTAATAAGAGCATTGTGTTTGATATGAGGACATAAAAAAACTCCTAAAGTGCCGTTTTATCAGGGCAACCTTAGGAGTTTTCGTTATGTTATAAGTAGCTAATTAAGCTGCTTTAGGAGTAAATAAACGACGTATTTTGATATCCAACGCTACGTAAGCTAAAGATACAAAAGGCGTAATAATGTTGAAGAAAGCATAAGGCGCATACGCAAAAGTATCAATTCCCAATACCCCTGAGTGGTAAGCCCCACAAGTGTTCCAAGGAATTAAAACAGAAGTTACTGTTCCCGAATCTTCTAATGCTCTACTCAAGTTTTCTGGTGCTAAGCCTCTTTCTTTGTAGGCTTTTGTAAACATTTTACCAGGAACTACAATAGATAAGTATTGCTCAGAAGCAGTTAAGTTTACAATCACACAGCTCGCCATTGTACTTGCAAATAGTCCAAACATCGACTTAGCAATGCTCAATAAACTTAAAGTGATTTTCTTTAAAGCACCAATTGCTTCCATAGCTCCACCAAAGAACATAGCACAGATGATTAACCACACTGTGTTTAACATACTTTTCATTCCCCCTGCTTCAAAAAGACTGTTTAAGCTCTCCATAGGTGAAAGAATTGCGATGTCTGTTGTAATGGCATTCATAATCCCTCTATAAGCAGTGTAAGCGTTTAATTGTTGCCCTTGTCCCACTACAGCTACAATTTCTGGTTGGAAGAACAAAGCAAATACAGCTCCTAAAAGTGTTCCTAACAACAAAGCTAAGATAGGTTTGATCTTTTTTAAGATGGCACCGATTACGATAATAGGCACAGCAAACAACCAAGGAGAGATATTAAAAGTAGAGTCAATAGCACTCAAAGTAGATGTAATATCAATATTATCTGCAATGTCGATATTGAAACTAATAATAATAAAAATGATCAAGGTTAAGATATACGTTGGCAACGTAGTGTATAACATATACTTGATGTGAGTAAACAAATCAGTTCCAGCCATAGCAGACGCTAAGTTTGTAGTATCAGATAAAGGTGATAGTTTATCTCCGAAATAAGCTCCAGACAATACAGCTCCACCAATCATTCCCACCGGAATCCCCATTGTATTTCCGATACCCACTAAGGCAATACCCACCGTAGCAGAAGTAGTCCACGAACTACCAGTAGCCAATGAAATAATTGAACAGATAATAACACAAGCAGGTAAGAAGATTTGAGGTTCTAATATTTGTAGACCGTAGTAAATCATTGTTGGGATAACCCCACTTAGCAACCACGTTCCAGATAAAGCACCTACTAAAAGTAGGATATAGATAGCACGTGTAGTTTCACGTACGTTTTTAGTAATCTTTTTGATGATGTCTTCGTAGTCAACTTTATTGTATAGTCCAACACCAATAGCAATAAGTCCCCCAATAAGTAGTACGAACTGATTGGTTCCCGCTAAAGCTTCGTCTTCAAATACAAAAACGTTGATAGCAAGTAGGATCATCAACAATACCATTGGTATTAGCGATTGGAATAAAGTAATTGGTTTTGGCTTAATTTTTTTAATTGGTTTCATTATGTTTTTTTGCTGATTAACGGGTTTCAATATACATATTTTTGAATAAAATGAAATTACAAACCTTAATAAAATGATAAATTTTACATTATTGATAATAAGCAGTAGCTTAATGTTTGTAGGACAAAGTAGGGGTAAAAGGAGTTTGTAGTCGGTGTTTTAGTGAGTAGTTGTAAAGTGTCTTATTTAGTGTCTTTCTACATAACTATCACATTATCTTAGTTTTCCTTTTTTACTAATAATGAAAAGTGAACTGAATAAATTGTTTTGAAGTAGAGCTTTTTTGCGTGTTTCACAAGTTTCTGAGATAAGAAAAAAGTTGAATCATTTTTATAAAAAAGTGGGGTTACTTCATCTTTTTGTTCTTTTTTAAAATGTAGGTTACTCATTTTTTAGGGGGTAAATAGAAAAAGAGTAACAATTGAAGAAGAGAAGTTGGCTTATTTGTGTATTTAGAGCAACTGATTGGTTTTATTTATCAGTTAGTGGAAATGGTTTGCCTGTCAATTGTAAATGGCAGAGTGAAGCATAAAAAAAGCCCTATAATTAGATTATAGGGCTTATATGTATTTATAGTAATATTATTAATTACTATTTATTTTCAGGAACAAAAACAGGTTTAACTCTTGAATATGAAACAATCATTGGAGCTTTTCCTTCTTTTGCAGTAAAGTTATATTGTAATTTTAACTCCTTGTCATTACCTGTAATTATTGTACGAGGGTTATCTTTATACTTTTCAAAAGTCATTAATTTTCCATCAATAGTACCAGTTGTTTGAGTTTCTTTACCCTCTATAATTTTATGTTCAAAAAGAGTAACTTTGTTTTCTTTAATAACAATTTTATCAGTTTCAGAAACAGCATCAGTTCCTCTTAATTCCATAAAACTTCTACTAAAATTATCACCATTGAAACTGTAAATAACTTGATCAGCATACCAAGTTCCTTCCATATTTCCTTCAGGTCTAATTTTATTATTATCATCACTATTACAAGAAGCAGTTCCGATTACTAAAGCGAAGATAGAGCAAATAGCTACTAATTTTTTCATGTTTAAAAAGTGTTTATTAGTTATAATTGTGTTTTATTAAAATCCTTTTACGCTATTGTTATAGATTTCGTCTTTTTGCTCTTTAGTCAAATCTTTGCGGTATTGGAATAAAGCAGCTTCCCAATCACCATAACCAGTGTTTGGAAGAACGATGAACTTTTTACCAAATAACTCTTGGTTAGACTTTACGTTTTGAGAGCGTTCTTCTTGTGTTTTTTTGTCAAAAGCAGTTGAGAAATCAGAAAGGTTATCTCCTAAAAGCATTACGATTTCGTGAGTTTCGCTTAATTTTTGACGTCTTGTTTCTTTGCTTGACTCAGCAGTTCTCACAATTACGTGAGCATCATCAGCATAAGGGTAGTTATATTTAACCAAGTTTTTCATAGTACCTGGTTTGTCATTTTGGTTTCTGTTTGTGATGTAGAAAACTTCAACACCTTTAGAAGCAGCATAGTTAAAGAACTCTTGGCTACCTAACAATGGAATAGCATCTCCTTTTTTAGTCCACTCAGTCCAAGAAGCTTGGTCATAAGATTTACCTTCTCTTGCCATTTGTACAGCATAAGGAGAGTTATCTAAGAAAGTTTCGTCGATATCAGTTACAATTGCAATTGGTTTGCTGTGTTTTTCTTCTAAAATACGGTCTAACTGTAAAGTAGCGATATTGAAAGCTTGTGCGCATAAAGCTTGGTATTCAGCTGCATTTTGTTGAAAAACAGCAGAATAAAGTTTTCCGTTTACTTCAATATTGTTTAATGCGTTTGCTGATGTAGAAACTGTACCTTGTGGTACCGATTTACAAGCAGTTAAAGCTGTAAAAGCAAGTCCTGCAATAAGAAAAGATCTTCTAAGCATGTCTTTATAAAATTTTCTGTTATGAAAAGCAAAAGTACGATTTAAATTGATAATAGTTCAATTTGTAAATGCAAATAAAGCGTTAAGCCTTTAGTGAAGGGGTATGAGCGAATTTTTATGAGTAAAATGTGATGAATTGAAGAGGGGGATAGTAATGAGTGAAGCATACATATTTGTAAAAACAAAAAAGCTACCTAATCACTTAGGTAGCTTTATCTATATTATTTTATTTCAGCAGCTTTTTCGTCAAACAAGTCGCTAACTGACCAGTATCTTTCACCCGTGTCATAGTTAAACGTTAGAACCGTAGCTCCCGGTTTCATATTCGGTAATTCCTTAGCAATAGCCGCTAATGAAGTCCCTGTAGAAATACCCGCTAAGATTCCCTCTTCACTTGCAATTCTGTTTGTGTATTGGTAAGCTTCATTTTTCTCTATTGTGATGATTCCGTCAAAAAGAGCAGTGTTTACCACTTTCGGAATAAAACCAGCACCAATACCTTGTAACGGGTGAGGACCAGGTTTACCACCACTTAAAACAGGAGAGTTTAGAGGTTCTACTGCAAATACCTTTAAGTTAGGGAATTTCTCTTTTAACACTTCAGCAACCCCTGTAATATGTCCACCTGTACCTACACCAGTGATTAAATAGTCAAGTCCTTCTGGGAAGTCGTTGATAATTTCTTGTGCCGTAGTTCTTTTGTGAACTTCAGGGTTAGACATATTATTAAACTGTTGAGGTACCCAAGCGTTGTCCATCTCCTCAGCCATTTCAGTAGCTTTAGATACAGCACCAGCTGTTCCTAATTCTTTAGGTGTAAGAACAAACTTAGCTCCATAAGCAGCCATTAGCTTTCTACGTTCAATACTCATTGACTCTGGCATAACCAAGATTAATTTGTATCCTTTAACCGCACAAACCATAGCAAGACCAACACCTGTATTACCAGAAGTAGGTTCAATAATAACTGTATCTTTATTGATAATTCCTTTTGCTTCAGCATCTTCAATCATAGCTAATGCAATACGATCTTTTAAGCTTCCTCCAGGATTCTGTTTTTCTAATTTAATCCAAACATTAATGTCTTTAGGGAATAGCTTATTAATTTTGATGTGAGGCGTGTTCCCAATAGCTTCTAATACATTGTTTACTTTCATTTTTTCATTAATTTAATTAATAGTTATATTACAAAGTTGATTGGTTCGGGGTAATCTTGATCTTTAGAGTAACTTTTACTCTTACTATATATAACTGAATGTGGTTTTACACTTTTTGTCAACCAAACATTACCACCAATTACGGTGTCGTGTCCGATTACAGTATCTCCTCCAAGAATTGTAGCTCCAGAGTAGATAATAACATTATCCTCTAAATGAGGATGTCTTCTTGTATTTGCTTTGTCTTTTGACACAGAAATAGCACCTAAAGTAACACCTTGGTAGATTTTTACGTTAGTACCAATCACACAAGTTTCACCAATTACAATACCTGTTCCGTGGTCAATACAGAAGCTTGCACCAATCGTAGCAGCAGGGTGAATATCAATTCCTGTTTTACTATGCGCGTGCTCTGTCCAAATACGTGGAAGTAATTTCACTTTTTGCTTCTGAAGCTGGTTTGCAAATCTATAAATAGCAATTGCATAGAAGCCAGGATAAGCAATATAAACCTCTTGCAAACAAGTAGCAGCAGGGTCATTTTCCAAAATAGCCTTAGCGTCAGACTGTAAAGTAAAGAATATTTCTGGCAATGCTTCAAAGAAGTCATCAGCAATTCTCTCTGACTTCTCAACATCGTTGTTGATGTTAAAAAGAATAGAGATAAGTTCAATCTTTAAAGTTGACAACCTAATATTTAAAGCTTCTTCAGATAAATATTTCTTGTCTTCCAATTGAAAAAGGAAGTGAAATAGAATATCTGTATATTTTTCAATTCTACGTTTGTCTAAAAAAGACTGAGAGCTTTCATTTTGTTTCAGTAACTCTTTAACGAATTTATTGTGCATTTACTTTTGTTGTTTTTATTATCATATAGCTATTCTTTAAAAAATATTTACAAAAAGCTGAAAGAGAAAGTAATACTGTTATCCATAAAAATAAACAATAAGGCTATTTAGTTGATAGTATTAGGATTGCAATTACAAGTTGTAAAAATCATAACGCTTAGTTTTAAAATCAGTAAGCTTGAATGAGCGCATTTTTTAGAGACTGCTTCTGTAAAAGTAATAATTGTAAGTGAAAGGTTGTTCTATATTTAACAAATAATTGCTTGAGATATAGTTTTTTTGGAAGGTTTTAAGAAAAAAAGGAGGCACATACCTCAGTATCTAAAAAGGATACATTATGTTAAAAGGAACTGTTGTATATTTTATAGGTAGTTTAAAGGCCTATATTTGTACAAGAATTACGAAGGCAAAGTAGTTCAACACAATTATGTTATTTGTTTTCTGAAATAGATTTTTTATTTTAATTTCTTTTGAGCTGGCTACTTATAAGGGATTGGTTTTGTTGTTTTGTTGTTCTATTTCATTAAGTAAGAAACTAAAAAAGACATAATTTACATTAAAAAAAGGCTCCTATTTAGGAGCCTTTTTTATTTTAATCAATCAGTAATGACTTTAGATTTTTACGATAAGCCTCCAATAAGTCAGACTTAATAATATACCCAACATACTTCTTATGGTATTGAACTAATACAAAATCAAGGTTATTAGTTTCAAATATTTGCATTATAATTTTAGTTGAATCGTTATAAGACACTGTAATCGGGCTTTCAATCAAATCTTTTAACGGAGTAAACTTCGTGTGGAAGTTGCTAAATATAATTCCTCTAACGTGGTTTAAATTGATAATTCCCAGTATTTTTTCGTCATCATCTAATACCGGAATAAATGTTTGATCCGTATTTGAAAACAAGTTAACCACATCAGCTGTGGTATTGTTTAATGTAATCGTTTTTATCTCTTTTTTAATGTAATCTTGCGCCACAATAGTAGATAAGATATTCGAATCCTTGTCTGATGTAAACACCATTCCAGAATTAGCAATCGACTTAATATCCATTGAGTATTTCTCCATTTGCTTAGAAATAGCAAAGCTTATTGACGATACGATTAATAGGGGAACCATTAATCCGTACCCTCCCGTAATTTCAGCAATTAAGAAAATACCTGTTAACGGAGCGTGGAATAGTCCACTAATAACTCCCGCCATACCTACTACGGTAAAGTTTTGCACTGGTATTTCTTTCAGTCCTACGATTTGTAACATCTTAGACAAAGCGAACCCTAAGTAAGACCCTACAAATAGAGAAGGAGCAAAGTTACCTCCATTACCACCACTACCCATTGTTAAACCAGCGGCAAAGGTTTTCACTAAAGCTGCTCCTAATACAAAAAGTACCAATACCCATTGGTTAGATGAGAATTTAGCTAACAATGTATTGTTTAATATATCTTGAGGCGACTCACTTGTCAAGATTTTAATGCTCTCATATCCCTCTCCAAATAGCGTAGGGAATAAGAAGATTAAAACAGCTAAAAGCGAGGCTCCTAAAAGTGCTTTCTTGTATATACTACCAGCAAAACTTGAAATGAAGTGTTCTGTTTTTCTAAACATTCTCGCGTGATACACACAAAAAAGACCAGATAAGATTCCCAACAACACATAGTACGCCGTATTACCAGTGTCAAACATCAATTGGTGTTTAAACGATAATAAGATGTCTTCTTTAATGATTAGGTTAGAAACAATCGTACCCGTTGCAGCTGAAATCATAATTGGAATAAAAGCCGAAACAGAAATATCTACCAAGATGATTTCAATAGCAAACAATACCCCAGCAATAGGTGCATTGAAGGCAGCAGAAACCCCTGCGGCAACCCCACACCCTAATAAGAGTATTCTATCTTTATAATTTAGCTTGTAGTTTTGAGCATAATTAGAACCAAATGCCGCACCAGTAATCGCAATAGGCGACTCCAATCCCAGTGAACCTCCCATACCAACGGTAAGTGAACTGGTAATAATCTGTGAGTACATTTGTTTGCGGGGCATAATTCCCGACTTCTTAGCTACCGCAATCATAATCTGATAAGTCCCTTTTTCAATCGAACCATTCAAGAATTTATTGACGATAAAAACCGTTAGCAAGATACCGATGATAGGCAAGATACTGTTGGTGTACGGTAGGTGAGATAAACTATCAATATAAGAAGCGAAGCGAAAAACAGAGTGGGCAAAATACTTAAGTATAATAACCGCAATTGCTGAAGATGCTCCTACTAACACACAGGAAAGGTATAAAAATTGCCTGTTGTTTAAGATAGACTTTAGGAAGAATAATATTCCCTCTGAATATTTAAAAACTTGGTTAGCGTAATACTTTATTTTTGGTAGATTAATAATTTTCATAGTGCAAAAATAGTGTAAAAGACAACTTTTGTAAAGTACAAATTGAAATAACTTTTATAAAAAAAGCAGTGTTTGCTGATCTATTTCAATAAAAAGCGATCTGTTTTTTCAAACGATACTAAATGCTCTTGTAAGGCTGTCATAAATGACAAAAAGTGTTCTTCTAATATAGTGTAATGTAATAGCAATTCTTCTGTTGCAAACTGCATCTTAGAAACGTTTTTTGTTCGTCGATCCATTTGCGTTAATATGTATTTTAATCCTTCGATACTACTGTATTTTACCAACCAATTTTCATCTACCATAATATGTAAAAACTTCTGTACTCGCTCAGGAAGCACCTCAAAGTTGTCTTGTAGCGACTTGTAAAAAGTAGCAGCATATTCAGGCAGTGGTATTGCAGAGAATAGGTGCCA
Source organism: Myroides sp. C1519 (assembly GCF_038039755.1). Taxonomy (NCBI): domain Bacteria; kingdom Pseudomonadati; phylum Bacteroidota; class Flavobacteriia; order Flavobacteriales; family Flavobacteriaceae; genus Myroides; species Myroides sp. C1519. Next base: position 57,425 of record NZ_JBBPHM010000011.1, read on the forward strand.
GTTTTTAGCTAAAAAATGGTCGTAATACATATCTACAATAACAGCGGCGTAATGGTTATATCGCGGAACTAATAGTTTTTTACTCGCTCGCCAAATAGGATGTGCATCTGTATAGGTGTCTATTTCTCGATGCAGTATAATTCCCTGTTGAATGCGAGTAGGGTAATCCAAATAATTCTTACCACGCACACTATCTGCAACAAAGTTTCCAATTTTTAAAAACTCGTCTTCTCCCGATAGATAAATGTGTGCTAAGAAATTCATAATTACAATTTGCCTATAAAAATACGGCATTTTACCATTTATAACTTATAATGCGAAACAATATTATCTATCTTTGCGAGTATAATAAAATTTTAGTTATGACATTGATTAAATCTATCTCAGGAATACGAGGGACTATTGGTGGAAAAGTAGGGGATAACTTAACTCCTATTGATGCTGTTAAGTTTGCATCTGCTTATGGTACTTTTTTAAAGAACTCATCAAACAAGGAAGAACTTAAGGTTGTAATCGGTAGAGATGCGCGTATTTCAGGGCCAATGATTCATAATTTAGTTGTCAATACGCTTGTAGGTTTAGGTATTCACGTGATTGACTTAGGTCTATCTACAACACCTACTGTTGAAGTAGCTGTACCAATGGAGAAAGCTGATGGTGGTATTATTTTAACGGCGTCTCACAATCCAAAACAATGGAATGCGTTGAAGTTGTTAAATGCAAAAGGGGAATTCTTAAGCGGAGCTGAAGGACAAACTATTTTAGAGTTAGCAGAAAAAGAAGCTTTTGACTTTGCAGAAGTTGATAATTTAGGAAAAATAGAGTACAAAGACAACTATATGGACTTACATATAGAAGAGGTACTTAACTTAAAATTAGTTGACGTTGAGGCAATCAAAGCACGTAAGTTTAAAGTGGTTGTTGATGCTGTAAACTCGTCAGGAGGAATCATTATTCCTGCGTTATTAAGACGTTTAGGAGTTGAAGTAGTGGAATTATACTGTGAGCCAAACGGACACTTCCCTCACAATCCAGAACCATTAAAAGAACACTTACAAGATATCTGTGAGTTAGTGAAGAAAGAAAAAGCAGACTTCGGTGTTGTTGTTGACCCGGATGTGGATAGACTTGCTTTCATTTCTAACGACGGAGAAATGTTTGGTGAGGAGTACACTTTAGTTGCTGTGGCTGATTACGTATTAAGTAAAACACCAGGTAATACAGTGTCTAACTTATCATCTTCTCGTGCATTGCGCGATATTACAAATAAACACAACGGAGAGTACAACGCATCTGCAGTTGGAGAAGTAAACGTTGTTGAGTTGATGAAAGCGACTAACGCTATCATTGGTGGTGAAGGTAATGGTGGTATCATCTATCCAGAGATTCACTACGGTCGTGATTCTATTGTAGGAGTTGCTTTATTCTTAACACATTTATCTAATTTAGATATGACTGTGGCTGAATTAAGAGCGTCTTACCCTCAGTATTATATGAGTAAAAACAAGATTGAACTTACTCCTAAGTTAAATGTTGATATGATTTTAGAGCAAATCGCTGAGAACTACAGTGACCAAGACGTATCTACAATTGACGGAGTTAAGATTGACTTCCCAACTTCTTGGGTACATTTGAGAAAATCAAATACTGAGCCTATTATCCGTATTTATACAGAAGCAGGAACACAAGCAGACGCTGATAGCTTAGCTATTCGTATGATTGAAGAATTAAAAGTTATTGCTGGTATTTAATTACAGCACACTTTTTTAAAATATAAAAGGGAACAAGTAATTGTTCCCTTTTTTTGTAAGTAATATTTGTAATAGTTGATTCAAAATGAAAATAACAAACAATTTTCTTTCATACCAAGTGCCAAAGGTAGATTGTTATGTTTGTTATTCGTTACGGAAAACCATAAAATGCGAATTAAAAAGCGATAATTAACTTATTATTAGGGATTAAGAGGTCGTTTTAGTGGTTTAACTTCTGTTTTTGTCAATACTTCCTAAAGATACCTTCTTGAAAGGGAGTCCATAAACAGGCTTTCATCCCCGCTTTTTTCAATCCTTCATTAGCCCACGAATTACAAGTGTAAACAAAGCTATAACTTCCGTTGGCTACGTAAAAGGCATCGTTTTGTCCGTACACTTTATCTGTCACGATTTGTATAATCTCTCCTTGCTCGTTTCTCTTAAACGATTGTTGGATATAGGCGATAAGCTTTTGATATTGTTCTTTAGAAATAAGTACTTTTTTAAATTCATCATCTTCAATGGCATTTCTCAAAAAAGTGGTGTGCATAGCTGTAGAACCCAATCCAAATGCAGCATTCAATGCAATACCTGGCTTTACGCTTGACCAATCTTCTACATCTAAAAAGAACCCTTTATCTCCCCAACCAATCGCCACGTAATTATAGTTGGTAGCTTGCCCTTTAGTTGCTGAAAACTCAATCTCCTTACTCCAGTCGATGAACTCAGATTGAATAGGAAGCACAAAATCAGTGTGCATACCATTAGTTGATAAATAGATAGTGATATCAGTTGTATCAACGGGGGTTTTATTGACTGTTATACTTGATAACACCCTGGCTAATAGCATATATAGTAGTAGGATACCCACAAGGGTAGCCACAGCGAAGGCAGTAAACTTGATTGTCTTTTGAATAAAAGGCATATACTTATAAATTAAAAAGTGTAATATTAAATCGAAAATAAGATAAATCTTTCGAACTAATACTACACTTTATAACTACTTGATATTTTTAGGTTTCTTTCCTCTGTGTTTCCAACGTTTATGTGTCCAGAAATAGTAGGACGGAGCTTCTCTAATCGACTTTTCAACCTCTTGTAAGAATCGGTTAGACAATTCGTAATTTGGTATCTCTTTTACATTTTCACCTTCAGCACTTAGGGGAACAAAGGTAGCTTGGTAATGCCCTCGTTTGATGTATTCTACTTTTAAGTACATCGGCACCATATCAAACTTTTTGCACAAGGCTTCCCCACCTGTAAACACAGGAACTTCAATGCCCATAAACTCTTGCCAGTAGTTAGCCTGACTCACCATAGGCGATTGGTCACTGATAAAAGCGTATATACCGTGTTTTTTGTTTACTTCATTTTGACGGATAAGGCGAATTGTCTCTTTCATTTCAACTAATGTTGTTCCAAAACGAGCGCGAATACGCTTAATTAGATTGTCAAAATGCGGATTATTGATTTTTTTATAGACAGCATATCCTTTGTATGCAACGAATCTGTCTAAGATAATCATCCATTCCCAATTGGCGTAATGTGCACAAAATAACATAACACTTTTTCCTTGTTTTTCTACTTCGTGAATTGCTTCTACATTGGTAAATTTATAGCGTTTTGCCAGTTCTTTTTCAGATACAGTAAGTGGTTTGATCATCTCTAAGAAGATGTCGCATAAATGTCTAAACGATTCTTTTTCAACCTTTTTCACTTCCTCATCAGACAGCTCTGGCATAGTCATACGAATGTTTTCACGTACGGTCTTTTTTCTGTACCCCACAATGCGGTATAGCAGTACATAAAAACAGTCTGATATAAAGTAAAATACAGGAAAAGGCAGTTTAGAAACAAGCCATAAAAGGGGATATATAAGGATGTAAACGATAAAATTCATAGGTCTTACTTTGGTGCAAAGATACTCGATTCGAATATTCTTACGCAAATATACGTTTGAGTTCGGCTTAATTCTTATTTTTATCAAAATCTTTAAAATATGGATATATCTACAATTGTTCTAATCATTATAGCTTTAAATGGGTTGGTAACGTATAAAGGGTTGAATGACTTTAGTTTTTTCAACAAGTATTGTTTTGACATCAGTCGCATTAACGCTGGGGAAAAACATAGATTCTTTACTTCTGGGTTTTTACACGCCGATTGGATGCACTTTATGTTTAATATGCTTACGCTGTATTTCTTTGCAGATATCATCATATTTACGTCAGGAGTACTTTATTTTGTGCTAATCTACTTGGTGAGTTTAGTGGTTGGAAATGTATTGACATATCAATTCTTTAAAAATCAACCAAACTATAGAGCAGTAGGGGCATCAGGAGCAATTATGGGAGTGTTATATGCGTCTATTTTGTTAAATCCAGATATGAGTTTGTATTTGTTCTTTATCCCAATTCCAATTCCTGCTTACGCTTTTGCGGTAGGATACTTGCTGTATTCAATCTACGGAATGAAGAAAAACAACGATGGAATAGGGCATACAGCACATATAGGAGGGGCTATAGCTGGTTTAGTGTTGATTTTACTGAAATATCCTGTGCTACTTCAAGCAGAGTATAAGTTGATCGCAATATTGTTAATTCCTGTTTTAATTTTAGTGGGGATGTATAAAAACAAAAGGATACGATAGAAAATTTAGAGAATATTTATGATTCCGAAACTCCTATGGCTTTCTAATTTGGATACATTTGTAAACAAGAAAAAGAAAAATAGTATGAGAAATGCAGGAATTATGTTCGCGTCATTATTGATGACAACAACAGCAATTGTGGCACAAAACCACCAAGGAGTAGTTGTTCCACAAGTACAAGTAAACGGAATAGGAAAAGTAAGTGTTACACCAGATAAGGTTAGTATCCGCATTGGTGTTGATAACAAAGCAGACGACGCTAATAGCGCTAAAAAAGCAAATGACGTTGTTATTGCTAAGGTTATCAAATACGCAAAAAGCTTAAAAATAGACGATAAACAAATTCAAACGCAACGCGTTAATTTATACAAGTCAAGAGATTATGAAGAGAAGAAAGACTACTTTCAAGCTTCACAAACATTGACTATTTCTCTTGATGATATCAGCAAATATGAGAAAGTAATGACGGGGTTGATGGATTTGGGAATCAACAGAATTGACGGAGTAGAGTTTACATCTTCAAAAGCTGCAAGCTACGAAACAGAAGCGCGTACGTTAGCCGTAAAAGAGGCAAAACAAAAAGCAACAGATTACGCGAATGCATTAGGACAAAAGGTAGGAAAGGCAATTCTTGTATCAGATGGTACGTCTTACGATGCGCCAATTGTACGTCCGATGTATATGATGAAAAGCGCAAGTGCTGATGAGATGAAAGAAACATTAGCAGTTGGAGAAATTGAAGTTACATCAAATGTATCTATCAGTTTTTCATTAGAATAAGAAGTGATAAATAATTAATACGAAAAAGGGGCTGTCTCATATAGCAAGACAGCCCCTTTTACTTTTATTTTACATAGTCAAATTCCATTGGAACCGCCTGTTTCTTCGCAATGCGTTCTGCTTGTAAAGCACGCAGTTCTACGCGTTTGATTTTTCCACTCACCGTTTTCGGTAATTCAGTAACAAACTCTATTTTGCGTGGCATTTTATAAGGCGCTAAGTTTTGGCGACTAAACGCAAATATCTCTTGTGCCAATTCGTTTGAAGCCGTTGCTGTATCGTTGATAATCACAAAGGCTTTAACCTCGTATCCCTTGACAGGATGTGGACTTGCCACTACTGCTGATTCAATAATAGCCGTGTGTTCAAGAAGTACACTCTCCACTTCAAACGGTCCGATTCGATAGTCTGACGCTTTGATAACATCGTCATCCCTTCCGATAAACCAGATGTAACCATCCTCGTCTTTATAGGCTTTATCACCCGTATAGTACAAGTTGTGGTTAAACACTTGTGCTTGTTTCTCCTTATCGTATAAATACTCTTTAAAAATTCCGTTTAACTGGGTGGTGTTTGTGCGCACACAGATATTTCCTTCTTCGTTTGTCGGTACTTCGCGACCGTCCTCATCCGCAATCACAATATCATATAAGAAAGTAGGTTTTCCCATTGAGCCGTATTTCACTTTAGCGTTAGGGTAATTCGCTACCATACACGTACTTTCGGTCTGTCCAAAACCATCCCTAACTAAAATACCCGTTGCCTCTTTCCACTCCTCAATAATCTCCGGGTTTAGAGGTTCCCCAGCCGCAACGCATTGTCTCAAGCTGAAGTTATACTTTTTCAAATCCTCTTGAATAAAAAAGCGGAGTACCGTTGGAGGTGCACACAAAGTAGTAATCTTATATTTTTCAATTAGCGACAATGTTTTTGCCGCACTAAAGCGCTCTTTGGTGTGAAAAGCAAAGATAGTAGCCCCAACATTCCACGGAGCAAATAAACTACTCCAAGCGAATTTACCCCATCCAGGTTGAGAAATATTATAATGGATATCGTTTTTCGTAACCCCAATCCAAGCCGTTGTTGTTAAATGTCCCAAAGGCTGACTTAATTGGGTGTGACAAACAATTTTAGGCATTCCCGTAGTTCCAGAGGTAAAGAACATAAACAGCGTATCGTCAGGCTTTGTTTTAGCCCCTTCACTTTCTGTCGGTTGCTCATCAATCACAGTAAGCGGATACCAACCCTCGCGCTGTCCGTCAACAATAATTTTAACGGGTACTTTTACGCCAGAAACTCGTTCAGCTTCGTCTATTTTTTCAACGTTATCACTATCGGCAAGAATCACCTTAGGCATAATCTTTTCAAAGCGATATGCCAAGTCTTGTACGCCCAAAATACTTGCGGCAGGCGATAGCGCATATCCCGCTTTAATAGCCGCTAAATGCGTTACCCAGTTAATGCGTTGCAACATCATTTGTGTCAACACCACATCTCCTTGCTGAATACCTTTTGTACGCAAGAAATTAATCAATTGGTTATATCTGTTGTAAAGTGTTTTAAAAGTGTAATGATGCGTAACCTCGCCATCAGTCCACAGCAAAGCCGTTTTGTCTGGCGTTTCTTGTACGTGAATATCCTCATACACCTCCTGTACCCAGTTGAAGTAGTCGGGCTTTTCGATTTTTAGATCGTGCAGGGCATTAAAATCCTGCTCGATGAGAAGCTCACCGATTTTTTTATACAAATCTTTCATTCTTAATTAGTTTTTGGTAAGCGTAATATACACAAAAGTAAGTATAGAATAAAAATTAAATTCCTATGAATGAGTTTGTTATTGATGATATTCTGTAATTTTCTAATAGAATCTCCTGCTTTTTATTGCGTTTATTGAGAATATAGCAAAGTCCATTGCGATAGAAGGGGGTGAAATTGAAGTAATCGTTGTAATATGTTGTTTTTAAGAGATATAACTCAAAAAGTAAAAAAAGGGTAGTGATAGGGGAAGTTGTAGAACAGAAAATAAGGCAACCTAAGATAATGCATATCAATAGAGAGAATTAGAGTAGTTTTAAACGTACCATGTTCGAGACAAGTTCGAGATATGCTCCGGATTACTTAGGAAATAGGGGGTATTTCTCGAAGATGTGTGGTATTTGTGTGGTACTTGTGTGGTACGAGGTACGCATAAAACTCCTGTAAGCCTTGTGTAATAAGGGATTAAGTGTTTTTTGTTTTTTGGAAAAAAGGAGAATTTAGCCCCAGATAAACTTTTTACTTAGGAATATAAATCTTTTGTAGCAGCTCTTCATATTCTTTTCTAACCTCACTTGATGAGGTGATTCCGCCACCACTTTTATACACGTAGTTATCTTGTTGTTTCTCTATAAAGCGAATCATCACAGCGCTGTCAATAGACTTTCCGTCGTATATACCGCAAATACCCGTATAGTAGTTGCGCTCGTATGTTTCAGCCGTTTGTATGATGTTAACCGTACTTTCCTTTGGCGAACCCGTAATAGAACCCGCTGGAAGTAAGCTGTTAAAAATATCGCCAATGCGCTGATGCCAATCACTCGTTAGTTCGCCACTAATTTCAGAGCTCATTTGTAGAATAGCCCCTTTAGAGGTTTCCAAGCGGTCTAAATAACGAAAGCGGTTTACCTTTACTTTCTTAGAAACAATGTTGAGGTCGTTGCGTATTAAGTCAACAATAGTGTAGTGTTCCGCTGTTTCCTTTTCGTCGTTTAACAATTGCTCCGCCGCATTTGGCAAGTCGGCTTTAATCGTTCCCTTCATAGGAAAAGAAAAGATTTTATCAGCTTTAATTTGCACAAATATTTCAGGAGAAAAGCATACAAATTGTTCGTTTACACATAATCTGTATTTTGCTTTCGTACTATAAAATACCTCTTGCAACGTTCCCTTTAGGGCAATTGGAGTCTGAATTGTCAGGTTAGTTAAGTACGAATTACCAATTTGAAGTTGGTGGTGTACATAGTCAAATTGCTCTTTATACGCCTCAAAAGAAAGCGGATTAGCTTCTAATGCCACAGTAGAAGTTGGGGTATTTATATCGGCATTACTAACCCCGTTGAAGTCAAAAAGCACCTCGTTTGCACTGATGTCCTCCAATGGTTTTACCAAGCCGTGATTACCGTCAAAACTCAGGATAAATAGAAAAGGTTTTCTATCAGATCCAAGTGTATTCATTTGTGAGATAATCGTATCTTTGAGCGGCATAATAATCAAGTCAAATTTAAAATTCAAAAGTACAAAATTGTTTATGAGTCAGCCCAAACAAATTGTAATAATAGACAACCACGATTCGTTTACGTACAATTTATACCAACTATTTGACGAAAATCCTCATTGTCAAATAACTGTTTTAAAAAATGACGAAGTTACCTTAGAACAGTTAGACACTTTTGACAAGATTGTGCTATCGCCAGGGCCTGATGTTCCTCGTTCCTATCCCATTTTATTTGACATTATTACGCGTTTTAAAGGCGTTAAACCCATACTTGGGGTTTGCCTTGGTCACCAAACTATTGGGGAGTATTTTGGGGCTACTTTAGTTAATCTACCTTTGGTTTATCACGGAAAACAAAGTAAACTGACTTTGCAAACAGAGGAGGTGTTGTTTCAACAGCTAACATCGCCTATTGTAGTTGGACTATACCATTCTTGGGCGTTAGACAAAGAGACAATTGCGGATCCGCTTGTGGTAACTGCCTTAAGTGCAGAGGGTGTGGTAATGGGAATTGCACATCGAGAGTATAATATCAAAGGAATTCAGTTTCACCCTGAGTCGTTTATGACAGAACAAGGGCGAGAAATGATAAATAATTGGATTGAGGAGGTAGATTTGCCAAATACTGAAAAAGTATAGATTTAAAATACATATCTCCGATAAAAGGAAGGTTGTAAAAAGTAATGACGTAAATTTTAACACGAAAATACGTCAAGTTGGAAATGGGGCTTTTTATCTGTTTTCTGCGATTGTCTTATCTTTGCAATCGAGTGATAAACAAAGGAAAACAGAGGTGTTGTTTACTTTGTACGTTTTTGTTTTTCTGTGTTGACCTGATTTAATAGGTCTGTTTATTTGTTGCCTAAACAAGTAGGGTATTACTCGTAAATTGTTATAAACCGGAAAAGAGAATTAAGATATGGAGGCAGGAGTTATAAAAGATCCGAGAATACAAAAATATTTACCGTGGTTAGGTGCTTTGGCAATTTTTATGCAAGCATTAGACGGTACAATTCTAAATACAGGACTACCTTCCATTGCCAAGAGTTTAGGCGAATCGCCATTGGAAATGCAGAGTGTTATTGTGTCCTACACGCTTACAGTTGCCTTGCTGATACCGCTGAGTGGTTGGCTGGCAGATAGGTTTGGAACCAAGCGCATTTTCATTTTAGCCGTAACCTTGTTTACTTTAGGTTCACTGTTTTGTTCGCTTTCACGCAATTTAGACGAATTGATTATGTCGCGAATATTTCAAGCCATAGGCGGTTCGATGATGGTGCCAGTAGCGCGATTAACACTGATATACGCTTATCCGAAAGATCAATTGCTAAAAGTGATAAACTTTATTACCATTCCCGCTTTAGTCGGACCGATGTTAGGACCTACAGCAGGGGGATTTTTAGTAGAGAAGTTGTCGTGGCATTGGATTTTCCTTATCAATTTACCCGTTGGAATTATCGCTGTTATTGTAGCGCGATCAATTATTCCAAACTTCACCAACAAAGTAGGAAAGTTTGATTTGTGGGGATGGGTAATGTTGAGTGGGGGATTGACTGCATTAACTTTGGTAATTGAAAGATGGAATGCACCAGAGATGTCTGTGGTTAAGTTACTATTCTTATTTGCCTTGGCAATCAGCTTTATCATCGGTTATATATACCACGCCAGACGTGCAATAGCACCAATTATTGCGTTGAGTTTGTTTAAAATTACCACGTTGAGAGTAGGTTTAGTAGGTAACTTGATTACGCGTTTTGGAATAGGAGGAATGCCGTTAATGGTGCCACTATTATTACAAGTAGGCTATGGATATTCTGCTTTTTACGCAGGATTAATGATGATTCCGCAAGCGTTGTCAAACCTTATCTCCCGTAATTTTGTAGTGCCAATTGTAAAGCGATTTGGCTATAGAAGAACCTTGGTAACCAATACGATTTGCCTTGGACTATTGATATCGGTGTTTTTCTTTATTACGAAGAACACGCCATTTTGGGTAATCATTATACTAATGGCATTGAATGGTGCTTTTAACGCCGTTCAATTTACCTCAATGAACACGATATCACTGGCAGATTTGGACAATGAAACCTCAAGTGAAGGAAATAGCTTGCTATCTGTAACCCAACAATTGGCAATTAGCTTGGGAATTTCGTTATCTGCTATGTTCTTGATGATATTTCAAAACAGTGGCGTGGGGAATGCAGGAGATGGAATTGCCGTATTTAGATACACGTTTTTAGTTATGGGATTATTGACAGTATTGTCAAGTTTAATCTTCTTACAACTGAGTAGTACATCAGGAGCGAACTTATCAGGAAAGCGTGAGTATAAAAGAGATGAGCAGTAATTTGCTCCTTGTTATATAAGATAAAGGGAATATGCATTAGTTGTATATTCCCTTTTTTTATGCTTGTATTTTTAGCAAGGAGGATACGTATTCAACCTGTCCACCCTTGGTGTTATTTTGCGATTAAAGTTGTTTCTCAAAGCAATTAAATAGTCCTTTTGAGAAAGTTACCGTACCAGCAAAGCGGTAGTTTTTCTTTGTGTACACTGCATTTGCCGTTGGATTCTTAGCATACGTATCAAAGCGAATACTATTGTATTGTTGTTGCTTAGCGTATTGCTCTACAAAAGCGAGCATTTTAGACGAGATACCCTTTCCTTGTTGCGATGGACCTACAAAAAGTCTGTGCATCACTAAGAAAGGAGGGGCGTATTGCCATCGTATATCATCGTATTCCGGATCGCATAACTCATTCAAAACCATATAAGCAATAAGCTTATCCTGTTCAAAATACGCAAACGCCTGTTTGTTCAGTATGTCGTTGGCAAGTATTTCTGGAGTAGGATATTCTTCATCCCATTGATCAATACCCTGCTCAATCATATGTTTTTTTACCGCTTGAAGTACAGTTACCGCCTGAGGCAAGTCGGCAGAAGTAAGAAGGCGAATCATATTATTTACGATTTTAAAATAGTATTACAATAACTTAAAAAATAGGAGAACACACAATGTTTTTTACTCTTTTTGAGCATCGAAACAATTGTTGTGTTTTTTATAAGAGAGATTGCTTTTAATAAGGGGGTATTGTTAAAAAAAATATAGATAATATAGAATTTGGCAAATATTTGATTTTTATAATTGTGTTAAGATAAGAGATAAGACAGTTTGATTATTTTAAAGAAATTCTTAAGATAAAAAAGTGTTGATAGAAATGTGAAATTAGGCAAAGACATTTCGTTTTATTTTTATTATTTGTTGTAACTTATTGGTATGTAAATGAATAGCTTTTATTGTTGGTTATTTATGAGTATTTATAGCGCAATTGTTAGGTATAATTTACCGCAATAATGGTGTTATAAGTAGGTATTAGTAGAAAAAAAACTAAAAAGAGGTGAAGCGATATGTTAAATAACTTAGATTAAAAATAAATAGAGTTTAAAGCGTCTTGGAGAGGCATTTTTACTATATAAAAAAAGAGTTTGGCACGATTATTTATTAAATGCTAAATGATAGAATCGATGTGTAGTTATTTATATTGGTTCTATAAATTAAAATTGTCAAAAATATTACTTAAAACACGCATTGTTTGTTAAAAATATTTGATAGTTTTATTTATGGAAAGTATTCTATTACTCTTTTTCTAATTTTTGGTATTAAAAAGTTAAAAGTGTTGAGTCTTTAAAAGTTGTGATAATTATCATTTTTTTTGACCTTTTTACACTGTACCTTTATAACTTCGAATTATAGAAAGATAAAATTAAAGCATTTATTTATTTTAAACAGTTATCAAAATGAACACACTCTCACGTAAGATTGTAATGGCTGCGACAGGATTATTTTTGTGTTTTTTCCTACTAATCCATTGTTTAGGGAATACACAATTATTTTTAGAGCCAGAAGAGGCAAGATTAAGCTTCAATGCTTATTCTCATTTTTTAACAGGAAATCCATTAGTTAAGGCTGTTTCCTATATTCTTTACTTGTCTATTATTGGACACGCAGTATATGCGTTGATAATAACAATGAAAAATAAGGCAGCAGGTGGATCGTATAAAAAGGATAATAGAGGTAGAGCAAGTAAATGGTACAGCAGAAGTATGGGTGTACTTGGATCAATTGTTCTTATTTTCCTTGTAATGCACTTTGCAAACTTTTGGTATGTATACAAATTTGGATCTATCACGCTTGACGCAAACGGAAACAAAGATTTATACGAAGTTGTTAGAGTTGCATTCCAACAATTATGGTTGGTTGTACTTTATGTAATCGCAATGATTGCATTGTGCTACCACTTAATTCACGGAATTACAAGTGGAATTAGAACTCTTGGATTATTCCACCCTAAGTATGTACGTTGGGTTAACGTATTCGGTATTATTTATTCTATCGTAATATGTGCAGGTTTTGCCTTAATGCCAATTTATATTTATTTAACTAATTAATACGTTGTTGTGATGAAATTAGATGCAAAAATACCTCAAGGTCCATTAGAAGATAAATGGGCAAACTATAAAAAAACTGCTCGTTTGGTAAACCCAGCGAATAGAAAAAAATTAGATGTTATTGTAATTGGAACTGGTTTAGCAGGTAGTTCTGTTGCGGCATCTTTAGGTGAAATGGGATATAATGTTAAGTCATTCTGTTTCCAAGATACTCCTCGTCGTGCGCACTCAGTTGCAGCTCAAGGTGGGGTGAATGCTGCTAAAAACTACAAGAACGACGGTGATAGTGTTTACCGTATGTTTATGGATACATTAAAAGGAGGAGATTTTAGAGCTCGTGAAGCAAACGTATATCGTTTAGCAGAGTGTTCTCTAAACTTAATAGACCAGTCTGTAGCACAAGGGGTTCCTTTTGGTAGAGAATATGGTGGATATTTAAATAATAGATCGTTCGGTGGAGTACAGGTAAGTAGAACGTTCTATGCACGTGGACAAACGGGACAACAATTACTTTTAGGTACTTATCAAGCGTTAATGCGCCAAGTAAATAAAAAATCAGTAGAGTTATTCACATCTCACGAAATGCTTGACTTAGTTGTTATTGACGGAAAAGCAAGAGGAGTTGTAGTACGTAACTTAGAAACTGGTGAAATTGAAAAACACGCAGCGCACGCTGTAGTATTAGCTACTGGAGGATTTGGTAAAATTTACTACTTATCTACTTTAGCAATGGGATGTAATGGTTCTGCAATCTGGAGAGCACACAAAAAAGGAGCTTTCTTTGCTTCTCCAAGTTGGACTCAGATTCACCCTACATCACTTCCTCAATCAGGAGATTATCAGTCTAAATTAACGTTGATGTCTGAGTCATTACGTAATGATGGTCGTATTTGGGTTCCTAAAAAACTTGATGAGACAAGAGTTGCTAATGATATTCCAGAAGAAGAAAGAGATTACTACTTAGAGCGTCGTTACCCTGCATTCGGAAACTTAGCACCTCGTGATATTTCATCTCGTGCTGCAAAAGAAAGAATTGATGCTGGATACGGAGTAGGTGCTTTGAAAAATGCAGTTTACTTAGATTTCTCTAAAGCAATTAGAGAACAAGGGCAAGAGAAAATTGCTGAGAAATACGGTAACTTGTTCAGAATGTACGAAAAGATTACAGGTATCAACGCGTACAAAGAACCAATGATGATTTCTCCAGCTGCCCACTTCTCAATGGGTGGATTATGGGTAGATTATGAATTGATGACTACTATTCCTGGATTATTCGCTTTAGGAGAAGCAAACTTTGCGGATCACGGAGCAAATAGATTAGGTGCTAACTCTTTATTACAGGCTTCTGTAGATGGATATTTTATTGCTCCTTATACGATTGCTAACTATTTAGCAGATCAAATTAGAGTAGGAAAAATTTCAACAGATCACCCTGAGTTTGATAAAGTGGTTAAAGAATCACAAGATAAACTGGAAGGTTTATTAAAAATTAAAGGTGACAAGTCGGTAGATTACTACCACAAAAAACTTGGAAAATTGTTGTACGATTACTGTGGTTTAGCAAGAACTGCAGAAGGATTAACATTTGCGATTGAAGAGATCAAGAAATTAAGAGAGGAATTCTACAAAAATGTAAACGTTCCTGGAGAAAATGATACAATGAATGCTGAGTTAGAGAAAGCAGGAAGAGTAGCAGATTATCTTGAAATCGGTGTATTGATGTGTTATGATGCTTTAACAAGAAATGAGTCTTGTGGAGCTCACTTTAGAGAAGAGTTTCAAACAGAAGATGGAGAGGCAAAACGTAATGATGAAGAGTTCCAGTTTATTTCCGCTTGGGAATGGGCAGGTTCACTTGATAAAGAGCCAATCTTGAACAAAGAAGAATTGAAATTTGAATTCGTACAACCAACTATCCGTAGTTATAAATAATTATTAGTCTATGAAACTGCATCTTAAAATATGGAGACAAGCGGGACGCAAAGCTGAAGGTAAACTTGTAGATTATACTTTAGATAATGTGAACCCACATATGTCTTTCTTAGAAATGTTAGATACTTTAAACGAAAAGTTAATTGTAAATAAAGAAGCACCTATCGAATTTGATCACGACTGTCGTGAGGGTATTTGTGGGCAATGTGGTGTTGTAATTAATGGAAACGCACACGGACCATTAGAAAACACAACTACTTGTCAATTACATATGCGTGAGTTTAAAGATGGTGAAACTGTAATGATTGAGCCGTTTAGAGCAAATGGATTCCCAGTGAAAAAGGATTTAAAAGTAGATAGAAGTGCTTTTGACCGTATTATTTCTGCTGGAGGATACGTTTCTGTAAACACAGGACAAGCTCCTGAAGCAAATACAATTCCAGTATCCCACGCTACTGCTGAAGCAGCGTTTGACTCTGCGGCTTGTATCGGTTGTGGTGCTTGTGTGGCAACTTGTAAAAATGGTAGTGCGGCGTTATTTACGTCTGCTAAGATTACACAGTTGGCTATTCTACCTCAATCTCAAGAAGAAAGAAAAGAGAGAGCTTTAGGAATGATCGCACAAATGGACGAAGAAGGATTTGGACACTGTTCAAATACGGAAGCTTGTGAGGTTGAATGTCCACAAGGGATCTCAGTTCTTAACATTGCACGTATGAACTACGAGTACAACCGTGCAAGTTTATTAAAGTTTAAGAAATAAAAGATTATATATGGTAAATCTATATAATACATTAAAACTTAAGGTATTGGTCGGTGCAGCAGTATGCTGTACCGCGGTATCTTTCGCTCAAAAGGTTGAAACTGATACAGTTGCCGTATTTGAGGAAAAAATTGTTTTGAATCCTGTTGACGAGAAGTTTCCTAAGTTTAAAGTAGGAGGTGTTTTTCAATCTCGTTTTTCAGCGAATTTTAAGAATAACGTTGATATTGATGGTTTACACCACAGTGATGGAAGTGGAACGCACAATACATTTGACGTTAAGAGAATGAGGGTGTCAATGGGAGTTAAAGTAACTAAGAATTTAGAGGTTACTGCTTTAGCTAACTTTGCCGACTTCAAACAAAAAGATGTAAGTACTCGTGTATTAGAGAATGCGTTTGCTAAATATACAGTAAATCGTTATTTACAGATTACAGTTGGACAGTTTAGACCATTATTTGGTATGGAGGAAACAATGCCTGTAGATGTGCTTAGATCGATTGACTATACAAACTCTTACTATACTTTTGGTAGATTAGGATGGACAAGTTTCCAGGTTGGTGCTGCGATTACAGGTAGTGTTGATTTAGGAGATGTACCAATGAGCTACGGTTTCTCTGTAACAAATGGTAATGGTAAGAATAAAACAGATAATGACGACGGTAAAAATTACTCGAGTAGATTATTGTTTAACCTTGACAAAAAACACAACTTAAATGTTGGTGTTAGTGGAGGTATTGCAGAAGTAAATAAAGAAAAAGCGTATGCGGTAGGAGTTGAAGCAACAGCAAAACTTCCGATTACTGAGCGTTGGAGTATTGATTTCCAAACAGAAGCTAAACAAGCTACTAACCACGAACAATATTTTAAAGCTTTAAATGCATCAAAAGTAGAAGGAGCACCAGCTTTAACTTCAACAATTGATGATTACAAAGTAAAGAGTTTTTACTTTGTGCCAAATATTAGATATGAAATAGGTGCTAAAACGTTTCACGCAATTGAGTTTGCTTGTCGTTATGAGTACTTAGATGAAAATAGTACATTAAACTCAAATGCAAGACAAACTTGGATTCCAATGCTTACTTTAGAAGTATTGAAAAACTACGGTGTTAGAATTCAAGCAGGTATGCAAATTGACAATTTCAAACACAACATTGAAAATAGTAAGACATACAATTCAAACCTTGCATTTCTTCAATTACAATGTAGATTTTTATAAAAGCTAAATATAATTAGCGATGAAAGAAGTAAACATCAAGAGTTTAGGGATAACGTTAGTAGTGGGAGTGCTACTATGGTTTTGTCCAATTCCAGAAGGAGTAACACCAGATGCGTGGCACTTATTTGCCATATTCGTAAGTACGATTTTAGGAATTATATTAAAGGCTGCCCCAATGGGAACAATGTGTATGTTGGCAGTCGGTTTAACAGCATTTTTCCAATTGTTAGCGCCAGGTGATCCTGGTAAATCAATCGCTTTAAGTTTAAGTGGTTTTGGAGATAAAGTAATTTGGTTAATTGGTATATCTTTCTTTATTGCGAGAGGGTTTATTAAAACAGGATTAGGAAATCGTATTGCTTTTATCTTTATCCGTATTTTCGGAAAAAGTACATTAGGATTAGCGTACGGATTAGGGTTAGCTGATTTAGTATTAGCACCTGCTATTCCAAGTAACACTGCTCGTGGGGGAGGTATTATCTACCCAATTATGAAATCTATGGCTATCAACTTTGGTTCTGATGCAGCTAAACCAGAAACTCATAGAAAATTAGGTTCTTTCTTGACATTAAACTGTTATTACATGAATTTGATCGCATCTTCAATGTTCTTAACAGGTACTGCAAGTAACCCGATGTGTCAGAAGTTCGCTGCTGATATGGGGGTAAACATTAGTTGGATGTCGTGGGCAGCTGCTGGTTTTGTACCAGGATTGGTTGCTTTCATCATAACACCAATTGTTTTGTATAAAATATTTCCACCTGAATTAAAGAAAACAGCTGATGCTCCTAAAATGGCTGCTCAGAAGTTAAAAGAAATGGGGAAATTATCAGTGTCAGAAATCTTAATGTTAATCACATTCGTTATTCTTTTAGTTTTATGGATTACAGGTGATTTATTTAAAATTGATGCTACTACAACTGCTTTTATTGGTTTAGCAATTCTATTGTTAACTTCTGTGTTAACTTGGGAAGATGTTAAAGCTGAGAAAGGTGCTTGGGATACAATTGTATGGTTTGCCGTATTAGTAATGATGGCAAGTTCATTAAACAAATTAGGATTCATCGGATGGTTTAGTGATTTAGTAAAAGGTCAGATGGGAGATATGGATTGGCATTATGCTTTCCCAATTCTTGTCATCGTGTACTTCTTTAGTCACTATATCTTTGCGAGTGCTACTGCTCACGTTGCGGCAATGTATGCAGCTTTGTTAGGTGTAGGTATTTCGTTAGGTGTTCCTCCAGTATTGTTAGCAATGATGTTAGGTTTCATGGGATCTATCTATGGTACATTAACTCACTATGGTCACGGTCCGGCTCCAGTATTCTTTGGTAGTGGATATGTTGAATTGAAAACTTGGTGGTTGTACGGATTTATTATTGGTGTGTTATTATTAGCTGTTTACTTAGTAGTTGGTACAAGTTGGATGGGCTTAATTGGAGCATACTAAAAAATAGATGTGATTTAGAACACAACATATTTATATAGTTTTTAAAAGGATTAGATTTTTCGAGTATCTTTATAATAAAGAGAAAGAAAAGTCTAATCCTTTTTTATTTGTGTTGTATTTTTGACTTGTAATAACATAAAACAATGAATCAAAAAGAGAAAGTAGTAGTTTGTTGGTATAGAAGAGATTTGAGGTTAAAGGACAATAAAGCTCTGTATTACGCTGTTCAAAGTGGGTATAAAGTATTGCCTATCTTCGTATTTGACAAGGATATTTTAGAACAGTTTCCTAACAAAGCAGATAGGAGAGTTGACTATATTCACCAAGTGCTGACAGAACTCAACGCTTTTTTGAAGCAATACAACGCAGGAATAACTTTTTTTCACTCAACTGTAAAGGAGGCTTTTTCTTCCTTGATGGCACAATTTGATATTCAGGGTGTTTTTTACAATGAAGACTATGAACCCAAAACAATTGCCCGTGATCGTGAGATTGGTAGTTTGTTAGCTGAGCAACAAATAGCATTTAACGGATTTAAAGATCACGTTATTTTTAGAGGGGATGAGATTTTAAAACAAGATGGCTCTCCTTATCAGATCTATACGCCTTATGCTAAGTTGTGGAGAAGTAAGTTGGGGGAACAAGATTTGTATAATTACACACCAAAGTTGTCGAGTGAAAATTTATATACAACAGATACAACTATTCCGTCTTTAAATAGTTTAGGCTATGAAACGACAGGGTATAAGTTTGTCATTCCAACGTTAAACGAAACGTTGATTGATAGTTATCACTTACACCGTGATTATCCGGGGATAGAAGGAACGACGCATTTAGGAATAGCCTTGCGCTTTGGAACAATATCTATTCGCAAGTGTGTGATTTTTGCTTTACAACACAACGATGTGTGGTTGTCTGAATTGATATGGCGAGATTTCTTTAGTCAAATATTGTTTAACTTTCCTCAGATTAAAAACTTGTGTTTTAAACCAAAATACGAGAATATTCAGTACAGAAATAACGAGGAGGAGTTTAAGCTATGGTGTGAAGGTCGCACGGGATATCCTATTGTCGATGCAGGGATGCGCGAATTGAATACCACTGGATTTATGCACAATAGAGTGCGTATGATTGTAGCCAGTTTCTTGACAAAACACTTGTTGATTGATTGGAGATGGGGAGAAGCGTACTTTGCACAGCACTTGTTGGATTACGACTTGTCTGCTAACAATGGGAATTGGCAATGGGCAGCAGGATGTGGGTGTGATGCCGCTCCTTATTTCAGGATATTTAATCCGAGTGAGCAAACCAAGAAGTTTGACAAGGAAAATAAGTATATCAACAAATGGTTGCCTGAATTAGCAAATGGCGAGTATTGGGAGGAGATTGTTGACCACAAAGAAGCACGTATTCGTGCCCTTGAAACCTATAAACGTGGGTTAGAACAATAATTTTCTTAGAAGTTCGCAAATTGGCTTGAATATTGTAATACTAATCAAAATTCTAAAACGATAAATAATGAAAAGAATACATAAAACAGTTGCTACAATCTTGATGTGTTGTGGTGCTTTTGTGATGATACCAAAAGCAGAGGCTTGTACCAGAGTAGTGTACAAAGGACCTAATAATACGATTCTAACGGCTCGTTCGATGGACTGGAAAGAGGAGATTATGCCTAATATATGGGTGTTTCCAAGAGGTATTGAGCGTCAAGGAGAAGTAGGTAAAGCGTCCGCAAAGTGGAAAGCAAAATACGGAAGTGTTGTTACTTCTGCTTTTGACTTAGCGACAACAGATGGAATGAATGAGAAAGGATTAGTGTCTAACATCCTATGGTTGGTAGAGTCGCAATACCCTGAGTATAATCCACAAGGAAAAGACAAGGGAATTAGCTTAGCGATGTGGGCACAGTACGCTTTAGATAATTACGCAACTGTAGAAGAGGCAGTAATTGATTTACAGAAGAACCCGGTAGTTGTTGTAACAGCTAATACGCCAGGAAGAACGTCATTGGCAACAGTGCACTTAACTATTTCTGATGCAAAAGGAGACAGTGCAGTATTTGAGTATATCGATGGAAAGTTGAAAGTATATCACGATGCATCGTACACTGTAGTAACGAACTCGCCTACATTTGACAAGCAATTAGCAATTAATGATTATATCAGCTATTTACCAGGAAACAAAGTGTTACCAGGAACAGGTAGATCAGAAGATCGTTTTGCAAGAGCGAAGTATTACGCAACGGCAGTAACACAATCAGATGACATTAAAGTGGCTTTAGGAGCAACGTTTAGTGTGATTAGAAACTGTTCAGTGCCTTATGGAGTTCACATTGATGGGGAGCCAAACTTGTCGTCAACAAAATGGAGAACAGTATCTGACCAAAAGAACTTAGTGTATTACTACGAAGATCCATTGTCATTAACACCAATGTGGATAGATTTAAAAGCAATTGACTTTAGCGAGAAAGCAAGCGTTAAAAAGTTAGATGTTTCTCA
The DNA here is from genome assembly GCF_038039755.1 of Myroides sp. C1519. NCBI lineage: Bacteria > Pseudomonadati > Bacteroidota > Flavobacteriia > Flavobacteriales > Flavobacteriaceae > Myroides > Myroides sp. C1519. The sequence goes on from NZ_JBBPHM010000011.1 coordinate 78,173, forward strand.
AAGCCAACAATATGCTGGTCTTTCAAACGATAAGTTAGTAGAGGCTAAAGCATTTAAGTTTTTAGGAATTTAATCTGCCCATACAATAGAATATTAGGTGGTTTAGTATTCGATTACAAAAGCTAACCTACTCTCAATAAATTAAATACCCCAAGAAGTTTGTGCTTTTTGGGGTATTTTTATGTTGTGTTACTTTTAAAAAAGGGTAGTGCTATTTAAACCATTTGCCTAAGGTCTTTTTTAGAAAGTTCTTTTCTTTGTATTCTTCCGGTAGTTCAACCTCTTTTTCTTTAGCAAGAGCAATGTAATAAGCTAACTTCTCTGGGTCTTTGTTTTCCTCGTCTTTAGCGTAGATATCAATTAAATCTAAGATGGCAAGGTTGTACTCTTGTTGTAATGCTTTCTCTAAAAGAGTAATGGCCTTTTTACCATCTTGTTTTACACCATAACCGTAGCAATGCATTCTACCTAAGAGGAACGAACCAATATTATCGTTGTTTTTCATATCCTCCTTGATGTACTTTAGGGCATTTTTATATTCTCCAAGCAAGTAGTAACAATCAGCAAGGTAATTGCAAACCTCGTATTCTTTTGTGTTCACTTGTTTGAAGTAGTGAATAGCCGTATTGAAGTCGTTGTCCAAATCAGCGGCTCCATAATAGTAGATTAGCGCCAAGTTGTTATAACTGGTGTTATTGCCAAGTTCAGCACCTTTAGTGTAATATTCAATCGCTTTGTGTATATCTTGTTCAACTCCAAACCCGTGTTCATACATATACCCTAAGTTGGTTACTGAGTAGGGGTTATTGTGTGTTGCTGCCAATTCAAAAAGGTGTTTAGCCTTGTTGTAATCGATATAGTCGTCTTCCGTTAAATAGCGGTATCCTAACTCTTGAAGTAGTTCGCTATTGTTCACTGCCTCAGCCATTAATAACAACGCCTCATATTGCTCATCAAAGCTGTGATCAGCATAATAATCCTTTACAGCATTAAGTTGGTAGGGATCCAATTGTGCGTAGTCATCAGCTGTTAAAATCTGTGTTTTCTCATTAAAATACGGATTAAACAATCCGACTTCACCATTAGAGTCGTATCGCAATTTACCCGCTAACAACAGTAGGTGATGCGTACTTATTGTGTGTATTTCATCATTGTTACAAGTAAACACAGCATTGTCTTTGTACAATACAATAGTGTCGATGTCTTGTTCCAAGTTGTGCATTGTAATAAAGTCGTACTCATAAACAGACTCTTGTTCAGGGAGTGCAATTACGCGCAATGCCCACTTGTCTTTGAGTTTAGTAGCAGCAAAGCCGTTGGTTAGTATTTTAACCACGTCAATTGTTGTAAACGGTACAATCCATCGTTCTTCAATAACATCAAAAATCCCTTTCTTCTTGCCAAGAGAAACGTGACATTGTCCAGCGCCAAGGTTCATCCAATAGTCTATATACGTATCTATTTTACAGTTCATTGGCTCTAAAACATACTTTGCCTTTTTGTGGTTGTAAATCCCCTTTAGCTTGTCAGTGTACACGATGACGCATTCATTCGTAACATATTGTACGTGTTTGATACTCTCCAAGACCAATTCGCCTTCAAACGTAATCAAGTTGTGTAATTTCGGATTAACGTCAGACGGGACAAGTAAGTGGTTTTCGATATCGCTATTTCTCACATCTGCATAAGCAAACTTGCCTAAGTAGTGATGAGATCTACTATAAAAATCGCGCTTATTTCCCATAGAAGTACAGAAATAAGAGTAGTGATATTCAAAAGGAGAGTCGCCTTTAAACGGAATAAGTTGTTCTCCTGCAAAGTTGTACACTGCGTAGTGACTGCCATTGTACACATTGTAGTAATACGGATATAAGAACTCAACCAATTCATAGGCAAGAGGAATCAAGTAAGTGTGAGAAAGCAAGTTTAGAAGTCCCCATTTCCCATCTTGACACACTGCCGCCACAGTAAGCGTACGGTTTGTATCTTCGTTGCCTTGCTCGTCAAAGAAGTCTTCAATTTGAGCAGTTCCTACATCGAAATACAAAGGTTTAACAACCTCTACACCAGTTTTATCTATAAAACCAAACAGCTCATCACGCTGAATAATAGCTAAATTAGGCTCTGTAAACTCGCCTATATATCCATAAACAGCCTCAGTTATCTTTTTGTTGTCAAAAGTTGTTAGTCCATACAACCCATTCTCTTCATATTGTAGGCAGTCGTAATCTTTTTCAAACGCTATTTCTAACCAATCCCAACCAAAGTTAGCATTGTCGTTGTTGAGGTATTCTTCAAATGTAGAAAAAGGGAAATAAGACTGACCGATAACTCCGCGATTGATGTGTTCACTATCTAATTCAAGGTCTATAATATTAGCCAATTCCTCTGTGTACAAGGCAATTTCAGCTGAGAATGCTTGTGCCTGTTTTTTATGACTCTCCTCATTCATATTGTACACATCCGTTCCATCTAAGCGAAAGTAGTCATACGGCAAGTTTTGAAAATAGTACAATTGACGCTCATACGACTGAAGGTACTTTGCTTGATCAGTAGTAGGAATAAGGTCTACTTGCTGTTGAATCCACAGGTGAAATTTTTCAAACAAAGGCAATGCTTCCTTTACATTAAAGAAAAGGTCTTTAGACGATTTAAAACCGAATTGCTTTAGTTCACTCTTAGTAAGCGGATGTGCAAAAAGAGGTAGGAAGAAAAGAGGAATCACATAATTCCATTCCCCCACTAAAGATTCGTCATAAAATTCCTGATCTAAGGAAACATTGTAGATATATAACCGATGTGCCATAAGTTGTAATATGAATTAAATAGAAGTTCACAAAAAGAACGGGGGCGAAAGATATTTAAATAATGTGAAAATGCATATTGTTTTTTTTTGTATCTTAAATAGTTAGATATAAGACGTAAATAAAGAGTCACCTTTGTTGTTTATAGCGTTGTTTAAAAGGACGAATTACTCAAATAAGTGATAAGCTATTTCATCTTCGTTTTAAATAACGGCATAGATGATAATTAGGTATTGTAGGATGCTATTATCTTATATCTTTGCAGAATTTATTACTAAAAAAATATTTTATTAACTGTTAGTGTTCAATGTCTATTCGAAGTGTTTATCATAGTTTGTTCTTGATATTTTTTGCAGTACTCATAGGGGTTAGCTGTACAAGATCTACATCACTACACGATTGGACAGGTGAAGAACAAGAGCGTTTTCTTACAGCTTACGACAGTTTTAGTAAAAATAATATGTCTCAACTTCAAAGAGATTCTTTAGATAACTTTATTTTATATTTAAAAAACACACAAAGTAACAGAGATTTTTTAGCTACCTATATCAAGCAAACTGATGCCGATAAAAAGTATGTTGATTTATATGCTACCTATGCGAGAGTAGCAAGGGATACGCAAGGAATCGCAAAAAGCTATTACTTATTAGGAGAGTTCTTTGATCGCAATTATTTAATTGATAGTAGCTATTACTATTTTAATCAAGCTAAATATAGTTATAGAAAGTTACACGATTCTGTTAATCAGCAAAAAGTGACGTTAATAATAAGTAATATTTTAGCTGATAAAGGAGTTTTTTCTGAGGCAGAACATCAAATCCATAAAGTAATTTCTCTAAATAAACATACTGTTTCTAACTATGATTTATTTAATCAAGAATATTTGTATGCTAAAATTGTTTTAGGGTTAGAACAGTATACCGAAGCAATTAATCGGTTTAATAATGCTTTAGATTTAAGTACTTCTAATGAAGTAAAAGAATATTATTCAGAAAAAGAATTGCGTTTAAAACGTCTTGATATTTACAACTATTTATCAATTGCGCATATCAGAAAACACCAATTTACTGAAGCAGAACATTTTTTATCAGTCGCTTTTGATGATTATAAAATGTTAGATAAAGAAGATAATATTGAGCTATATTTAAAAATAATACACAATTTTGCAGTTGTTAAATTAGCCAAAGATGAAAATGAATTAGCATTAAAGTACATCAAGGAAGCGTTAACGTTAAATACAAAATATAACTATATTAAGAACAAAAAGTTAACAGACGTTTTATTAGTTCAGTACTATTTTGAGATCGGAGAGATCTTTACAGCCAATACTATTCTTCAAGAATTATTAGAAGATGCTATAAAAATAAATGATTATAAACTTCAAAAGGAAGCACTAACTGTTTTATTGCAATATGATACAGAAAACTCAAAGGATAATTTTCAGCGATATTTAGAGTTAGATAATATCATTAATAAAAAGCAAACAATAGTTAGAAATAGATTTGCTCGTTTAAAATATGAAGCAGATGATCTACTTCAAGTAAATGATAAATTACACAATCAAAAGGATACTATTGTTATTCTTTCGTTTATGGTAATTTCATTTATTCTTATCGTTGTAATTGCTTTTTTTATTAAGAACAAAGTAAGAGAAATAGCAACAATTAAAATGTATCAACGCGATACAGAGCGTTATTATAAATCTGTAATTGATCATCAAAATGCTATTGCTAAAGTCCAAGAAGCTGAAAGGAAGAATATAGCAAGAGAATTACACGATGGCGTATTAAATAAATTATTTGTAACACGTTTTTCTCTGATGCAATTGGAGCAGGAGAATATAGAAGAAACAAAAGGTTTACTGGTTAAAGAGGTTCAAGATGTTGAAAAGTTTATACGCGATAGTTCATACGCATTGTCGAATGAAAAGAAACTGTTTGCCAGTAATTTTAAACAGCTTATTATCGAAATGGTGGTGTTACAAAATCGAAATACAGCTATTCAGTTTGATATATTTATAGACCCAAGAATAGAGCTTGAAAGTTTTTCTCATCGCTATAGAATAAGTATTTATCGCATTGTTCAAGAAGCATTGAACAACGTACAGAAGTATTCTAATGCTAAGAATTGTTATGTGTCATTTACATATAAAACAGATACTTTAGTAGAAGTAAGTGTTGAAGATAATGGAAGAGGATTTGACGTATATACAACAAGAAGAGGAAAAGGATTGAATAATATTCAAGATAGGTTAAATGCCTTAAATAGTAAATTAGTATTGACAAGTACAGTTGGGAAAGGAACAATATTACTATTTTTAGTAAAGATTAAATAATCGGTAAAAGGTTATAATAAAATAAGGGTACTTTACAACTGTAAAGTACCCTTACTCGTTTTAACGCTAATAAAATTAACTTTGGAAATATATATTATGAATTCATATGTTTATTAACGTCAAAGTTTAATCCTTTTGCAATACCCATTCCAAGTTCCATATCTGCTCTGAACCAGTGGCATAATTGACGACCAATGATTTCATCGCGTTTCGGACCATCAATACCACTCATAGCAGCAACAATATTGTTGATTGTATTTTGTTTTGCTTCCGGTGTCATGATGCGGAATAAATTACCTGGTTGAGAGAAGTGGTCATTTTCACCTTCTGCATTTCTGTCAAAACGATCAGCCATAGTACTTTGTAACTCTCTCGCTGGTTCTTTATAACTTGGGTCAGCCACAATGTTGTCAAAACTATTAGGGAAATAGTTAGGCTCACTACCACCATTACCATCTACGCGCATATACCCATCTCTTTGGTAATTGTTAGTTGCAAACGGACAACGGTTTACCGGTATCTGCTCATAGTTAGCACCTAATCTGTAACGTTGTGCATCTGGATAAGACAAGATACGCCCTTGTAACATTTTATCAGGTGAGAATCCAATACCATCTACAATGTGAGTAGGAGCAAAAGCAGCTTGTTCTACATCTTGGAAGTAGTTAGCAGGCATTCTGTTTAATTCCATTACCCCAACATCAATAAGAGGGAAGTCTTTATGAGGCCATACTTTAGTAACGTCAAACGGATTTACCTTAGCATTGTTTGCTTCCTCCATTGTCATTACCTGAATTTTCAAGTTCCATTTAGGGAAGTTACCACTTTCGATATTATCGATTAAGTCGCGTTGTGCATAATCCATATCCGTAGCTCTCATTTGATCAGCCTCAGGACCAGTCAAGTTTTTAATACCTTGTGCTGTTTTAAAGTGAAACTTCACATAGACAATCTCGTTGTCTTTGTTGATCATAGAATAGGTGTGGCTACCATACCCATTCATATGTCTATAACCAAACGGAGTACCTCTATCAGACATTAAAATCAACACTTGGTGTAAACTTTCTGGGTTAAGAGACCAGAAATCCCAAACCATTGTAGGTGATTTTAAGTTTGTATGTGGGTGTCTTTTTTGTGTGTGGATAAAGTCAGGGAACTTTTTAGCATCCTTGATAAAGAACACAGGGGTGTTGTTTCCAACCAAATCCCAGTTACCATCTTCTGTATAGAATTTCACAGCAAACCCACGCGGATCACGCTCAGAGTCAGCAGAACCTTTTTCTCCACCTACTGTTGAGAAACGAACAAATAAGTCTGTTTTCTTTCCAACTTCGCTAAATACTTTAGCTTTTGTATATTTTGTAATATCGTTTGTAACTGTAAACGTACCAAATGCACCAGCACCTTTTGCGTGTACAATACGTTCTGGAATACGCTCTCTGTTGAAGTGTGCTAACTTCTCGTGTAAAATATAATCTTCTAATAATACTGGACCTCTTGCTCCAGCAGTTAATGAATCTTCGTGATCAGTGTACGGTCTTCCAGAAGCTGTTGTCAATTTTTTAGTTTCCATAATTAGTTATTTTTTGTTTTTTTCTATACCACAAATATAGGGTGGTAAAGAGTTGATTACCAGTTGTTGTTATATTTTGTATCAATACACGAATAAGTATAATCTATCAGTAAAAATAAAACGATAGAAAAACCATATATAATGTATAGCCCTTGTAGAATATAGGGTTCGCTTACTAAATTACAAATAATTTTTTGAAACTACTTTATTCTCTAATTAATTGATTTTATTCGATTTAATAGCATTATATTTAGTACGTTGAAAATAACATCGCAATTTGCACTGATAATAATATGGAAAATAATCAACTTACTTTCTTTAGATCATTAGAAACTAATTCCCCAGCCTATACTAATTTAGTGGAGCAAGTGAATGAGCAAAGTGTTTGGCCAAAATACATACTACAAGACCGCAATAATCTAAAATATTGGGATAAACTCTATGAGGTGTTTCCCCTATATCAATTCTTTCTTTTAGAGGGTAATCGCGTAGTAGGTAGTGGCAATTGTGTTCCCTTATACTTAACCCCAAAAGAAAAAGAGGACTTACCTGATGAAGGGTGGGACTGGGCGATAGCTAAAGCCTTTGCTGATTTTGAACAGGAGTTGAAACCAAATACCCTTTGTGCGTTGCAAATTAGTGTTGATCCTGCTTATCAAGGAAAGGGCGTGAGCAAACACTTGATTGATTATATGAAGGGAATTGCTGTTGAGAGTAACTTCTCTGATTTTATTCTACCAATACGACCTACGTTAAAACACAGGTATCCGTTGCAACAAATGGATAGTTATATGCAGTGGATTAACAATAGAGGACTTCCTTATGATGCGTGGATACGCAGTCACGTTAGAAATGGGGCAACCATAGTAAAGGTGTGTAACAAAGCAATGGCAGTAGAAGGTACGGTGTTAGAATGGGAGGCGTGGACCAACTTGACGTTTCAGACATCAGGTGAGTATATTCTTCCGTTTGCATTAAATCCGATGAAAATAGATATGGCATTGAATAAGGGAACTTATGTAGAGCCTAATGTTTGGATGCGCTATGCATTGTAAAGAGTTATTCAATATTAAAATGCTACATTAGCATACTTAAAAAGCGAAATAATTACCGATATAGTACACAAGCGAGTTAGATTGTAAGCTCGCTTTTTTTATGGCTTATTTGGATTAGAATTCTCTAATAACAAAGCAAATACAAGGGCTTTTCCGATTAATATCAGTAAATTTGAAGTAAACCACTTAATTATGTTTAGTAAAAAATATTTAGTTATAGCAGGAGCATTTCTTGCCTTACAAGGATGTTCTTATAAAACAACATACCAACCGATTCAATATTCGACGCTTGATAAAGATAATCCTACGATTGTAAAAGATAGAAAAGGTTATATAGCGCATTTTGACAAGGGAGATCAAGTGCTTTTAGGAGATTTAGCTGTTGATTTCCATTCAAAGATGCCCGTTCGTTTGCCTGATACACAACGCAAAGTGTACACTGTTGTTCGCCAAGGTGATACCTTACAGGTGGCTAATCGATTGGTGAACTTCAAAAACGTGATCAACTTTAGAGATATAGGAGGACTTAAAACGAAGGATGGTAAAATCATTAAGTGGGGGAAAATATACAGAAGTGGTCACTTAAACAAGCTTAAGAAGTCGGAGTTCATCCAGTTTGAGAATCTTGGATTATCTACGGTGATTGACTTGCGTACAGACAAGGAAATAGGCAAGAAACCAGACCATATTCCTTCTCGTATGAAGTATTTTAACTACCAAGCGTATGACGATTCTGAAGATATGTTTAGCAAAACACGTAAAGACGTGATTAAGGGACGTGTATCACCAGAAGTGTCTAATGAGTTAGTTAAGGAGTTTTACGGTTTATACGCAACACACGATGTAGAGAAAGTACGTACTATTTTGAGTACAATTCTCGACAATGACAAATCAACTTTGTTTCACTGTTCAGCCGGAAAAGACAGAACAGGTATGGTGGGTGCTATTTTATTGAGCATCTTAAATGTGGATAGAGAGGTGATTATCAATGAGTATTTGTTGTCTAACAATTACAGAGAAAATGATGTAGCTAAACGAATGAAATTAGCAAAGTTTGGCAAGTTATTCTTCCACAATATCAACTATGAAGTGATTGAGAATTTCTCGTGGATTAAACCAGAGTTTATTCAAGCGATGTTTGATGAGATAGATAAACAATACGGCTCAATGGATAATTATATAGAGAAAGGGTTGAAAATCAGTAAAGAACAACGTGAAGCGTATATTGATAAGTTCACTTATTGAGAATAAAGTCAACAGAAATATAGCATTTACTATTGTTAAAAAATACAATTGTATTAATTTAGTCATATAAAAGACGCAAGTATGAAGAAAGTAGTCTTAGCGTTTTGTGCCTTTTTAAGCTTTGTTAGCAGTCAGGCACAGGAAGCAACATTTGGTCAGAAAATAGGAAAACTAATGGAACTTGCTACGGCAGAACCAGCAGATAACACACAGATAAGAGGAATATTAAAAACATTAGCTATTGCTCCAAAAGAGATGCAAGAAGCTGCAATGGACTATAGTATTTACGACGATTTTGAAGGAGATACGTTGTACTACATCCCTTATCGCCAGGCAGATGAACCTCGTTTTTCTGTTGAAAAGCTAAAGCAAAAAGACAAGTTGTTTTACACTATGCAGTTTTTAATTAGCAGTTCATACACTAAGAATCAAAAAGGAGAAGTAAGCTATACAGACCCTGCTTATTTGTACAAAGCTACAGTAGAGGAGTTAATGCCTTATTGTACAACACCTATGACGTATAAAAACGGAAAAGGAAACAATCCGGAGTCGCCTTTACTAAGTTGCGTTTACACCAATCCAAACAGCAAGAGAAGGCTGATGTATTGGGTGGTTTGTGATGAACCAATTGGAAAAAAAGAAGGAAATAGAATTAAAGAAATCAAAATCCAGAGTATCGAACTTTGGAGGTAAAAAAAGTATACGAATGCTATCATCAAATGCAATCAGGGGTAAGGTATTGCACTACGCTATATTAACACAAATCACAACAACATTCGCGGCTCTTAACTGCTATCTTATGCAGTTTTGGGTGGTTAAACAATTAGATGCAGGCGTACAGTTTGTCAATAGAGAATTACTGCGCTTAGAGAGTATTACAAATATTGTAGTCACTTTATCTGCTTTGTCAGGACTATTTTTATTGGTAGTTTTTGTGTTGTGGTTGTACCGTGCGTATGCCAATATGGAGAAATTAGATAGGAATATAGATGCTCCGAAACTGATGCTAATATTCGGATGGATTATTCCGATTTACAATATGATAGTACCTTTCCGTTGGATAGATAAATTGAATTACAGCACGTATTTTCAGTTGAGAAGAATGCAAGTTCAAGGAGGTAAACTAATTAGTTCTAATTTGTTGTTGTTTGGATGGATTACAGTGATTATAGCCAGCTTTATTCGCGGTTATATGCAAAAGAGAAGTGTAGATATGGATTATGATACATTGATGCAATTAGGAATCGCTAAAGAGGTTTGTGTATTGACGGGAATCTTGGTAATGAGCTATTTTATAAGTAATTACAGAAAATTAGAGCATAAATTATATACAGCAAGTCTTGAAAAACCACAAGATGAAGACGAGTCTATTGCTGAGGTAATCGAGTAAGCATAGGTGCATTGCTCATTGACAAAAAGAGCGTCAATAACGGATTAAAAAGAACTATTTTACTTGGTGCTACATGGCAGGAAAACAAGCTTTTATTCAAACAATTCACAAAATAGGCGAACCCTATCTTGCACAGGGGTATGTCTCAACTCAAAAGGGACAAGTGCTTAAGGGCAACGCTATGTCAGGTACTTTCGAGTATCAGATTAAGTTTCAACCCATTGAGAGTGATCCCAAAGAATACATCACTTTATCGTGTACAATTGTCATCCTTTCAGAACAATTGCGCGAGTGGCGTTTTAAGAAATACCGCAGTAAAGATATTGCTACTTCAACCGTGTTTATTGCCAATTTAAAAGAGATTATTCCCGTTCAACCTAAGTTGTTTACGTGGGAAATAAAGGACAAGAAACAAGAGGAGTTTGCGCTGTCTATCACCACTTTTTTAGAAGAATACGTCAATCCGATTTTTACACTATTTGAAGACACTCAAGATGTTGTCAACCACGTTATAGACAATGGTTGGCGTTTAAACGAGTATATGTCGTCTGGCGATTTCGTTTTTCCAATCGACTTTATGTGTTGTTTTGCCAGTAAAAGTGAAGTACAGCGCGCCTTTAACAATTACGTTAAGAGAGAAGGACTATCTTCGCAAGTGAAGCGCGTTTACAAAGAGATGAGTTCCCCTAAATACAAAGGGTTTATCGAGAGTAATTCCGCTAACGATAAAGTGTTTCAATTAGCTTATTTAAACGGTATTCAACTCGTTTAGACAAAGCAACTTGATGCGACTTTTTTAAAACGATCAATCTATGAAAAACAAGAGTTATTTAATATATGGAGTTAGCAAAGGCTTAGGTCGCGCTATTGCCCACGGCTTGCCAAAAGACAACGACATTGTGTACGGTGTTTCAAGAAGTAAACCAGCAGATGCAAAAGACAATTTAGTGTGGGTTCCCGCTGATTTGAGTCAACCCGAAACAGCCGTTAAAGCGGTTGCTGAGGTGTTACAAGAAAAGCAGTTAGACTACCTTATTTACAATGTAGGAATATGGGAGCAGATGGCATTTACAGCCGAATTTGACGTAGAGCAATGCAGTGATGCGGAGTTAATCAACCTTATTCAAACCAACGTAACCTCGTGTATCTTGGCATTGAAAGCCTTTGTCAAGAACCTACGCTTATCGTCAAATGCTAAAATTGTATTGATTGGTTCCACTTGGGGCTTAGACAATCACAACGGAAAAGAAGTAGCCTTTTCAGCATCTAAGTTTGCTTTGAGGGGAATTGTACATTCGATGCGTGAGACTTTGCGTCAAGACAATATTGGTATTACCATTTTAAACTTAGGGTATTTAGCAACGGAATATGACTATACCGTTGATTCCGATATAATTGTAGAAGAAAACCAAGCGAGTTTAATTCCTTTAAGCGATGTTTTACAAGCAATAAAGTTTGTTTTGAGTACATCTAAAGCAAGTTGCGTAAAAGAAATCAATATGCCTGCTATGCAGGATATGAACGTATAAAAACAAAGCCTAAATGTTCTTTAGGCTTTGTTCTATTAATCTATTTTTGTTATCGCTGACGAAAGTGCTACTCATTCATCACGTGATATAGTATATCCAAACTCTGTGCCATTTCTTCCTTCGTTAAATGTCCGAAGCCAAGTCGCATAGCAGTCAATTCGCGATTTTGATACAAGAGTGTTTTTGGAATAAGCAGGTTGTTTTGCAAGCACTTTTTGCTCAACTGCAATAGATTTAACGGCTTTTTCCATTCTGTCCACACTGCTAATCCTCCAGAGGGAATGTCAAATTGCACATCCTCCCCAAAATATTGATGCAATAAGTCGCAAAAAGTGTCACGTCTTTCCTTGTAAATTTTTATAGATTTTTTGAGAGAGCGGAATATTTCCCCTTCTTCAATCAGTTCTCCCAATACCTGTTCCATTAAAACATCCCCTTGTCGATCTATAAGTCGCAAGTGTTTTTGCATTTCTACCAACACACTTTCTGGGGCAACAATAAACCCCGTTTGAAAACTTGGAGCCAATGATTTACCAAACGAACCAATATAAACGACCATTCCATTTGTGTCTACACTTGCCAGTGGTAAAACCGGACTCTTATCATAGTGAAAGTCGTAATCATAGTCGTCTTCTAAGATGATAAAGCCATATTTATTAGCCAATTGCAATAGCTGTACACGTCTTTGGGCACTCAAAGTAACCGTAGTAGGGTAATGGTGGTGTGGTGTTAAGTATAACATTCGTATTTTGTGTTTCTTACACATATTTTCCACCGCATTAGCATCAATTCCCTCTTTATCAATTGGCACTGTCAGTATTTTTGCCCCCGCCTTTTGAAAAGTCATATTGCTTGAAAAGTAGCTCAAATTAGCCACAATAACATTGTCGCCTTGATTTAAAAGTACCTCACAAGCCACGTAAATACTCATTTCAGTACTTCGCGTAATCAATATATTATCCTTGCTTACGTGTAGTCCACGCGACAAATTCAAGTAGTTAGCCATACTCTTTTTAAACGCGTCATTTCCCTCATAATTAGCGTGTCTTAGCTTTTTTTGGTTGCTTTTTCGCTTTAAATTGGCGCTGTAATACGACGATAACTGTTCGATTTGAATAATGCGCGTATCAGGTAACCCATCGTTAAAAAGAAAGTCGCTATGGCTATGTTCATACGGAGTATCCAGTAAATTACTCTTGTTAAAATCATAGCCAGGAGAAGAAGGGTAAGTCTGTAAATAACTCGCCTCATCATCAGTAAAACGCATCGGTTTGTCTGCTTCTTTTTCAATGATAAACGTACCCTTATTCGGCTTCGTTTCTACCCAACCCTGTGCTGTTAGTTCATCGTAAACCGCTACAATAGTATTGCGGTTAACCGACAGTAATTCAGCCAATAATCTCGAACCAGGAAGTTTAGTTCCCTTTGGCAAAAAATCGCGTTGAATGGCATTGCTAAACTGGTTGGCAATCTGCATATAAATAGGCGTGCTTGAATTGCGGTCTATTTGAATAAAGCTCTGATAAGGAATTTTAACTGGACTACTCATAGTATAAATTATAAGCAATTAAATATTCCGGCAATTTACACTTTTTATGCTTTAAACAAGGTTAAGCAAAGTATATTTTTTAGGTAGTTAGTGTTCTTGTTTTAATAGGCTTTTTACTTTGTAAAATAGAAATTTCGACGTTGTACAGTTCAAAATAGTATTCGACGTTGTAAGTGTATTGTAAGAACCAGTTAGTAGCAACTTATTGGTGTTATTTTTTGTATGCTTCCATAGTGTTCCCATAGTGCAACCATATTATTGCTGTAATTCTTAGGAGAGCACTATGGGAGACCCTACTTGTAACTCGAGTAAACCCAGAGTAAACCCAGGTTTTTAGCGGGGAATAAAAACCACTTTTTTGACAAGGAAAGTTGTAGGGCTTTATAGATGATATAGTGATGTTTTATTTGTAAAGCATTATATTTGAGTGTATTGAAAAAGATAGTTGAGGGAGGTTTTTTAAAATAAAACTGAGAAATAATATTTAATTATAACTAATAGGTTATATTTGTATGGAGAAAAAAGCAGTAGTTTTAAAAAGAGGAAAGAAGTATATAATTTGTTGTGATGTCAACTTTATCCCAACATTTATCGAATATGTACTAAAAGACGAAAAATACGGGAGAGAGATTAAGCAGATATTTATGTGTATTTCTGAAGGATTGAAAAGTAAGAAATATGGTGATGAACCTTTCGGTACAAAAGCGTTAAAGCCTTTTTTGAATAGGCAAAATGATAGGATTATATGTCATGTTATGAAGATGAAGAATGAAAAACAACATATTATATTGTCAGAAATTTTCTTTCACAAAAGCTCAAATGACGTTGATAAAGAATTGCTAAACCGCTATAAAATAGTATCTAATTATCGTTATTCTATTCTCTAAAATAAAACAATTATATGAAACAAGATAAATTACAAGAAGTACTATCTACATTAGAAACCACTTCATTCGACTTAACGTTTGAAGCTGCTATGGTTCAAAATAGAATACTCCACACTTTTTTAGAAGTCATTGAAAAGAAAAAGATTACTCAAGCTGAATTAAGTGAAAGAATGGGGTTGTCTCAACCTTTTTTAAGTGCCTTATTAAACAGTAAAAAGAAGTTGAATGTAGAGCATATTGCTAAGTTCCAACACGCTTTAGGCATCGTCTTACAACCCCCTCAGTACTTATCTATAGAAGAACATGAAAATAAGTTTTATGAAAATGAGGAACAATCTACTATTTCTCAAAAACGATATACAACAAGTTTAAAGCGAGTAGATAGTGTAGCAGAAGATGATAAAAATACTTTTAAAGAGTAATTTTAATACTGTTTATCAACAAGTAAAACAGCTGTTTTTTACAAACAAAAACCTCACTGGTCCGTTGTTAATCTTAGAACCGGACTATATTGTTCGTTTTGATGCATAGTACTTTTGGCATCAAAATAAACGACAAATGCAAAATATCTTAAACCAAATAGTACAGGAACCTGTGTTACACGGAAAGTGGTTAAACACACTATCTTATTTAGAAAACGTAGGGGCTCGTAAAATCTCTGCTTGTGAAGACAGCAATAGCGTGAATCTTATTCAGTTAAAACACGCCGCAGAGGAACACCGCCACGCTTTTTACTTAAAAAAGCAAATTAGCAAAGCGGTAGCAGACGGATTTACAACGTATGCAGATGAGTGGTTATTGGCGCCATCACAAACAAGAAGATACCTGAATTTATTGGATTTACACACCTCTCGTTACTTGAGAAACGAACTGCAATTAGCGGGTCGTAACCTAATTGATATCGCTTATTTGTACGTTACTTACGCCATTGAAGTAAGAGCAGACTACCTGTATCCGGTGTATCAAGAAGTATTGACAAACCACAAAAGCAAGGTGATGGTGAAGTCAATCATCGTAGAAGAAGAAGGACATTTAGAAGAGATGATTGAACAATTAGAAGCTTTTTCTCCGGATTGGGAAGTACACGCTAAGAAGATTTTAGAGATAGAAGATCGACTATACAATCAGTGGATCAATCAAGTAGCAACAGAAATAAATCGTGGATAGTCCGCTCGCTATTCGCTCTTTAGCAGAATTGACCACTCGACAAGAACAAGGCAATCTGCGACAGCTGAAGCAGCGCAAAGAGGGAATAGACTTTTACTCCAACGACTACTTGGGATTGGCCAGAAATGAAGCGTTTTTACAACAAATACAACAAGCAGTTTTAGCAGAAGGCAACTTGCTAAGTGGCGCAACAGGTTCCCGCTTAATCAGTGGAAACTCGCCTTGTTTTGTTGCCGTTGAGCACCAATTAGCACAACATCACCAAGTAGAAAGTGCCCTGTTATTTCCCTCTGGTTACAACGCCAACGCAACCTTATTATCCACTTTTGCCAAAAAAGGAGATACCATTATCGTTGATGAGTTGAGTCATCGGTCTATCATAGACGGTTGTCGATTGAGCTTTGCCGACAAAAGAAGGTTTAAACACAACGACTTAGCCGACTTAGAAAAGAAGTTACAAATAGGCAAAGGCAATGTGTTTGTCTATGTTGAAAGCCTGTATTCAATGGATGGCGACTTTGCACCGTTGCAAGAAATATGGGCGTTAACCCAACAATACAAGGCCCATTTAATCGTAGATGAAGCCCATACCTTTGGCGTGTTTGGCTTGGGATTAGTACATCGTGCTAATTTGCAAAATAAGGTATTTGCTACCGTGGTTACTTACGGCAAGGCAATGGGGCAACACGGTGCTTGTGTGTTAGCTAAACAATGGGTGAAGGACTATTTAATCAACTTCAGTTCGTCTTTTATATACAGCACTGGATTACCTGATTTGTTTGCTAAAAGTTTGGCTATTGGGTATGAATTTATCTTTGAAAACAAGGACTTACAACAAACGTTACAACACAATATCACCTTGTTTAGAAGTGGTGTTCAATCTACTCTATCCGATGCGAGTAGTCCGATACAAGTGGTTCTTTTTAGCGATAATGAACAGCTCAAAACCTTTGTGAGTCAATTAGAACAACAAGGTATCAACGCCTTTGCCGTGATGAGTCCGACTGTAGCCCAAGGACAAGAGCGCATTCGCCTTTGTATCCACAGTTTTAACACCCCAAGTGACATAGAACAACTTGTGTGTGCATTGCAACAAGTAAACAAAAAATAGAGAAATGAAACAACAATTATTTATAACCGGAATAGGAACAGAAATTGGAAAAACAGTAGTTAGTGCTGCCTTTGTACAGCGATTTCAAGCTGATTATTGGAAACCCGTACAATCAGGAGATTTACACTTAACCGACACAGAAAAAGTAAGTAAGTTAGTAGATTCGCATTTAGTGGCACATCCGGAGAGTTACCGATTTGAACTTGCAGCCTCACCCCATAAGTCGGCTCGAAAAGAGGGAGTAACGATAGAAGACAGTAAGATTCAACTCCCTCAAACAGCAAATAACCTAATCGTAGAAGGAGCAGGAGGATTATATGTTCCAATGGCAAAAGGGTACTATATGATTGACTTGATTCAGCGATTAGCCTTACCAACAGTGCTTGTGGTACGCAATTATTTAGGTTGTATCAACCACGCTGTTTTGTCGATAGAAGCCTTAAAAGTGCGACATATTCCAATAGCGTATTTGGTATTAAACGGCGAGTTTGATTCAGATACCTATGATGCGATAGTGGAGAATATAGACAGTACAACCCAAATAGTTCGTTTACCCGAATTAACAGAAGTTAATGCAGCAGAGATAAAAAAAATTAGTCAGTATATTAAGTAGATAGCAAAAAAAAAGTACTTCAAAGTATTCAAAATTGAGATATATTATTCAAATTTGCAGTCTAATTTTTTAAACAATAAAATGAACTGGATTATTTTAATCATTGGAGGGCTATGTGAAGTAGCGTTTACTTATTGCTTAGGAAAAGCAAAAGATTCGGTAGGAACAGAAGCATTAGGATGGTATGCTGGTTTTTTAATTGCGTTAGTTTGTAGTATGGCAGCATTGATTAAGGCAGTACAATCACTTCCGTTAGGAACAGCTTATGCTGTTTGGACAGGGATTGGAGCAGTTGGAACAGTGTTGGTAGGTATCTTTGTTTTTAAAGATCCAGCTACATTTTGGCGAATGTTTTTTATTGCTACGTTGATTGGTTCAATCATTGGATTGAAGTTCGTAGCAGCATCATAAGTGTTAAAACTTCCCTTTTTTAAGAAAGGTAAACTTATATTAGAAGTATAATTAAAGGCATAACGAGGCAACTTGTTATGCCTTTTTTTATGTTATTTTTTAATTTAAACCGAATGTTGTAACTTACAAATAGCTTAATTGTAGGTAGTTGTATAGATAAGGCACTTTGCACGAATAACTTAACCTATGTTAAGCTGTATTGTTAGAAGGATGAATAACTTTACACTTGTAGAAATAAGAGAATCATCAACTTTAAAAACGAAAGCGATATGTCAAATATAAGTTTAGTGATAGAAGAACGTGCAGCGAGTATTGGAAACTTTTTAGTGGGTAGGTTATTGCCGTTTAGACAAAAGCGAATGGTAGGACCTTTTGCGTTTATTGACCACATGGGACCAATTGGTGTAGCTGAACACGATAATTTAGACGTTGATCCACATCCACATATAGGCTTATCTACGCTGACTTACTTGTTTGAAGGAGAGATTATGCACCGCGATAGCATTGGTAGTGTAGAACGCATTACACCCGGTGCGGTGAATTGGATGACAGCAGGGAAAGGAGTGGTGCACTCTGAGCGTATGCCAGAGGATATAAGAATAAATAAACCAGATACAATATTACACGGATTACAAATATGGATTGCGTTGCCTAAGGAATTAGAGCAAACAGACCCTTCTTTTGTACACATAGCAGCAGATAAGTTGCCAAGTTGGGAAGAAAATGGGGTTTCGTACAAGCTAATTGCGGGAGAAGCGTTAGGACGCAAATCCGCAGTACCCGTTTATAGTCCGCTTTACTTCATTGAAATCAAGAGTAAAGAGCGTGCGAAAGTAAATATTGGAGCCGGACTTTTTGGTGAGGCAGCGATGTATATCTTAGAAGGGGGAGTGCATAGTGATACAAATTACTATGAGCCAAAGCAGATTTTGGTAGCACAAGACAGTACACTATGTGAGTTTGAAATGGAAGCTAATACAACAGTGTATATTTTTGGAGGAGAGCCAATGGCAGAAGAAAGGTTCTTGTTGTGGAATTTTTTATCACACGATGGAGAGCGTTTACAACAAGCGAAAGAAGATTGGATTAACCAAAACCACGAGGTATTCCCTTTAATTCCTGGAGATGATAAAAGTTATGTACCGTTTCCGGAACCGATGAAAGGATTAAAAACTAAATTAAAATAATATAAGAACTATGGACGTGAATGTTAAAGCAAGATTAGGTAAAGAATTGTACTACACAGAAGTTACCGCAGGAAATAATACATTAATTACAGATGAACCAACAAGTTTAGGAGGAGGAGATAAAGGGTTTAATCCTTTTGAAATATTAGCTACCTCATTGGCGAGTTGTACTGCGGCTACTTTAAAAATGTATATGGACAGAAAGCAGTGGGTTGTAGATGAGATTGTAGTTGATGTAGAGGTGATTAGAGAAACAGAGCGCACTGTGTTCAATAGAAAAGTATCGTTTGTAGGAGGAAATCTAACAGAAGACGAAAACAAACGCTTGAAAATTATAGCAGATAAATGTCCTGTTCACAAGGCATTAATGGGAGATGTAGTTGTTAATACAGAATTTTAATAGAACATAATTATGGTGGTAAAACATACAGCACACGGCAGTAAAGGTGTATTTACGGCGATGAAAGACGGAAAGAAAGCAGGAGAAATGACGTATTCTATGGCAGGAACAGACAAGATGATTGTAGACCATACCGAAGTAGATGAAGCGTTTAAAGGAATGGGTGTAGGGAAGCAATTGTTAGTAGAAGGGGTGGTAGCTTATGCCCGTGAAAACAAGATTAAAGTATTGCCATTATGTCCGTTTGCCTCAGCTGCATTTAAAAAGATGAGTGCAGAAATAGGAGATGTGTTAGCTTAAGCAATAGATTAGTAAATCGCAGGTTTGTAAAATAGTGTTAATGCTAAAAAAAGCTGCTTTAAAATAATAATAAACACTTGCGCTATTGCCTGTAAACCATTTTGTTTTTCCTACCTTTGTCGGGAATTAAAACTATTAATTTTATATGAACGAGAAAACGCCTTTTGGTTTAATAACCACAATAGAAGTACCTTTCGCTTTAAGTGCTAAAGGAAGCTGTTGGAGTAAAGAAGGATTGTTAGTAGCTAATTATGTTTACACAGAAGAAGGGGCTGAAAGTCCGTATGACTTGGTGTACACGATTATTAGTGAGGAAGGAGATTTAAAAGATAGTAAGGAAGATAAAGGAGTTCTACCAACTTTATTTTTAAGTCCGTCTAATGAAAACTACGCATCAGTAGTATCATTAGAAGATGAAAGTGAGCAGACTATTTCATTCCCTATTTTCAATAAAGAGAGCAAAGGATTAAAAGGAAGTAAGTCTTTCAATGGTAGATTTGTAGGGTGTACAGCAAATCATTCTCTATTCTATGACGTAGATATTTGGAGCGATAAACAAGCAGATACAATGATTGTTTTAGCATACGAGAATGACGTTTTAGTATCAGAGAAAAAAGTAGCTATTCCCTTTCCAAAAGACAACAAGATATGTGTTGTCAATGGAGAAATTCACTTGATTACAGAAGTAGAAGAAGGGTGGTTACACCGTCAGATAGATGAAAACGGAGTTGAATTAAGACGCAGAGTGTTAGAGTTTGACTTTCCATTTGTACACGAGGCATTAAACTTATCGTTTGACAAGAACTCATACTTGTTATGTGAGGAAAACGGGGAGATTGGTATCGTAGAGATTGACAGCGAAGGAGAAGGTATGTACGGTGATTTGTACAATATCGGTGATGAGTTCTTTGGAACTTGGCATCCACAACGCATCAATGAGAATACGAATGCGGTTCAGTTTACAACGGAATTCGGTAACGGATGGTTAGTAATCAAAAATGATGACTTGGTAGAATTGTTCTACAACAAAAACAAAAAAGGGTACCAAAACCTATTGACAAAAGAGGTATTGACAATTGACAATAACGATTTAGTATTGTCAGGAATCAGTCCGATTGCAGAAGATAAGTTCGGTATTGTGTTTTACCCACGTAAACAAAGAAAAGAGGCTTATAACAAGTTATTTGTGTTGCAACACCAGATATAATTGTAAAAGCGATTCAATATTAAAAAGACAGGTTATGTATATAGCCTGTCTTTTTTTTATGTCCTTTAGGGAGTATAATATTAGAATGAATATAACATCTTCATTAATTAAAGAATAGGTTTTAAAGTACTGTTATTATTGGCTTCTTTGATACTTGTTTCACAGAAATACCACACAAGTACCACACACCTTCGGGAAAAAGGCTATTTTTCCGAGCCTCTATGGTACTTGTGTGGTAGATGTCTCGAACAAGGTACGTTTAAAACTACACTCTGGTATGTACATTATTGCAATCCCAATTCTATGTCATATATTTTAAATCTTCGCATATTCTGTTTTTGATAGAAAGGGGATGTTGGAGCTTCGTTTTTAACTTTTGTTTCTAATCTAAATCCGCTTGTTATTTGACACTTTACAGAAGTATAGACTAAACGGGAGATAAACTCGTTTATAAATCATAATCAAACACAACAAGTATGAAAAATATGTTCACTTGGTTCATCACAGTATTTCTATATTGTGTGATAGCCAATGCACAAGCCTTACTCACACCAGAGTTGATAACAAACATTGGTAGTAGAGTTTCTTTAGAAACGAGGGTATTGGCATTAGGAGATCCCACACATCAAGAATCAACAATAACAAAACATCGCATCGCTTTAATCAAACAGTTAGTTTTAGAAGAAGGTTATAAGATTATTGCCCTTGAGGGAAATTTATATGAATTATATAGTGCCTATCAAGCATTTTTAAGTACACAAGATGTTTCCCTTTATGACAGGGCTATGTATTCACAACTTAATGCTACAGAGATGGATGAGTTGTATTATTTTGTACAACAACAAAATGAGCAAGGAAATAAAGTAAAGTTAGTAGGATTTGATGGCGCATTATCAGGAACAACACTATCACATTGCATAGAAAGGAAGCTTGTAGAAGTAAACACTTTGTCTGCGATTGAAAAAGAGAGCTTTGTAAATGCGATTGAAAAAGCGAGTATAAGTAATCTAAGCGTTTTATTTCGCAATAATAAAAAGATAAAATCAACTATTGTATCATACAGTGAGCAAGTGCTTGAACAGTTTGTTGTACATACAGATGACGATGCTTTTTTTGCTCAAACCCTGGCTAATTTTATAGCTATGTACAAAGAAGATAGTAGCGATATTTCGAATACTAGAGATGTGGTGATGGCTTCAAATGTAAAGTTTTTATTTGACCATTATGCTGATGAAAAAATAGTGTTGTTTGGATCCTCTACCCATTTTATAAAATCACCTAAGAGCATTAAAACTACCTTTTTTCAAAATAATAGGATTACATTAGGGATGTTGTTAGCACAATCAATAGGTGATAAATATGCTTTTATAGCCTATAGTGCGTTGTCTGGAGAGAAGTTTTCAATGTTTAAAAAAGCAGTACCATTATCTGATGTTGCTGTTAATGCAATAGAAGAACAATATTTAGCCATCTCTGATTCAGCTGTTTTTTTATCTAAAAACGAACAAGAGGCAGAAGGATTGATGTATTGTAGAATGTTAGGACATTCTTTTGTAGAGATGAATTTATGGGAGGTGGTAGATGGACTTGTATTGATTAAAGACGTAAAACCATTTGTAATACGAAAAGGGAAAAAGTAATGAGTAGATTGTACTTTGTATTTTATATAATGATAAGCACTTTTTTATTAGGGTGTAAAGAAAAGAAAGTACTAAAAACAGTACAAGAAAATCAAGAAGCTATTATTCAAAAGCACGCAGTAAAGTGTGCGCATAAAATAAATTATTATGTGCGTATGAAAGACTACCAAGCTTGTTTGGATGCTGGTTTACAAAAAGACAGTACAATAGCATATTTATGGCAACAAAAAGGAATGCCTTATTTTAAAATAAAGAAATATGAGGTGGGAATGGAATATGTGGATAAAGCAGTATTGTATGATAGAAAGCGATATTTGCCTTATAGAGCATTTCTTAAATGTATATTTTCCAAGACATACAAGGATGCAATTGCCGATTTTGAATCTTGTATAAATGAGTTTGGAGATAATTATGAGATGGATCACTCGTATTCTTTTTATATTGGGTTGTCTTATTTACAATTAGAACAATTTGAAAAAGCACAAGAATACTTTGTTAAAGCAGAACAAAAGGCATTACATGATTTTGGTGAACTACACCATACTTTGTGGTTTTATAAAGGAGTTGTCGCTATGGAACTACAGGAATATCAAAAGGCAATTGAAGCTTATTCTTTTGCTATTGCAGAGTATCCTCAGTTTTCAGATGCTTATTATCATAAAGTATTTTGTATGTTTAAATTAGAAAATGAGTATACAGAAGAAATGAAAGAACTACTTGAAAAAGCAGCTATCTATAAGAGTCAAGGGTATTCTATTAATGAGGCAAATGCTTTATATGAAGAATATCCCTATCAAGTAAAAGAGTTTAGGTATCAGTAATGATTCAATATAAAAAAGACAGGTTATGTATATAGCCTGTCTTTTTTTATGCCCTTTAGGGAGTAGATTATTGTTGATCAGTAAGTTTGAGCTGTTTTTCTAAAGCAGGTAACTTTTCCTTATACGTTTGTAACGACCATTTGTTGCCAGTAACTAACTCCATATACTCCTCTAAGGTTTGCTTTAATCCCACAGCTTTACGGCGTTCATTGACTTGGTCAATATCTTCAACCGGCCATAAAACATATTCAGAGCCGTCAATAGACAACGTTTGTGAGCCATAGACTTGTTTGCGTTTTTCACGCATAGCAATGCGATCTTCTAACAATGCTAAATCTTGTCCGTTAGCCTTTTTATCTTTTACAGCCTGTGTCATCATAGGCAGGTATTTTTTCTGTGTGTCCAATTCAGCGTGTTGAATAACTAAAAACAAAGCAGCGTTAGCTTTAATGCCTACATCATCTTTACCTAACCATCCTTTTTCATCTAATATTTGTTGTACCTGAAACAAGTTTTCTTTATCTGTAAGTACCCATTTTTTGAGAAACTCTTTGTATTCCGTACTTTCTGGGTTATATTTTTTTTCAATTGCAGTCCATTCATTTCTAATGCCTTGGTCAGCATCATAAAGCGCCTCTAAATGTTCGCGTACAGAGTTATATTCAGTAGGTGTAGTGTATACTTTATTGTTGAAAGTAAGCATAATATTATGCCATTTTTGTGTGTTTCTCAAGTTTTCAAATTCAGGTAAAACATTAAAAACGATGGCTAATTCTGGGTGTACTTTATCTGAGGTAACGTATTTTTCAAGATAGTCCAATGCTTCTTCATCTCTACTTAGTTTTGCCAATAGCTGTGCACTTTGAAAATAGTAAATAGAATGTGGTGCTTCAACCAGTAGTTGCTTGTAAATGTTCAACGTTTCTTCGTATTTCTCATCAGCCATTAGTGATACCACTCTTTCTAAGAGTACTTTTTCATTAGCCGTTTGCGCTTGAGCAGTGAAATGAAGCGCTACTAACGCGATTATTGTGTAAAATATTCTTTTCATAGTTGAGGTTTAGTTTGGCTAAAATAGTGTTTGTCAGACTGTAATTAAAATAAAGAAGACTGAATTGTAGAAAAACGATACCCAATCGGATATTATAACATTAAATATTGTGTGTAAGAGTTAAAATAGAATAAATTAGCCCTTTGAAATTTAGGAAAATGACAGAAAGAGAGGCTTTTTTAAAAGCGAGTTACCATAAAATTAAAGAGGCGTTTCAACGTGTTGATAGCGAGGAACGTCAAGATGTATATGCGTTGTCTTTTTGGTTTTACAACGAAGATGACGATGCCCGTTATCCAATAATAAATGTAAGTTTTAATACAACATCCCATTTCAAGGAACAAGTAGATTTTGCATCAAGTGAAGCCGAGGCAAAGTGGAATTACGCCTATTGGTTGCAAGATGAGTTGTTAGAAATAGGAGGATGTGAAGATGAGTCGTTGCGCAGGTGGTTAAGTTCAACTCCTTATTACTTTAGTGATGAAGACGATGAAGCAGCAGCAGATGACGATTTGTTATTTGACCAATTGTTAGTAAAAGGGAAACACTTAGAAACAGTGTTTATGGAAGGCATTAAAGAGTTGGTTCTTTCATTACACAATGATGGGGTGATAAAAACTTCTTTTGGTAGGAAAATACCCGTTATACTACACGAATTAGAGTATTATGACAAGCCAATAAGTTGGACAAAAGAAGTAAATGAATCGTACTTGATAGAAGAATTTATCACTGTTTACAACAATGGAGAGCTTTAATCTCAGTGAAGAAGAGTGTACATTGAATAAATTTAATACCTGCGAAAATAAAATTGACAGATGTTAACAATAATTTTATGAATTCAGGGTTATATAGCTATACAACAATATAATATGAAAAATAGAATGTTATTATTTGCTTTGATTTTAAGTAGTTTACTAATCGGATGTGATACTACAAAAAAGAAATCGGATAAGCAAAAAGAAGATACAATAGCAATTGAGGCGTTAGATAGTGTTAGGGATATTTCATATAAAATAGCAAATAGGTATTTTGTAAATAATACAATTGATAATAAACAAGTAGAATATTTAAAGATTACGTGTCAAAAGGATTTTGATAAGTACTTTGGACCATCGCCTGTAATGGGGAAGAATGGAGAGCCAACGAAGATAGACTTTAAAAGTTCATTTGTATTAGCAATTATTGGGCAAGTAACAGATAAGGAAACTACTTTTGAAGTGAAATCATTGCAAGAGAAACCAAATTCTATAGAGTTGAAATATCGCATCAAACAAGATGTAAACGAAAGAGATTATACAGTTCATCCTTTCGAGATGATTATTGTAGATAATATTTATAATAAGGATACTCACTTTATTATAGAGGACTAAACAAAGTGTTAGTTGTTAATTCTTAGGCCTTTAAAGCAATTGTTTTAAAGGCCTTTATTTGTAAAAATAGATATGAAAATAAGAGTTTTAAAAAAGGATAATATAATACCAAGTGTTTGGTCAGGGGGGAAAACGTATGAATATTGTATTTATCCTTCTGAGGGGAGTTATAGTGAAAAACGTTTTAAGCTTCGCATAAGTAGCGCAACAATAGAAGATGTACCTTCTACGTTTACAAAGTTTGACGGTTTTCGCCGTTATTTAGTGATGCTTGACAATACACTGCAGATAACTCAAAATATGGAGGATAAAGAATACAAGCAAAATACGGTGTTTTCTTTTGATTCAGCAGATGATATTATCTCTTTTTCAAAGGGAGTGGATTTCAACTTGATGTTGCATAAGGATGTCAAAGATGAGGTAGTAGAATTGAGAGCATTTCCTTTTATTACCCAATGTAATTTTGTGTTTGTTTTTGCATTGAACGCTATGGATATCCGTGTAAATAAAGAGGTTTTAAAGGTAGAGGAAGGAGATTGTATCTTGGTGGAGAACCCTAAAAAAGCATTATTAGATATTGAAATGGGAAGCCACTCAATTATAGGGTATTTGAATTTATAATGTGTTAGGTACTTAACACAAAGATAATCTATAGGAAATAGTTTAGTAAAGTAAAAAAGAGTGTATTAAGCTTTAGTTTGCGTATTTTGGTGTATATGTAAAAACGTCAATTTATGGAAGTGTCTTATCTTATTGTGCCCTTAGTAAAAGGTGGTGAAAATATATTTGATCAAGAGTTAGCCAAGTTATTTCCCTTTGGAAAGATGAAGGTTTTAAAGATACACGATCAGTTGCTCTTGACACTTTATTTTGATATTGATAATTTGTTAGATTTAGGTGTTTGCAATGAAGAGCAATTGCTTCAAACAGAAGAAATAGTCCACAGTTTTAGTCGAAAGCATCCTTATTTAAAGCTGTTGTACTTACATATTACAGGAGGTAGTGTTTGTTTTTATGAGGGCTATTTGTTGAAAAATAGAAATAAGCTGATGGAGAAGAGTGGCTTAGATGATTCATATTTACCCTTGATACAAGCGTTAGTTCCTACTTATGAGGAACGAACTTTTGAGCCTTTTTTGAGTGTTTTTCTCAGTGAAATTTAAGATTGTGATATATAAGTAGAAATTACTCGATGTAGTTTCTGCTTTTTTTATGACTATAATTGTCGCTTTAACGCCTTTGCTTAAGGGGAGTATAGCATTAACATAAATGTTTTTAATTAGTGTTTTTTAGCATTAGAATTATTTTTTATTCTGCTTATTTGTTTTTTTATCTATTTTTATAAAAAATAATAAACAAAAGATGAATAAATACGATGATTATGCTTGGCATTATGAGGGAGATTTTCCAGTAGATTTGGCACACGAGCAAGGGGCTACGCATATAGGTTTTTTCTTTTCGTGGTGTTTGTCAAAGGATCTTGTAGATCCCTCTGTTATCAATGAGTTTGCGGAAGATATTAATGCCGTTAAGAAAAAGAGGTATTCGGGAACTGAGTTTTTGTTAGACCACTATCAAGGAAGGTTGTTATCAACGCAATTAACAGAAGAAGGAAATGCTTTTGTGAAAGATTACTACGATGAAGATAGTCGATTTTCAAAAGAAGTAGCCAATTATTTTGACGATTATATTCAAGCTCATCACATAGGGCATCCTGATCAATTCTATCACGTAGAAGATACGTGGGAGAATTATTACGAAATAAAAGAGATCATAAATCACCGTTATGAGCAATGGAAGAGTTTTGTGTGATGTTAATCTTTAATAATAATGGAAACGAAAAGACATATAAATAAACAGGCTATTGTGGTTCCACTTGTGTTAGTTGGGGTGATGTGGCTTGTCTTTATATTACAACAAATAGGTGTGTTTCAACAATGTTATGGGGTAATTCCTTGGAAACTGCAAGGATTAAAGGGGATTGTCTTATCACCTTTATTTCACGGAAGCTGGGATCACTTGATTAGCAATACGGTTCCCTTTCTTTTTTTGAGTTTCTTAGCCATACAGTTTTACAATAAAATAGCCTATAAAGTGTTTATCATAGGTTGGCTAATGGCAGGCTTGGGTGTGTGGTTATTTCCAGACATCGACAGTTTAAGTACAGGAGTTCGCTCGTGTCATATAGGAGCCAGTGGCGTTATTTATATGTTGCTGTGTTTTCTATTTATAAGTGGCATATTAAGCAAGAAGTTTTTATTGTTATTGTTGTCTGTAGGGATAGGAGTGCTGTATTGGGGATTGATATATGGTGTTTTTCCAAACGAACAATTAGGCAGTAATGTTTCTTGGCAAGGGCACTTAATGGGGAGTTTAGCAGGAGGATACTTAGCTTGGCAATTTAACAAACACAATTTTAGACAAGCGAGATAAATTACAAAGAAGTTCGCTGCTGTTAGGATTGGTAACTTACAATTTTTAGATTTGTAATCTTAATATAAAGATAATGGGAGAAAATAAAATTTATTTCGCAGAAGGAGATCATCCA
Source organism: Myroides sp. C1519 (assembly GCF_038039755.1). Taxonomy (NCBI): domain Bacteria; kingdom Pseudomonadati; phylum Bacteroidota; class Flavobacteriia; order Flavobacteriales; family Flavobacteriaceae; genus Myroides; species Myroides sp. C1519. Next base: position 106,366 of record NZ_JBBPHM010000011.1, read on the forward strand.
AAAATGGTTGAAGCTTATAAAAAAGCACAAGAAACATTCAAATATTTTTGGAGAGAGTTGTCTTGGGAATATAGAAGAGTAGTTCCAGGTTTAGACATGGCAAGCGTTAAAGTAGCATTCACACAAGAAGTGGAAGGACAAGATGAGCCAGTTGTAGAACATATGTGGATAGGTAATCTTGACTTTGATGGAAAGGTTATTTACGGGGAATTATTAAACGAACCAAATGAGATTACTGAGTTAGTAGAAGGTGATCAAGTAGGGGTAACTTTAGATCAAATTAGCGATTGGATGTTTATTTCTCAAGGGAAATCTTATGGAGGTTTCACTGTTCAAGCGTTGCGTTCAGAAATGACTGACGAAGAGCGCGCTGAGCACGATGCTGCTTGGGGACTTGACTTTGGTGATTTTAATGAAGTTACAATTGTAATTGATCAACAAGAAAGTCCTGAGAACTTAGTAGAGCACCCAATGAGTAAGAATATGAAAGAAAACTTAGGAGACTTTTTAACTAAGAATCCTGAAGAAGTTAGTCGTCTTGACGAAGCTGGTTTTACTTTCTTACAAAAAGAGGTGATTGCTGGAAACTTGACAAGTGTTGAGGTTCTTTTAGCACACGGAGCTGATAAGAATGCAGTAAATAACGAAGGAAAAACAGCGTTAGATTATGCTAAAGAAATGAACTGGGAACACATTATTCCTGTTTTAGCTTAATTAATTGCTTAGACAATATGAAAGCGTCTTTGAGTATCATACTCAAAGACGCTTTTTTTGTTATTAATAGGAATTTGATGTTTATAATAAGTAAATAAAGCAATATATTTACTTAAAATTAAATTTATATCAGTAAATGATGTGAGTTTGATGTAGAAGTGTATTTGTAAATTAACAAACATAAGATGAATATTGTTTATTTAGTTTTTGGAGAAAGTATTGTAAATTATCAACAAGTGTGTTTTTCTATTTACACAACATTAAATAAAAAGAGTAATAATGATAAAGTAATTATTATTACAGAAGACACTACGTTTTTTGAACATTTAGGAGATAAAGTTGAGGTTATACTTGTTTCAAAACAAACATTTAAGGAATGGGCATCGGCATACGATTGTTATTTTCGTATTAAGATAAAAGCTTTGCAGTTATTGGCTCAAAAATATCCAACTGATCATATATTGTTTATGGATGGAGATACTTTTGTTTACAATGATTTTTCTTCTATTAAAACAGGAATGGACAATGGAGAAAATTTTATGCATTTGAATGAAGGGAGATTAAGTGAACTGCCGACTAAAACTGAAAAAAAAATGTGGTCTTCTTTGCAAGGTAAAACTTTTGAAGGAGTTGTAATTGATAAGGAGACTTGTATGTGGAATTCTGGTTTAATTGGGATTTCTTCTAAGAACTTGGGGTATATTGATGTTTGTTTAGAGGTAAATGACAGAATGTGTGAAACAGATGTAATTAGGAAACTTGTGGAGCAGTTGGCATTTAGCGTTGCCTTAAGTAAACAAGGAGCTATAAAGCCAGGAGATCATATAGTAGGACATTATTGGGGAAATAAAGAGGAATGGAGTGCTATTATTAGTGATTTTATGATGAGAGCATTTATGAAAAAATGGACGATAGATCAAGTATTGGATGCAGTAAAAGAAATGAAAATAAAGGATTTTCCTATTTGGGTAAGACGTTCTAATACGCAACGAAAACTGAAGAATGTAATAGATAATTTTTACAAAGATAAGAGAGCTGTTTTTGTAAAGTAATATATAAAAACCCTCTATAGACAACTGTTTGTAGAGGGATTTTTGTTTAAAAGTGTTTTCTGATAAGTATAGTAAGGTTAGTTTTATCTATTTTTACAACAGTTAAATAGCATAAATATGACAACAGAAGCATTGTATAAATCTGTATTAGAGACAACTGTACACGTGGCAAGTCGTGAGCGTACTTTGCTTATAATAGGTAATTCAAAAGAGGTTGTTTCTTTTTTGATAGATTATAGTTTTCAAGTCGATGACCCTATACATATTAATGCTTGTTTGTTGTTACAAGAAATTGTGTCCGTTGATATTGTAAAAATACTTCCCCACTTAACTTACTTTTTAGAGCACTTAGACAAGGTAACTAATGAGTCCAGTAAGCGATTACTCAGCAGGCTAAGTTATCTATTAGTAAAGAGTAAAAAAGTAGGATTGACAGATTTACAAGAGAAGCGCTTGGTAGATATAGCACTGCTGTGGTTGGTCTCTAATTCAAAAGTAGCTACAGAATCGTTTGCTATGGACATCTTGTTGTTGCTTAGCACCAAATACAAGGAGGAGGTTCACTTGGCGTCTGAAATAATTGAAGGAAACTATTCAACTAAATCTGTAGCATATCAAAACAAGGCTAAGAAGTTTTTAAAACACGCAATGACACTTGCTTAACCACATTATGTATCATAGTAAAAAATAGAGTATGATTGGAGAATATATGACATCAGTAAATTCAGATTATCGTTTGCGCTTGATTGAGGAGGGAGAAGCCTATCCGTTTAATTTGCTATTGTTAGCAGATGAAACGATGGATGCAATTAATCAATACGTTGATGATTCAGATGTTTTCATTTTAGAAGAAGGAGAAGCACAATTAGCGGTGTTTTGTTTATATCCGATTGATGCAAGTACACTTGAACTTAAAAATATTGCTGTAGCCGAATCTTTTCAAGGAAAAGGTCTTGGTGGATTATTAATACAGGAAATTGTGGCTATTAGCAAGAAAAGAGGGTATTCTCGCTTAATCGTTGGTACAGCTGATTGTGGTATAGATCAAATACGCTTTTATGAACGCAATGGTTTTAAGAAATATGGTGTGAAAGAGAACTTCTTTCTTGACAATTATGCCGCCCCAATTATTGAAAATGGCATACAATTGAAAGATATGGTTATGTTAGAGCAACTGCTGTAATTACGATATAAAATAGGAAAGTATTAGAAACAAAAAAGCCCTTGAAATAATCAAGGGCTTTTTTTGTGATCCAATCAGGATTCGAACCTGAGACCTACTGCTTAGAAGGCAGTTGCTCTATCCAGCTGAGCTATTGGACCGTCCTTAAATCTCGAAGATTTAATTGTTTTGTCTTGTAATGTTGAGCACTATTGTTCTCTCATTTTGACAGTGCAAATATAGGTCTTTTTATTTATTCCTCGCAAGAAAAAAGTAATGTTTTTTTAATAAAAAAAACAAGTGTTTGATAGGTAGTTCTTTAGGTAAGTAAATTTTTACTGATTAAAATGTAAACTACCCTTGAGATAGCGATATTATTAGGAAAATGGGAGATGTGACAATTGAGATGAGTGTAAAAAAGTTGTAAAAAAAGACATATTGTCTTTCTCTTTTTAGTCATTTGCTGTTCAAGTTTGCTGTTTTTTATTGGAAGAGGGTATGTTTTTAGAGATAAATTCTTCTTACAAGCATAAATTTGATGAGTAAATTCTTCTGTTTTTAGAGATGGAGTGTTGAGATTAATTAGGAGGGAAGCATATATTAGTTGATTGTGTAGTTTAATGAGATAATTAAATTTAATAAGATATTACACTGTTTATGGCATTGTAAAGAAAGTAATACAATGAATAAGGAAAACGAAGAAATGAAGCGTTTAGCTTGTTCTTTTTTTTGAATATGTAAGTAAGTGTAGTTGAATGAAATAAAAGGAGACTGGTTTTAAAAATCACTATTTGTGAAGAATTGAGTTGTTGAAATTCAATTATACCAATTATATTTACCTTTAAAAAAGGTATGAAATTTATTATTGCATTCATTTGTCTGTTATCAATAACAGCATTTGCTCAACCCAAAGCTGTTGTAGACAAGACAGCGTATCAGTTTTGGTTAAACGAACCAAGAGAGGTTCAAGAAAAGAATCCACTAATCATTTCTTTACACGGTAGAAGTTTGTCTGGTACAAACATTGAAAGAGTAAAACGATATGGTGCGTTAAAGGGCATTGAAAAAGGACTTGATATTCCGGCTTATTTAGTTGCGCCACAATTGCCATCAGGACCGTGGAATGCAGATAAGATTGATGAGATTGTAAGCTATATGATTGCAAATTACAATATAGATGAAAGTCGCATTTACGTTACAGGAATGAGTTTGGGAGGATATGGAACAATGAAGTATGCGAGTAAATACCCTAATCGTATTGCAGCGGCTATTGCTATTTGTGGAGGAGGGGAAGAAAGAGAAGCCTGTGCTTTAACGTCAATTCCGATTAAATTGATTCACGGAGATAAAGATTTCATTGTGCCATTGAGAGAGTCAAAGAAAATAATGGCAGCAATTCAAAATTGTGATAAAGCAGCACCAGTAGAGTTGCAAGTTGTCAAAGGAGGAACACACGGAAGTGTAGAGGATTTATATCGACACATAGATTTATATAATTGGTTGCTACAACATAGCAAAGGAGAGTAAACGAAAAGAGTTAGCAACTGCTAACTCTTTTTTTATGCTTTAAAATATTTTGTTGTATACTATAATTAAGGAAGTAATGATACCAAAGTAGGCAAATATACCAATGATGCTATAGTATATGATGTAATTGTTGGTTGGTTTTTGGGTAACTTCAACAGAAGAAAAGAAGTTGTTTAAACGACTGAAATATTTCTTTTTTGCAATGACATAGGCTGTGTAGGTAAGAGTTAGTAATGTTATCTTGCCAATCACGTTTTTAGTGTTGTGGTTTATGCCAATAGTTTTTAAAATATAAATAAGTATAATTAGTGTAGTAACACTTAAAGCGATGAACAAGAGGTTGAAGATAATTTCAGTAGATGCTTTCCTCGCTTGTACTTCATCTTCTTGATAAGAAGAGTAGAAGTAATAGTTTAAGTATTGACTATACAGCTTTTGTAATAATTGCTTATTCATTTAGTTTATGGGTATAAAAAAAGGAACCACTAAATAGTGATTCCTTTTTGTCGGGGTGGCAGGATTCGAA
>NZ_JBBPHM010000012.1:0-97424 GCF_038039755.1 Myroides sp. C1519
GGACGCCAGGTTTTCATCCTGGTAACAGGGGTTCGATTCCCCTACGGACTACAAGTTTTTTTAAAAACTTAATATATTGAGATTTTGGTCCGTTCGTCTAGGGGTTAGGACGCCAGGTTTTCATCCTGGTAACAGGGGTTCGATTCCCCTACGGACTACAAGAGAAAAAATAGTATAGACTTAATAAAATATTTAGAAAATGGCAAATCATAAGTCAGCTTTAAAAAGAATTAGAAGTAACGAAAAGAAAAGAGTATTAAACAGATACCAACACAAAACAACTCGTAACGCAATCAAAGCATTACGTATGATCGAGGATAAAACTGAGGCTGGTGTTAAATTACCTGTAGTTGTTTCTATGATTGATAAATTAGCAAAGAAAAATATCATTCACTCGAATAAAGCTTCTAACTTGAAATCAAAATTAACTAAACACGTTGCTGCATTATAATAATACAGTTAGACGATTTAGTTTGTTAAGAAGAAAAAAATATCAAGCTCTCAATATCTGAGGGCTTTTCTTGTTTTTCTTATTCGTTTTATAGACGAAGTTATTAAATTAAAAATTTAAATTTTAAAATCCTTATATGACACCAATTAGGAATATTGCGATTATTGCACACGTTGACCACGGTAAAACAACTATGGTTGATAAAATCTTACACCACTGTCAATTGTTTCGTGACAATGAGAGCACGGGAGAATTAATTTTGGATAATGAGGATATCGAAAGAGAAAGAGGTATTACTATTACTTCAAAAAACGTTTCTGTAAATTATAAAGGAACAAAAATCAACATTATTGATACTCCTGGCCACGCCGATTTCGGTGGGGAAGTAGAGCGTGTATTGAATATGGCTGATGGTGTTCTTTTAATTGTAGATGCTTTTGAAGGGCCAATGCCACAAACTCGTTTCGTACTACAAAAAGCTATTAGTCTTGGATTAAAGCCGTGTGTAGTTGTAAATAAAGTTGATAAAGAAAACTGTACTCCAGAAGAAGTTCACGAGAAAGTATTCGATTTAATGTTCGAATTAGGAGCTGAAGAATGGCAAATGGATTTCCCTGCTGTTTACGGATCTGCTAAGAACAATTGGATGTCTGATGATTGGAAACAACCAACAGATTCATTTGAGCCTTTATTAGATATGGTTTTGAAACATATTCCAGAAGCTAAAGCTAACGAAGGAACTCCACAAATGTTGATTACATCTTTAGACTACTCTACTTTTACAGGTCGTGTTGCTATCGGTCGTCTTCACAGAGGTATTTTAAAAGAAGGAATGAATATTTCTTTAGTTAAACGCGATGGAAAAATCGTTAAAAGTAAAATTAAAGAATTGCAAACTTTCGAAGGTTTAGGACGTAAGAAAGTAAGCGAAGTTCACGCTGGTGATATTTGTGCAGTTGTAGGAATTGAAGGATTTGAAATTGGAGATGTTATTGCTGACTTCGAAAATCCAGAAGCATTAGCTACAATCACTATTGATGAGCCAACAATGAGCATGTTGTTTACAATTAATGACTCTCCTTTCTTCGGAAAAGAAGGTAAATATGTAACTTCTCGTCACATTAAGGATCGTTTAAGCAAAGAGCTTGAGAAAAACTTAGCTTTACGTGTTAAAGAGACTGACAGTGCTGATAAGTTTATGGTATTTGGACGTGGTGTATTGCACTTATCTGTATTGATTGAGACAATGCGTCGTGAAGGATACGAATTACAAATTGGACAGCCACAAGTAATCATCAAAGAAGTTGATGGTGTTAAATGTGAACCAATTGAGGAGTTAACAATTGATATTCCTGAGAATTTATCAGGACGTGCTGTTGAATACGTTTCTTTAAGAAAAGGTGAAATGTTAAGTATGGAGCCTAAAGGAGAACGTATGATTATTAAATTCAATATTCCTTCAAGAGGTATTATTGGTTTAAGAAATCAGTTATTAACAGCTACTGCAGGTGAAGCTATTATGTCTCACCGTTTCTTAGAGTACCAACCATACAAAGGAGAAATTGCTGGACGTAATAATGGTTCATTAATTTCTATGGAGAATGGAAAAGCTATTCCTTATTCAATTGATAAATTACAAGACCGTGGTAAATTCTTCGTTAATGCGAATGACGAAATTTACGAAGGACAAGTAATTGGAGAGAATACACGTAGTGATGATATGTGTATTAACGTAACTAAGGCTAAAAAACAGTCTAACGTTCGTTCTTCTGGTAATGATGAAAAAGCTAGAATCGTTCCTCCAATCATTTTCTCTTTAGAAGAAGCTTTAGAGTATATTCAAAAAGATGAGTATGTTGAGGTAACTCCAAAATCTTTACGTATTAGAAAGATCTTCTTAAAAGAAACAGATCGTAAACGTAATGTAATTAAATAATAATATTTTATTATATATAAAAGTCGACCAGCAATGGTCGACTTTTTTTATGGATTTATTTTACTACAATATTTAGAGAAATCTATGATTGTTTTTAATTTAGGATAGGTGCTTTTTTTGTATATTTCTGCATCTATCGGTTTTATCTATCTTTTCAGATGTAATTCGGGGAAATACTTTTTAATAATAGATTGTATTCTTTTGAATAAAATTCTAAAGAAAATAAGTAAAAAAACAATTTTTAAATCGAAGTAATGATAGGAATTAGGGAGATAGAGATTACTTTTTGTAAGAATGATAATTTTATAATCTATTATAAAAAGTCCGAAATATTATTAAATTTGTAATTTGAATCAAAAATCACAACCTTAGGTTATAAATATGGCAAAGTTCGAATTAAAATTACCCAAAATGGGTGAGAGTGTTGCTGAGGCAACAATTACAAACTGGTTGAAAAATGTAGGAGATCGCATAGAGGCAGATGAAACAGTTTTAGAAATAGCAACTGATAAAGTTGATAGCGAAGTTCCGTCAGAAGTGGAAGGAACTTTGGTTGAGATATTATTTCAAGTAGATGATGTTGTTCAAGTAGGACAAACAATTGCAATAATTGAAACTGAAGGAGGAAGTGCTGCACCTGCTCCAGCAGCAAATAACACTGTAGCACCTGAAGTTAAAGTAGTAGAAAACAATGTTGCAACTGCTCAAGAAGCGGTAGCTCCTGTTGATTTTTCTGATTCAGAAAAGTTCTTCTCTCCATTAGTGAAAAATATCGCTAAAGAAGAGGGAATATCTCTTGTTGAATTAGAAGCTATTGCTGGTACTGGTAAAGATGGACGTGTAACTAAGAATGATATTTTAGATTACGTTAAAAATAGAGGTTCACAACCTACTCAAGTTGCTGCCCCTGCACAAGCGGTTGCGCCAAAAGCAGCGCCTGTAGCTCAAACAGCAAGTAAAGCAGCTCCTGTATCAGTTAATGGTGCAGATGAGATTGTAGAGATGGATCGTATGCGTAAGCTTATTTCTGGGTATATGGTACAATCTGTACAGACTTCGGCTCACGTACAATCTTTTATTGAGGTTGACGTAACTAATATTGTAAACTGGAGAAATAAAGTTAAGAGTTCTTTCGAGAAGAGAGAAGGTGAGAAATTAACGTTTACACCAATCTTTATGGAAGCGGTTGCAAAAGCATTAAAAGATTTCCCTGGAATGAATATTTCTGTTGATGGTGATTACATCATTAAAAAGAAAAACATTAACCTTGGTATGGCTGCGGCTCTTCCAAATGGTAATTTAATTGTTCCTGTAATTAAAAATGCAGACCAATTGAACTTAGTTGGAATGGCAAAAGCTGTTAATGACTTAGGTAATCGTGCAAAAGCTGGTAAATTAAAACCAGACGATACACAAGGTGGTACTTATACAGTAACTAACGTTGGTACTTTTGGAAGTGTATTTGGTACACCAATTATCAACCAACCACAAGTAGGTATTTTAGCTTTAGGAGCTATTCGTAAGGTTCCTGCTGTTATTGAAACACCAGAAGGAGATTTCATTGGTATTCGTCAAAAAATGTTCTTATCTCACAGTTATGATCACCGTGTGGTAGATGGAGCTTTAGGAGGACAATTCGTACAACGTGTTGCTCAAATCTTAGAGGCATTTGACCCAAATAGAGAAGTATAATCTATTCGATTAATATATTTAAAAACGGCTTGGCTTTTGTCAAGCCGTTTTTTTTATACCTTGTATTTACAAATATTAGATGATTATGACTTCTAAGGCGTTTTTAAATTGGAGTACAGGAAAAGATGCAGCTTATGCATTATATACCCTGCAAAGTACAAAGGAATACAATGTAATTAGACTTATGACAACAGTAAACAAATCTTTTGGAAGAGTGTCGATGCACGGAATTCGTGAAGATGTGTTACGTAGACAAGCTGTATGTTTAGGACTGCCAATAGATATTGTGTATTTAACGGAAACATTGTCTTTACAAGAGTATGAGGTAATAATAACGAAACAATTAAGCGTGTATAAGTCTGAGGGGATATGTAATAGTGTTTATGGGGATATTTTATTAGAGGACTTGAAAACCTTTAGAGAACAACAGTTGCAAAGATTAGCTATTCAAGGAGTTTTTCCTTTGTGGAATATGAATACAAAGCTATTGGTAGAAGAGATGGTAAATGCAGGGATAAAAGCTATTGTCGTGTGTGTGAATGAGCAATTCCTTGATAAGAGTTTTGTTGGTAGGATAATAGACCATCAATTTATTGCAGACTTACCCGAGGGAGTCGATCCTTGTGGGGAGAATGGAGAGTTTCACACCTTTGTTTTTGATGGTCCTATGTTTCAAAAACGTGTTCCTTTTGAAATAGGTGAAATAGTTTATAAAACCTATGATGCTCCGAAGCAATGTAATCAGAAAGAAATACATCACTACGGATTCTGGTTTTTAGATATTTTGTAAGGAGTTATTCTTGTGGAATGAATTGTGTTTTCAATACTTCAGGTACTTCTACTACAGCTCTCTTATTGTAATCAAAAGTAACCATACCTGTTTTTGCTTTTGCAATTAGTTTTGTTTCTGTTTGAACAAGGTAGTACAAGTCAAAACCTACTCTTGTAAAATCTCCGGCAACTACTTGTATTGTTAAGTGATCACCATAGAAAGCTTCATTCTTGTATTCTATAGCCACATCACCCATTATTAAGCCTTTTCCTGCACAATCTAACTCTGTATATCCAAAGTTAGCTAAAAACAGCACTCGTGCCTCGTGAAGGATAGATAAGAGTTTGTCATTTGCTAAGTGATTACCATAATTAAGGTCTGTGATTCTCACGGGTATTGTTGTTGAGAAGATATATTCGTTTGGTAAGTTTAGTTTAATACGTGCCATTGTAAATTGGTTGTGTGTAATGTGTTTAAAAATAAGTAATTGTTATAAGAAATTTCTTTATTTCTATAGCTAATCACTGTTTATATTAAGAATGCGAAATAGTTAAAGATAATACATCAATTTATAAATAGCGATCACACTAACAAAAAATAAAAAAACCGGTAAGAGAATTACCGGTTTTTAAGATATTATAATTTGTAAGATAAGTTTACAAAGAAGTTTCTTCCAGGATTTGGAATTTTGTTCCAATCAGAATATGTTGTGTAATTAGTATCTAAGATGTTTTCAACACCAGCACCAATACTTAACATTTGTGTACCAAAATTAAACTTGTAGTTTGCATTATAGTTTAATGTTGCATAAGCAGGAGTAGTAGTTTCTCCATACGCTTCAGCAGCATTGCTTTTTACTGCATTACCAGTAACGCCTAACTGCGTATTAAACGAATTATATTTATAATCTACTGCAGCGCGGTAAGCAATAGGACTAATAAAAGGCAATGTATTTTCGTCTTTATCTTTTCCGTAGCTATATCCAACACCTCCAGATACAGTCCAATGAGTATCTACATTGTATTTGAAATTCCAATCAATTGTCGCTTGAATAGCATGATCAATATTTTGGTAAATCTTTAGCCCATTTCCTCCTGGAGTCATTACGTTGAATGGAGGAGTAATTACACCAATAATATAATTGTCTAAATAGAAGAAATTACCAGATAATTTAGTTGAGAAAGCAGGTGAAACATATTTTACAAATAAGTTAGCTTCGTAAGAAGACTCGTTTTTCATACTTGGGTTACCAATATAGTCATACTTATCTCCACTGTTGAAAAGGTAATATCCATACCCTTCAGAAACAGAAGGAGCTCTGTTACCATATCCTATACCAACTCCATAAACCCAATTGTCTTGTAGTCTTTCATAGTTAGCTGCAAAATTACCAACTACTCTTGTTTTATCTTTTTTAAATGAATCATCTACTAAGAAAATTCTCAATTGATTTACACCAGCTTCACTAACTGTATTATTATGAGATCCGATACTTGCTGTTAGCATTAAACTCTGACTGTCGTCTATTTGCCAATGGTCTTTAAAAGTCCCTCCAACATAAGTAGTTTTAACGTTAGGCCAAGTGTAAACAGACATATTAACGGCGTTAGTAAGAGTTGAGAACATTGTCATTTCCGCAATAGACTTATTGTGGTAAGTGTTCACTGTAGCACTTAAATGGTGGTTTTCTTTAGCTGTTGCTGATATAGTAGAATATGCACCAAAAGTATCGCTCCATCCTGGCATATCCATACGGATAGCTACATCTGGGCGATTGGTATCATCCATTCTATGTGTAATTGTATTGTAGTACAATTTAGTTTCCCATTTTGTTACCCAAGAATCAGTAGGAATGTAAGTGTGTTTCACAGAAGTGATAATCGCTTCTGCCAACGATACATCCATTGGTAGGGCAGGGTAACCAATGTCTGTTGCTTTATCATAGATAATAGCAGCTTCAACGCTATTGCTTTTGTTGATTGAGTAACCTAAAATACCAGATGTATTCAGTTTTCTAAATTGAGAGTATAAAACCTCTTTATTTCCACCAGCTTTATAATTGTCTGCATCTCTAAACATAATAGAACCACTCGCATAGAACTTTTTAGAAGTGAAGTCGAAGTTTCCACCTAAAATCTTTTGTTTGTTGATACTCTCAAAACCAGTTTGCACTTGTCCGCTAAATTGTTTGTCTTCAGTAAAAGCAAGTTTCTTTGTTCTCAAGTCGATGCTACCACCTAAAGTAGGACCAAAAATAGAGCCTTGTGAACCAGAAGTAACATCTATTTGGTCAAGGTTGTTGATTTCGACATAAGAAGTAATAGGATCCATTTTATCTGTACAAGCGTGGAATATTTGCATTCCATCAATAGTTTGTCTTGTACGCTCAATCGTCATATTGTTGATTAACGGCTCCCAAGCATAAGCACCACGTCTAACTAAAGTGATGTTTTCTTTTTTAGCAAGATAATCATCAATAGTTGTCAATGGTTTTTTATCAACAAGCTCTTTTTCTTTTGAATAAGTTAGAACAACCTCTTTCAAATTGCTATTCTTAAGCGTGTCATTTGCTGATGTATTTTGCCCTATTGCCATTGTAGCACTTAGGGCAGTTAATACACCAGTTATATATATATGTTTAAACATAGTCTTTTATTAAAAAGTGGATGACTTTAGGTTGGGCAAGTATAAATTATATGAATATATCAAGGAATTTGTCACCAAGAACAGGAGTTATATCAGTGTCTTTATTAACTCTAACAGGAGTATATACAGGCTTACCAGCAACAATATTCCCAGCTTCGTCTTTCACTACTAAATTGATATACCAATATCCAGGCATATTGAATACAATAGTACCATCATACATTCCAATATTACTATTGTATTTTAAAGGGTTTATAGCTGCACTAACACCATGGTTTGCCATATCTGGCATTCTTGGATCAATTTCTATAGATAAGTTTTCTACAACAGGAAATTCCATTCCCATTTTTTCTGATCTAAAAACCGATACCTGCATTTTATTTCTTCCAACCTTTGGATTTGGTATTTGATGAAAAGCGATGAAATGATTTTTACCATTATAAGTGAACATTTCTAATGTTTTGTTATCTCCTTTTGCAATAGAATTTATAATATTTTCTCTGTCAAAGAAATTGCCTGGTCTAACAGTTGTATTGATATCTGTTTTAATCTTATTTCCTTTGTTTTCTGATTCAACAGTAATTGTCCAATAGTTTTTATCTAACTCCATTCCTGCCATAGAAAACATAATTTCCCCTTCAAACTTATTAGTAGTTCCAGCTACAGGTCTAAGTTGTGTAATAGGAGCAGAGTGAGACATTTGATGACCATCTTGCATTGTCATATGCATTGTGATAGCCATTTTCGTGTTTGTAAACACTTTATTAGTCTCATCTTTATTATCTGTAATTTCTATGATAATTGGAGCTGTAGAAGGAGCGTAAAACTCTTTAGTATTAGTAAACACTTTAATAGAATAATCGCCTTCTGTTTGTGTTTTTATTGGGTCTGTAATGATTTCAACAGGTCTTGTAGTTGGCCCCTTTAACATTGAATTATCATCAGAAGAACAAGAAGTTGTTGTAAAAGCGATTGCGATTGCTGTAAAAGCGAAGTATAGTATTTTTTTCATTTTGTTTAAATCTTAAAATTATAATTATAGGTACATAGTGGCTTATGCGCTAAATAGCACAAAGTCAGTATATAAAACGGTAATAAAATAAGATTTAAGCGTGTGGTGGTTTGATAAAATCAAACGTAGGTAAGTAAGTATAAGCTATTTGGTAACTATCAGTTACTTTCGTAGCAAAGGGAATTGTGGGGATTACAGGACTATCCCATTCGTAGGGATTAAAGAAAAGTACCTCTAATTGCAATTGAAATGTCTTCTTAGCTGAGAAAGGATTATCCTCCTGAGCTGTTTTAGCTAATTCACTTTTTAAGTGACAGCTACCGTTACATTCTAATTCAGGCTTATCTTTATTGATACACAGTTCTTGAATAGCATCATAGTTAACCACGAAGTCCAATATTGGGAATACTGGCTTCATAAAGAATAACATTACTATGACTACTATAAAGTGTTTCATAACTGCAAAGGTACGTAAGCTTTGAGAAATAATTATATGATTAAAGGCAGTTTTGTATTAAAAAACAATATTATGATTTAGATAATCAATCATTTTTAGGCGTAATATTATAATTTTCAATCATTTTAGACAGGCGTTTACCTATTCTCTTTTTTAATTCTTTTGGTTCAAGAACTATCATATTTTCCCCAAAACCAAGTATTTCACGCTCCAATTCAAAGTTTAGAACCACATCTAAGCGAAAAGTTGTCCCTTCTTTCGTTTCGGAAATCACCTGTTGAGAAGGGTGAATAGGTTTTGTCTTTACATAAGGAGCATTATTGGCATCAATCCAAAGAACAACTTTTTTTGCTCTGTCTTTTTCAGTTTTAGTAACGCCTATTGTATCCTCAAAATAACGGTTGAAGTCAATGCCCTCATATTGTTTAAAAGGTTCATTTGCTAAGGTGTGTATATTTACAATTCTGTCCAAAGCCAGCGTGAGTAAATGAGGCAACTTATTATTTCTTGTAATCAAGAACCAGCGATTTCTAAATTCTTTTAATAAATAAGGATGGTATATTTCTTTACTTGCTTGTTGCGATTTGAAAGATTTGTATTCAATCAAAATAGGCTGTTTACTTTTTATCGCCTCATACAAAGGATTGATAAATTGAATCCCCTTTAAGCGATTATTGTTTTCCATCTGTATATAGTCAGGAGCTTTAGAACTACGCTTAAGCAAGCTATTGTCAAGTTTAGCAATCATCTCACTCATTTCATCTACTTGACTAAAACCGTTGAGGTGTTTTAAAATATTGACTACCTCTTTTAGTTTCTCCATATCAGTATCGTTAATAGGAGAATTTTTAATGCTAAAATCAGGATCTTCGTAAGTATAGTACTTTCGGTCTACAACAACAATAGGAGCATTATATCCTAAGCTATCACTACGCATCGTTTGAATATCCAGTTGAATGGTGCGTTTACTAACACCACTATCTATTCCTTCAAATTCATATAACGCATCAGATACTTTTTCAATCAAGTCATCTAATGTCCATTTTCTAAACCTATTTTGTAAGCATTCGTCAATGATTTTGTAGCGTAATAATGCCAATTTATTTGTAGCCATTCCTTTTGTCGATAAATAATAGGAGATAAAAGTACACAAAAACTTATTATGTACGCAATGTATTTGCGCAGTTGTTTTTTGTTTAAAAAGGTATTGTTTGTAAAGTGTTGTAAAACAGATGTTAGTGAATATTTTTAAACTTTTTTTAATCTGCGCAAGTCTATTGCGCATATAAATGCGCATCTTTGTACTGTTCGAAAGTACGCAAGCCTTGGAAGTGTTTCTGAATAGCACGGAAGTGAGGGACAATAGTTTACCTTATACTGCTTGTGGACTTAGAACAAACGGGCAATGCTCGTTTCCATATTCAAGATGTAGGTTCGAATCCTATTATTGTCAAAAGGCAATATAGCTTAATTGGTAAAGCGGAATATTCACGCAGCCTTCGGGCATTTATGGATGAAGCAGAGGACTTCTATAAAAACCTCTCATCATAATAGGTTCTGATAAATAGTGTTTCTGTTTTTTGTTTCGACAAAGAACACCTTTTTTTAAACCTGAAAAAACAAGTATAAGTTTTGGTGAGGTATATGGGATGTAGTGAGAATTTACTTTGCTTGCTGAGGTAACTTGGACACTACACAAGCTATACTAACGAATGCTTAACTCGTTTTTCCGTTTATAAAAAAGGGAAGCCTATTTATCGCTCCTTTTTCAACAAAAGATTTAAAAGATTAAAAAAATAGTACAATGAAAAAGTTACAAGTAAAAACAAATCACGTTGCCTTAGTTTTTAACCAAGGTGAATTGACTAAAGTATATCAGACAGGACAATATATTATTTGGGGTAATAAAGAAATTGAGCAATTCAACAAAGCGGATATGTTCCCAGTTCGCGAAGACGTAGATGCACTATTGCAAAATAGTACATTACAAGCGATGTTGAATGTAATTGATGTATTAGACAATGAAGTTGTTTTAGTGTTCAAAAACAAAGTATTTATGACTGCTCTTGGGGCGGGAAGACATATCTTTTGGAAAGACGCTACTGAGTTTACTTTTGAGCGTTACAACATCGATACAATAGAGGTTGATGAAACGATTCCTCGTGTATTGACAAACAAAGGTAATATGGGGCAATTCATCCGCAAGGTTGTTGTGTCTGCAAACGAGAGAGCGTTATTAGTAATCAACGGTAAGTTTGAACGTATTTTAGAAGCAGGTGAATACCGTTTCTGGAACAACGATTCTATTATTGAAACACAGTATATTGATATTCGTCAACAGAATATGGAGATGAATGGGCAAGAGATATTGACAAAAGACAAAGTACAATTAAGAGTAAACTTTAGCTTGACGTATCAAGTGAAAGACCTACTTGTAGCTTATGTTGATAATAAAGACGTTGAAAGACAAGTGTACACTATTATCCAATTGATGTTGAGAGAGAAAATCGGAAGAATGTCTTTTGACGAATTAATGGAAAATAAAGAGAACTTATCAGGCGATTTATTGCAAGAAGTGAAGGCTTCAATTGCAGCATTAGGTATTGATTTAACAGCTTGTGGTATCAAAGATATCATCTTGCCAGGAGAGATCCGTGAAATTATGAACCAAGTGTTAGTTGCTGAAAAGAAAGCACAAGCCAATATGATTACTCGCCGTGAAGAGACAGCAGCAACAAGAAGTTTGTTGAATACTGCCAAACTAATGGAAGAGAATGAAATGTTGCTGAAGTTAAAAGAGATGGAATACATCGAGAAAATTGCCGAGAAAGTTGGTGAAATCAGCTTATCTGGTGGTGGTAATGTATTACAACAGTTGAAAGAGGTATTTGGAAAATAATGCATCGTTTGCTGTAGTAACGCACTACTTGCTATAGATATCAAGGCAATTACACATCGTAATTGCCTTTTTTTATGGCGTTAACCCAAGTAGTTTGCTTATAAAAAGGCATTGTATAGTTTAGAAGAACACATTCTTTGTAATTAATAATCAAATGACTCTGTAGCTTAAAAGGAAAAGCCTACGGTTAAATTTGCTAACGTAGAGTGTACGGATATCCCGGCTTGACCTGCGCGGACAAGTTGGTAGAGTTTACAGAGGCACCGAAGATAGTAGGGAAGCGTATTAACAGCCGTACTGCCAATATGGAATGTGGGTTCGAATCCCACCAGAGTTACAAACAAAGAGAATTGTTCTTCTGAGAAAAAAGATAAAACAAAATGAAAAAGGAAAATACAATTATAAACGGAAATGATTTGATTGCGATAGGTTATCCAGAGAACGCTTTGTTGGGTGTTGCCTTAAAAGCAAACAAGAAACGTACAGGATTTACCAAAACAGAGATGTTAGCACATTATAAAATGGTGTTGGATAATGCAGAAGATTATCTAAATCACAAGGTATTTGGAAAGTTGGCTAAAGCGATTATTGATGGCATAGGACAAAGAGAAGAAACAGGAGTGATTCCATTAAGAGAAGAAGCTGTTGCTTATAGTATTTATGGAGCAGATCATATTGAAGAAGGAGCAATTAAACAAATGCAAACTGCTGTGAAATTACCCGTTGCAGTAGCTGGGGCGTTAATGCCAGATGCACACCAAGGATACGGATTGCCTATCGGAGGCGTGTTGGCTACAGAAAATGCGGTTATCCCTTATGGTGTAGGAGTAGATATTGGTTGTAGAATGGCCCTTTCTATTTTTGATATTAAAGGAATGGAGTTTTATGGAATGGAAGGCTTGCTGAAAGAGCAATTAGTGAAGCACACTAAGTTTGGAGCAGGACACGGTTTTTTAGGACAACATAAAGCCAATCACGCTATATTAGATAGAGGAGAGTTTAACTTAAATCCGTTTATCAAGAATTTACAAGATAAAGCTTGGTCACAGTTAGGTTCATCAGGAGGGGGAAACCACTTTGTAGAATGGGGGATTATGGAGTTTACAGACCGCGATGAGGTGTTGAATATTGATAAAGGAACTTATTTAGCCTTATTGACACACTCAGGTTCTCGTGGAATGGGAGCAACAATTGCAGGGCATTACACTAAAATAGCAAAAGAAGTATGTAAGTTACCACAAGAAGCGGCTAACCTTGCTTACTTAGATTTGAATTCACAAGAAGGACAAGAATATTGGATGATGATGAACTTAGCCGGAGATTACGCCTCTGCTTGTCACGAGGTAATTCACGATAAGTTGACCAAAGCTATAGGAGCAGAGGTATTAGCAAAGATTGAGAATCACCACAACTTTGCGTGGAAAGAGATGTACCAAGGAAAAGAAGTTATTGTACACAGAAAAGGAGCAACACCGGCGAGTGAAGGTGTTATGGGAATTATTCCTGGGTCTATGACTGCCCCTGGGTTTTTAGTTCGCGGAAAAGGAGAAGCAACTGCACTAAATTCAGCATCTCACGGAGCAGGACGACAAATGAGTCGTACACAAGCTATCAAGAACTTGAAGGCAGAAGATATCAAAGCCGTTTTAGCAGATTGCGGTGTACAGTTAATTGGAGCAGGAAAAGACGAAGCACCTATGGCTTATAAAGATATTTATGAAGTAATGGCAGCACAAGGAGAGTTAGTTGATGTAGTAGCGAAGTTTACTCCTAAAATTGTTCGTATGGCTGATGATGGAAGTAGAGAAGATTAAAGGGGATAAAAGTTTTATAAATCAAGAGAGTTACTTTTTGTAAAAAGAAGTAACTCTTTTTTTGATTACAATTTTAGTTAAGTACAAAAGCTGTGATTTATTACTTGGGAGAATCTGAAAAGGAAGGTTGTTTACTATTTAACAGAAACTTCTTTTTTACATTGTATATATATCGTAATATTGCGATATGATATTATAAGCATTAAAAGTTATGGGAATTACAAAGTCAGAATTGTTTAGCGATAAGAAGAATAAGTTAGCAGCAATGTTTAAGGTGTTGGCACATCCTGCCAGATTAGCGATTTTACAGTATATAATCAACCAACACGCTTGTATATGCAATGATTTAGTAGAAGAACTTGGCTTAGCACAAGCTACAATTTCTCAGCACTTGAAAGAATTAAAAAATGCAGGGATTATCAAAGGGAATATTGAAGGGAAATCAGTATGCTATTGTATTGACGAACAAGTGTGGCAAGAATTTTCTGTTGAGTTTGGACTTTTCTTTGCGCAAGATATAAAAGTAGATAAATGCTGTTAAAGCATTTTTTTAAATAAACGTATCGTAATAATACGATTATAAATGAAACAATAAATAAGAGAATATGAAATTATCAGAGGTTAAAGCAGCTTTAGAAAATTTAGAAAAAGTAGATTTTCAGTTTGAAGATGGTTCGTTTGTTCCAGCACATTTTCACGTAACAGAAGTGGGACAAGTTGATAAAAAATATATTGATTGTGGAGGTGTAATTCGACGCGAAATCAAAGTTAGTTTTCAGTTGTGGAATGCCAACGACTTTGAGCATCGATTAAAAGCTCGAAAGTTGTTTAATATAATTCGCTTGTCAGAGAATAAATTAGGGATAGAAGATGCAGAAGTTGAGGTTGAGTATCAAGGAGCAGCAACAATAGGAAAATATACATTAGATTTTAACGGTACACATTTTGTGTTAATCAATACATTAACCGCTTGTTTAGCAGAAGATGCTTGTGGTATAACACCTGAACAAGTAACAGGTAATAAGAGTGAATGTAGTCCGGGGTCAGGCTGTTGTTAGAATGTATGGTGATTAATTAACTCCTAAATAAAGAATAGTATATTGTATTTACTATGCTTTTGCAACTCTTTTAATGGAGTTTTATTCAGAGTGCTTGTATAGTGTATGTATACTCTATGTATACCCAATGTATAAAAACTATGTAAAAGTATAGAAGCATATTACAAGTACTATATAAAAAATATACATACAAGGTGAATAGCATTCAAATAATAATATTAATACTTTCGTAACCTATTGTAAGAAATTATTCTATCCTATACATTTGTCAAAAATCATCAATATGAAAAAAATTGTTGTAACACTAATTGCTTGCTTTGCATTGTTTGCTTGTAAGCAAGGTGAAAACGAAGAAACAGCAGGAGTAAGTGAAGTAAAATCAGAAGTTACAGCTACACAAAGTGAAGCTATTCACAAGTTGACTTCAGAATTAATGGTTCCTTTGGAAATAGTAGAAGAAGGAAGTACAATTGCTACAGAGCGATATGGACTTGACTTTTCAGGTAATTGTTATGCTTGTGATATTGCTAATGTATTGATAGATGGTGAAATGATTACCTTGATGAATGCGTGTGATTTAGAAAATCAAATATCGTTTAAAGTAACAGGAATTGAAGAGAAAGAGAATACAATTACTGTAAAGACACCTGTAAATGAATTTATATTCGAACAAATTGATGAGGTGCCGGTTTATAAAGTTACAGTAACGGGACAGTCGTTAGACAAAGAATTTTTTAGAATAGGAGCCTTTTATACAACACATAGTAAGTTGAAAACATTTAGTATTCACGACTGTGGGGAGTTTGATGGTTAATAATAAATAAAAACATATATAAACGGGATTATAAGGAATTATAATTCCGTTTTTTCTTTTAGCAATAGTTCTCCCCACGCATTTAAGTTCCAAAGTACAGCAACTAACTTTTCTCCAAGTGGAGTTAATGAATATTCTACTCGTGGTGGCAGTTCATTAAAACTTGTTTTTAGTAATATGCCATCCTGTTCCAACTCTTTTAGCTGTTGATTGAGAACACGGCGGTCAACTTTCATTATTCCTCTAAGCATTTCACTTGGGCGCTTATGTCCATTATTGATTTGCCAAACAATAGGAATTTTCCATTTTCCACTTATTGCATTAACTGCAAATTCAAGAGGGCATATTTTTTCTTCTATCGTTGATTGCTTGTTATTCATAAAAGTGACTTTTTTATCCCTATGGGGTAAATTTATGCGGTATTGTACAGACCACTACTCTTTATAATCTTTGTAAAAATAAGGTTTTATAATGAATGAAATTAAGCAAGCGTTAGAAGAAATAAAGGAGGTGATGACAAAGCAATTACCTGCTGAAGTATTAGAAGTATTTAGTTCTTCGATAGAAGACTTAAAGAGACAAGAAGAATTAAAGTCTGTTGTTGAGGTTGGCGATTTATTTCCCGATGCTTGTTTGTTGACAGTAGAAGGAGAAAGTGTTGATTTAAAAGAATTATATGGCTCAAGTAAGTTGATTGTTTCTTTTGTAAGAGGGAATTGGTGTCCTTTTTGTTCTGTTGAGGTAAGTTTTCTTGCCAAACATTATGCAGAAATCAAACAAAAAGGAGGTGAGGTTGTCGTTATTACTCCCCAACAAAGTAGTTTAAATGCAGCGTGGAGTACAGAAGCAAGTTTTCCTTTCTGTGTACTACAAGACAAAGACAATGCACTGAGTAATGTGTTAGGAATAAGTTTTGCGTTGCAAGAAAATGTAATCCCCTATTATAAAGCGTTAGGAATTGATTTAACTTTGATAAATGGAAACGAAGATTATAAGTTGCCAATTCCAGTTACTTATATTGTAGACGAAAAGGGAATTGTAACTTATAAATATGAAGACAAGGATTATATGAATCGCGTAGAGATTACAGAACTACTAAAAAATATATAAGGAATGGAAAAGCGCAAAGGAGCCCGTTCGATGAAAGATATACCGACTGCTATTTTAGAACAATTGAATAGAGGGGAAATAGAAAGTGCTAATCTTACAGAATGGTTAGCAATTGATAAGTTGTTACTGGTAGAAAATGTTTTGGCAGATTTAAAACGTACAGCATATATACCTATAGTGTTAGATGGAATTGCAGGTCTTAAAAAAGTTACAGCAAATACGATCAATCAAAGTGTAGGGCATACATTATATCAATTATCAAAAGAGAGAGGAGATAAGGAGTTATTTGGATTACTAAAAAATCACAAAAGTGATTCCGTACGTTGTTGGGCTACATATTTCATACAATACAATAAAGAGATGTTGATAAGTGGCAAATTGAAGGCTATAAGTGACTTTGCGCGAGATACACATTTTGGAGTACGTGAGATTTCTTGGATGGCAGTTCGACAAGATATCATTGAAAATTTAGAAGAAAGTTTGAATTTATTACAAGAATGGACTAAGGATGGAAATGAGAATATCAGAAGGTTTGCGTCTGAAGCTACACGTCCAAGAGGAGTATGGGCAACACATATTACTGAGTTAAAAGTCAACCCCAGCCTTGCTTTACCAATATTAGAAGTGTTAAAAGCAGACTCTTCAAAATACGTTAGAGACAGTGTAGGGAATTGGTTAAATGATGCTGCTAAGGATAATCCTCTTTTTGTAAAAGAAGTTTGTGATGAATGGATGCGTGAAAATGGAAGCAAGGAAACAGCATATATAATTAAAAAAGGAACAAGAAACCCTTGATTCTTATTCTCAAATATTGGAAATAAGATTATTTAGAGCAATTATAAAGTGAAGAAGATCACAAAAAGTGATGATTTGACTTTTTTACAATCAATATTTAGTGAATATTACAATTATTTAAGGTTTTTTTAGATTGTGTTAAATAATTTTAACAGGGTGTTTTTAGTGATATGTTTAAAGATATTCTTTAATTGATTGTGATAATTGGGTGATTTAAGGTAATTAGGTGGTTAAATGTTAATTTAGTGTTATTGACTTATTTAAAGGTTTATTTAAAAGCTAAAAAAGGCTGTTCTGTGTATTTAATTAAGTTAATTAATATTTTATAATTATTATTTTAGTAAAATATTTGCTTATAATTTAATAATGTTATGTTGGGATTTATAAATACTTAATAATGATTATATATTGTTGTGATTATTAATGAATTAGTATCTTTATCTGTGAAAAGAAAATTAAATTTTGTTGTTTATGAAAGCAGAAGTACATTACAATGACTTCACAGGAAGTATCGCAGCTGATATCTCTGACAGAATCGCTGCAAACAAAGGTAATTATATCAGTAGTATTGGGGAATACTTTGGTATAGATCAAGAAAAATTTAAAGTAGTAGGAATTTCTATGTCGGGAATTACAAGCTTTAGTGTTACCTTAATATGTGTGGATAAAGAAAAAAGTTCACCAGTAAAAGAGCACATCGTAAAGATGAATGTGAATTTAGATGTTGAAGGACAAAAAACAATGCTTGAGTTATTATTTAAGCGTATCAATGTTATGTTGTTTGATGCAGGAGAGAATCACTACCCGTCTTTAGAGTGTGATGAGGAAGTAGCGTATGAAGACTTCCATCAGGTAGAGCATTATGATATTTACTAATATATAGTAAATACTTTCAGAGATTGAAAAAGCCCTTAGCATTTTGCTAAGGGCTTTTTTAATGATTTCTCTTTTAAAAAGGTATGACTATTTGTTAAAAAAAATTGGAATCACTTTTAGAATTTATATCTTGAGATATAAATTGAAAAAAATGGAATTTAATATAAGTGATTTTAGATTTTATCACCCGTTAGAAGTTAGATGGAGTGATTTAGACCCTTTAGGACACGTTAACAATGTTGTGTTTATCGACTATTTTCAAATAGGTAGAGGATATTATATGAAGGAAGCAAGTAAAACGTGGGATTGGTATAAAGATATGTTTGTGATTGCGAATATTTCGTGTAATTATTTAAAAGAAATAAATCTAACAGTACAAAATCCACGTGTAGGTGTGCGAATTGCAAAAATGGGAGGGAAGAGTTTTGAAATTGAATATGCTGTTTTAAGCGATGGTGCTGAAAGAGAGGTAATAGTGCATGCTATTGGAACAAGTACTCAAGTGATGATTGATATGAAAGAGAAAAGGTCAATTGAAATACCTGAGTGGTTAAGAAATGAGATTTCTACATACGAACCAGCATTGTAAGGATAGAATAACAATTGAAAAGCATTAAATAACAAGAGGTTTCTAAATTTAGAAACCTCTTGTTATTTAAAAACGGACATTTTTCCAAATAGCCATATCGGCTAATATTTTATCTGTATCAGCATTCACTTCTTTTAAGTGATTTGATGTGTATAACGTATATCTTGCTTTATCTAATTGAAGCCTTACCTCATACTGATTAATAATCTTTACACTTATTTGTTTGCTTGAGTCTATAAATTCTTGGTAGCTACCGTTAGAATTATTCTCTTGAAGTTTCAAGAAAATAGGCTCTGACTTTTTATTTAGCTTGTCGTCTTGTTGATATACAAGTGTAGCTTCTCCATCTTTATATGTAAAGAAATAATTTTTAAACATAAAGGTTTTGGCAGAATATATAGTTGTTTCAGATTTGTTTAATTTATAAGGAGCCGAAACAATAGTTTCTGTTGTTTGGCAACTTTGAAGAAGCAAACCAGAAAAAGTTAGCATTAGTAAGTAAAAAGAAGATTTCATTGCTTATTGTTTTTGATTGGTTGATACCAAAATATAATAATTAATTAATAAAACAAAATTAATTTTATTATATGTGTTTTTTTAGGTGTTTTTTATTGTTTAAAAGTATTGTCTGTCGCTGATATTTTTGAGAATTGTTTAATTTGAAATACTTCAATTCTGCTGACATTTATCATATGTATTATTTCTTTGATAAGGTACATTTAGGAACAAATAAATATTAAAAACCTATGTTTAAAAAAGTTGTTTTATTATCTGTTTTAATGTCATTTGTAGCTTGTAAAAATGATCAAGAAAAAACGGAAGACGTTAATTCAAATGAGAAATCAGAATTATTAAGTAAAGCGAGTACTTATTTTAAGTCTCTATCAACAGTAGAGTTTGAGAAGTTAGATCCCAAAAAAGTAGAATTAGGGAAGTATTTATATTTTGACACGAGGTTATCAGGAGAGGGGAATATTAGTTGTAACTCTTGTCACGATTTAAATACATTTGGAGTAGATAACAAGAAGTTTTCTCCTGGAGATGACGGTTCATTAGGAGCAAGAAACTCACCAACGGTATTACACGCATCATTGCATAGTATGCAGTTTTGGGATGGTCGTGCAAAAGATGTAGAAGAACAGGCAGGTGGACCTATTTTAAATCCTGTAGAGCACAATATTAAAAATGAAAAAGAATTAGAAGAGAGAATTCAAAAGATAGATTTGTATAAAGATCTATTCGCTCAAGTATATAAAGGAGAAAAACAGCCTATTAGTTTTGGTAATATTACTAATGCTATCGGTGCTTTTGAGAGAACATTGAATCCTGAGAGTAGATTTGATAAGTTTTTGGATGGAGATGAAAAGGCTTTAACTGCACAAGAACAAAAAGGATTAGAAACTTTTATGAGTGTAGGATGTATTACTTGTCATAATGGCGTAGCATTAGGAGGACAAATGTTCCAAAAATTCGGAGTATATAAAAATTACTGGGAATTGACAGAGTCTGAAAAAATTGACAATGGATTGTATGATTTAACGAAAGAGGAAGTTCAGAAATATTTGTTTAAAGTGCCAGGATTGAGAAACGTAACAAACACAGCACCCTATTTTCACGATGGTTCCGTATCAGATTTAAAAAGAGCAGTTGAAATTATGGGTATTGTTCAAAATAATATAACACTTGATGCACAACAATTAGACGATATCGCTGCTTTCTTAGGTAGTTTATCTTCTGATTTACCAGATAGTGTAAAAAAATCACCTTTCTAAAAAGGGATAATGTTAATGTTATAATTGTTTTTAAAGAAGGAAGTCACTTATTCGTAAGTGGCTTCTTTTGTTTAAAAAACAAGTAGAATTTAAATCTTAACGTTAATTGTTTTTTAAACTTAGGACGTTATAACCTGAATGAGTGTTTTACATTTTATATATTTGTAGTAAACAAAATCTGAATAATGGAATTAAAATTACATAGACCAATTTGTTTTTTCGATTTAGAAACAACAGGTATTGATGTAGCGAAGGACAGAATTGTAGAGATTGCAATTTTAAAGGTATATCCAAACGGAAACAAAGAAAGTAGAACTTGGTTGGTTAATCCGGGAATGCCTATACCAGAACAGTCTTCAAAGATACACGGGATTACAGATGAGAAAGTAGCAAATGAACCAACATTTAAAGAGTTGGCTTCACAAGTTTACAATATGATTAAGGATGCTGATTTAGCTGGGTTTAATTCTGATCGATTTGATATTCCTTTATTAGCAGAAGAATTGTTGCGTGCTGGAGTTGATTTTGAAATGGGAAATAGAGTGTCAGTTGATGTTCAGACTATCTTTCATAAGAAAGAGGAGCGTACTTTAAGTGCTGCTTATCGCTTTTATTGTAACGAAACTCTTGAAAATGCACACTCAGCAGCAGCAGATACAAATGCTACTTATGAGATTTTAAAAGCACAATTAGATCGTTATGAGGATTTGGAGAATGATATGAAAGCATTGTCTGAATTTACAACAAGAAAAAGAAGTGTTGATTTTGCTGGATTTATTGCGTTAAATGAAGATGGTGAAGAGATTTTTACTTTCGGAAAAAATAAAGGTGTATTAGTGTCTGAGGTATTGGAAAAAGAACCAGGATATTATGGTTGGATTCAAAATGCTGATTTTCCTCTATACACTAAGAAAGTATTGACAGGAATTAAATTGAGAAAATTAAACAATAAGTTTTAATCTAATAACATAAGAAAATGAAGATTATTTGTGTTGGTAGAAATTATGTAGATCATATAGCTGAGCTTAATAATGAAAGACCGAGTGAGCCTGTTTTGTTTATAAAACCGGATACCGCTTTGTTGGGAAAAGAAATTCCTTTTGTTATACCAGAGTTTTCTGAGGATATTCATTATGAAGTAGAGCTTGTGTTGAAAGTGTGTAAGGTAGGAAAGTATATTGATGTCAAATTTGCTCATAAATATTATGATCAAGTTTCGTTGGGAATTGATTTTACCGCAAGAGATCTTCAAAGCAAATTGAAAGAAAAAGGGCTTCCTTGGGAAAAAGCAAAAGGCTTTGATGGTTCGGCAAATGTTGGGACCTTCTTTTCAAAGGATGAATTACCTAATTTGTTTGATACAGAGTTTTTGTTGAAACAAAATGGGAATGTAGTTCAGAAAGCTTCAACGGCACAGATGATTTGGAATATAGATGAGATTATTGCAGAAGTTTCAAAATATTTCACTTTAAAAACAGGCGATTTAATTTATACAGGAACTCCAGCAGGGGTAGGTAAAGTAAATGAAGGGGATGTTTTAGAAGGTGAAATTGCAGGAAGACCGATATTCCGTTTAAATGTAAAATAGTTTTATGGCACTTTATTATGACTTAGGTCCTTTGTTTAAAAAGTATAATGACGATCAAGAACTTGTTAAAGAGAGATTGGTTGATTTTATAGAGGATTCACGTCGTCGTTTGAAAAAAATGAAGACAGGGATAGATGAAAAGGCGTATGTAAAAGTTAACAAACATACACAAGCTTTATTGCCTTCATTAGATTTTTTAGGTATGGATCAAGCTTTAGAAGAACTTTCTTTAATTGAGAAATGGACAAAAGAAGAAGGGAAAACTAAAGAAGTTAAAGAGATATTCAAGTCTTTTAAAACACACGTAAAAAATGCGGTAAAAGAGTTGAAGAAAGATTTCGATTTGTAAGTATGAAAGCGAGTATAGTAACAATAGGTGATGAGATTCTGATAGGGCAAATAGTTGATACAAATTCGGCTTATCTTGCAAAAGAATTAGATAAGCTCGGTTTTGATGTTATAGAAATTATTACAGTTTCAGATAAAAGAGAGGCGATAGAAGCGGTTTTACAAAGACAGTTAAGTATCGTTGATTTAGTTATTATCACAGGAGGCTTAGGACCTACCAAAGACGATGTTACTAAAAACGTTTTTTGTGATTTCTTCGGAGATAGATTAATTGAAGATGAAAGTGTTTTGAATCACGTTTCAGAAATGTTGGAACGTTTATTTAAAAGACCTCTGTCACCAATAAATAGACAACAAGCATTAGTTCCTTCGAAAGCTAAAGTCCTATTTAATAAGGTAGGTACAGCTCCAGGAATGTTAATGAGTAAAGAGAATACTACATTTATATCATTACCAGGAGTTCCGTTTGAAATGAAAACAATCTTTGTAGATGAGGTTGTTCCTTTTGTAGAGAAGACATTTCAAAAATCATTTAATTTTCACAAGACTATAATTACTTATGGTTTAGGAGAGAGTTTATTAGCAGAATTATTGGAAGAATGGGAAGATAATTTACCACAAAATGTTAAGTTGGCCTATTTGCCAAGTGCAGGAAGTGTTAGATTACGATTATCTATTCAAGGTGATTCGAAGGTTTTTTTGGAGCAAGTTATTGATAGTCAATTGAAAGCGTTGCCTGAATCAGTGATTCCCTATGTTCGTGCATATGAGGATTTAAGTTTAGGAGAAATTGTTATCAGAGAATTGGAAAATAGAGAAAAAACTATTTCCTTTGCAGAAAGTTGTACAGGGGGAAAACTTTCTACAATGTTTAATGAGAAGCCAGGTTCTTCAAGTTATTTTAAAGGCGGAATAGTAACCTATTCTACTCAAAGTAAGATTGACTTGTTAGGAGTAAACCAAGCGACGATAGATAAATATAGTGTAGTAAGCGAAAAGGTAGCTATAGAAATGGCGACGAAAGCAAAAGAAAGATTTAAATCTGACTATGCGATTGCTACAACTGGTAATGCTGGACCGTCAAAAGGAGACTCTCCTGAGGAAATAGGAACAGTATATATAGGTATAGCAACACCTGAAAAAGTTTTTGCAAAGAAATATCAGTTCGGTCAACCAAGAGAGAAAGTCATAAATAGTGCGGTTTCCAAAGGTTTAGACTTGATATATAATGAAATATTAGAAAAATAACGTAAAAAGTTTTTGTAAAATAATTTTCTTTTTCGTTACTTTGCACCCTGATTTTGAATATTGAAATAAAAGATAAGAAATAATGTCAAGAGTTTGTGAAATTACTGGTAAAAGAGCAATGGTTGGAAACAACGTTTCTCACGCGATGAATAAAACTAAGAGAAAGTTTTCTGTAAACTTAGTTAAAAAACGTTTCTACATTGCTGAAGAAGACAGATGGGTAACATTGAAATTATCAACGTCTGCATTAAAAACAATTAATAAAAAAGGTATTACTGCTGTGTTGAAAGATGCAAAAGTAAAGGGATTAGTAAAATAATCTGAGACCATAAAAAATAGAATACGATGGCAAAGAAAGGTAACAGAATTCAAGTAATCTTAGAGTGTACAGAACATAAAGCATCTGGTTTACCAGGGACTTCAAGATACATCACGACTAAGAATAAGAAGAATACTCCAGATAGATTGGAAATCAAAAAATTCAATCCTATCATGAAGAAAGTAACATTACACAAAGAAATTAAATAATTAGTAGTCATGGCAAAGAAAACCGTAGCAACTTTAAGAACATCTTCTAAAAAGTTGACTAAAGCAATCAAAATGGTTAAATCTCCAAAGACAGGTGCTTACACATTCGTTGAGGCTGTTATGGCTCCTGATTTCGTAGATGATTTCTTAAACAAGAAATAATTTTACCATTATAAAATCTTGAAAAAAGCTGTCCATTCGACAGCTTTTTTTTTATTATATCTATTTTGTTTTTGCACCTATTTTCAGGATGGTAATTATTCTTTATATTTGTGTAAGTTAATAACGTAATTATGGGTTTTTTCAAAAAGCTATTTTCTTCAGAGAAGAAGGAAACTTTAGATAAAGGTTTAGAAAAGTCTAAATCTTCTTTTTTTTCAAAGCTTACTAAAGCAGTTGCAGGTAAGTCAAAAGTTGACGATGATGTACTTGATAATTTAGAAGAGATACTTGTTTCATCTGATGTTGGAGTTAATACAACTTTAAAAGTTATAGAACGTATTGAAGAACGTGTTTCGCGTGATAAATATGTTGGAACAGATGAATTAAATAAAATTCTGAGAGAAGAGATCGCAAGTTTGTTATCTGAAACAAAATCAGGTGAATCTACAGAGTTTGAAGTACCTAAAGATAAAAAGCCTTATGTTTTAATGGTGGTGGGGGTAAATGGTGTTGGTAAAACAACTACCATTGGAAAACTTGCTTACCAATTTAAAAAGGCTGGTTTAAAGGTTGTTCTTGGAGCAGCTGATACGTTTAGAGCAGCGGCAATTGATCAGTTACAAGTTTGGGCAGATAGAGTTGATGTTCCGATTGTTAAACAACAAATGGGAAGTGATCCTGCTTCTGTTGCATTTGATACGTTACAATCAGCAGTTAATCAAGGGGCCGATGTTGTAATTATTGATACAGCTGGGCGTTTACACAATAAGGTAAACTTGATGAACGAGTTGACAAAAGTTAAACGTGTAATGCAGAAAGTTGTTGGTGATGCGCCACACGATGTAATGTTAGTTTTAGATGGATCTACAGGACAAAATGCTTTTGAACAAGCAAAACAATTTACTGCTGCGACTGAGGTAACTTCATTAGCAGTAACTAAATTAGATGGAACAGCAAAAGGTGGTGTTGTAATCGGTATTTCTGATCAATTTCAAATTCCAGTAAAATATATTGGGGTTGGAGAAGGTATTGAAGATTTACAAGTGTTCAATAAGTACGAATTTGTTGATTCATTTTTTAAATAATAGATATGCGTAAGATATTATTTAGTGTTATTTTTAGTACATTACTATTGTTAGTTGGATGTGGTAAAGAGATCAAACAGGCTGACTTAGTATTGGTAAATGGTTACTGGGAAATTGAGAAAGCGAAATTACCAGATGGTGCTGAGAAAGATTATACCGTGAATGGAACGATCGATTACTTTGAGGTTGATAGTTTAGGAGTTGGATTTCGTCAAAAGGTAATGCCTCAGTTTAATGGTGAGTTTTTGACAAATGATGTTCCTGAGCAATTGGTCATTTTAAATGAAGAAGGGAAAACACTATTTTCATATAAGACTGATTTTTCTGAGTGGAAAGAAGAATTAGTTAAATTAAGTGAGAAAGAATTAGTGGTTAAAAATGAGAATAATATCATTTACTATTATAAGAAAGCTGATCCGGTAAGTGTAAAAAAATAATTATCGTGAAAAAATTTGAAGCGCAGAAGCGACTTAGAGAAGAAAGTAGTATTCAAGATATTCTGAAGATAATAATCAAAGAGAATAAGTTGGATTATGGTATCAATTCTCTTGATGTTCGCGAAGCTTGGCGTAATTTATTAGGGCCTGGTATTGCGAATTATACTTTAGATATTATTTTGAAACGGGATGTATTATATGTGGCTTTATCCTCTCCAATTGTAAGGGAAGAGCTGACATATGGTAAAAGTAAAATTATAAAAATGATTAATGAAGAGTTAAGACGCGATGTTATACGCGATATAATTTTTCGTTAGTACTGATATAAAAACAAAAAAAACGTCTGTAATTATTTATTACAGACGTTTTTTTTGTTTTTATATAGTTTAATCTTCTTGATTAGTTTAATCTGAAAGAAGAGTTGTGCTACAGTGTATATGTATTAATTGTAATTTTATAGGAAAGCTTTTATAACCTTTAGGCTTATAAATTGAAATTGTGATCTATTTGTTTTAAAATAATCTCCGCTAAAAGCTTTTTAGCACGCATTATTTTGACTTTAACATTGTTAAGTGGTTCGTTTAGGACTTCAGAGATTTCGTTGTAAGAAAGCTCTTGAAAGAAGCGTAGTTCAATTACTTCTTGATAGTGTGGTTTTAAAAGCTTAATGTAGTTCTTAAAAATAGCTAAGTTCTGTTCCTTTATTAATTTGTCTTCTATATTTGAAGTGTCGTCAACAATGTTGCTGTATTCAGAATTGTATTCGTCATTAAGATCAACAAATGACATATTTTTTCGTTTGCGTATCATATCGATATGAACATTTTTTGCGATTGAAATAAGCCAAGTGTTAAATGCAAATTCAGGTTTATAACTATTTATACTTGAAAATGCTTTAGAGAAAGTCTCAATTGTAATATCTTCACTGTCTGCTTCATTAGCGGATCTTTTAAGGATATAATTATAGACTTCAGACCAATAGAAATTTAGTAAGAAAGTGAAGGCTGTTTGATCACCTTTTTGTGCTGCTTCGATATTTTGTGGTACTAAGTCTTTCAAATCTTTTTTCTTGATATAAAGTGTGTAACACTATAGTAAGTAGACATAAAAATATGAATTATTTCTAATATTGGAAGTGTCCACAGTAGATCTTTGTTTGCAAAAAGTTTAAAAAGCTTTGCATTGTATATATATATTAGGATATATCTAAAAATAAAAAGTCCTACTACTATTTCTATTTGATGTAAAAAAGAAACTAATACAGCAAACGATATAAAGAATAATACACGACAAAAGTTGAAGAATCTAACTTTTATATTATTTATCGTTTTCGAATTTTTAAGTAGTAAATCGTTGTTTTTAAGCTGTTTTTTCCAAGTTGAGAATTTATTGTCACTTTCAGTGATTACAAAACTATCGGGATGTATTGCAGCAGCTGTATTTCTACTTGTACCGATTTGATTTATAAAAGCATATTCGTCTCCAAAAGGTGTTTTCATATGCTCAATAAAACCATTTACTTTAAAGAATAACTCTTTGTTATAAGCTTGATTTTGTGCGTTACCGTGAAAAGGTTTACCCAAAGCGGCCCAAGAAAATAAGTTTATAGATTTAAACATATTTTGATAGCGCATTAGTTTGTTCAGAAAAGACTTTTTCTTTTTTAATATGCTTGTATGTCCAATTACAACTTTCTTTTTGGTAGAGAAGTTACTTGTTAAGCTTGCCAACCAATTTAGGTTTGCTGGCATTACAGTAGGATCGACAAAAACATAACGATCATAAGATGTTACTTTTATTCCTAAAGTTAATGCGTATTTTTTGTTGCCCCAGAAAGCCTCATTATTAGCTACATTAACTAATTTGGCATTAGGAAATTGTCTTTCAAACGATTCAAGTATATCTAAGCTGTTATCTTCTGAAGCATTATTTACTAAGATAATTTCAAATTGTGGGTAATTTTGATTGATTAAAGAAGTTAAGAAAGTTGTAAGCTTTTCTTCTTGGTCTTTAATGTAAACAATAACAGATACAGGTTCGTAATCAATTGATTTTTTGTTAGAAGTTTGAGACGTAAAAGCCAAACGACTATAAACAATAACATATTGTAAAAATTCAATTATTAAGACTGCAATAAATAGGTAAAATAATATTGTTAGCATAGTAAAATCCCTTCAAAATAGAGGTATGCAAATGTACAATTTTCTATAAGAATTAAATAAGTTTTTTAAAAGATGTTAACCTCTGCTGATATGCTGATGTTGAATACTTTTTTTACTTCATTTTGAACGGTTTGTGAAAGCTTTTTTATTTGTTCACCAGTCGCTTTTCCGTAATTAACCAAAACCAGAGCTTGTAGGTTATGTACACCAGCATCACCAATGCGATAACCTTTGAACCCCACTTTTTCAATTAACCATCCAGCAGGTATTTTAACTTCAGCATCATTCAAAATATAATGAGGCATTGTAGGGTAAATACTGTGAAGGTGATTAAATGTTTCAGTTGATACTATTGGGTTTTTAAAAAAGCTTCCGCTATTTCCTATTTCTTTAGGGTCAGGTAATTTACTTTGTCTAATGCGAATGACAGCTTTGCTTATGTCTTGGATAGTTGGTACTGTAATACTTTCTAAATCTAACTCTTTTTGAATAGCGCCGTATTCCACTTTTAAATTGTGGTTGTTTTTCGTCAATTTGAATGTTACAGACGTGATAATATATTGGTCTTTTAGACTATTTTTAAAAATACTTTCTCTATAAGCGAATTCACAATCTTTATTGGAAAACTCTTCTATAGCTAACGTTTTTACGTTTAAAGCTTTACAACTATGTAGGGTGTCCTTAACTTCAACTCCATAAGCACCAATGTTTTGAATAGGAGTAGTACCAACATTACCAGGAATTAACGAAAGATTTTCAATTCCTCCAAAGTCGTGTGCTAAAGTCCATAAGACAAATTCGTGCCAGTTTTCACCAGCTTGAGCCTCTACAAGTACATAATCTTCGTTGTTTTCAACTACCTCAATCCCTTTTAAGTTCAACTTAACAACTATTTTGTTTACATCAGTAGTCAGTAACATATTACTACCTCCGCCTAAAATAAATAGCTTTTGACTATCATTAGCCTTCACTATTTCTTTCAAGTCGGTTAGGTTATTAACTTCAACGAAGTATTTTGCTTTTACGTCTAAACCAAAAGTGTTATAGGGTTTTAATGATATGTTTTCAAGGATTTTCATGAGGTAATTGGTTTAATTTATTCTTCGTTTTGTTGTATTTTGAAAATTTCAAAATCTTGATGTATACTGTTCAATAAGCTTTCAGTTCTTTCTACGTGAGTATCTGAAATGAACAGTTGTCCAAAAGTGTCTAAATTTACTAATTCTAATATCTTTCGCACTCTATTTTCGTCTAATTTATCGAAAATATCATCAAAAAGAAGAATAGGAGCAACTCCCCTGTATTCTTTTAAAAAGTCAAATTGTGCTAATTTTAAAGCAATCAAGAATGATTTCTGTTGTCCTTGAGAACCAAATTTTTTTATAGGATGACCTTTTAGTTCAAATGACAAGTCGTCTTTATGTATTCCAACTGATGTGTATTGTAAAATTCTATCTTTAGCTAAAAACTCGTTGAATAGCTCCATCATAGACATATTGTCTAATTGTGTTTCGTAAGAAAGAGTAACTTCATCTTTATCCTCAGTAATTAACTTGTGATAACGGTTAAAAATAGGAGTAAATTGAGTAATAAACTCTTTTCTTTTAATGTGAATAGGATGAGCTAATTCAGCTATTTGTTCGTTGTAAACTTCAAGCGTTTCTCTGTCAAAATATTGATTCTGAGCAAAGCTTTTTAACAGTGCATTTCGCTGAGTAATGAGTTTTTGATATTGTATCAAATATTGCAAATAGGTATTATCCATTTGTGAGATAACACTATCGATAAACTTTCGGCGTGTTTCACTTCCTTCCGTAATTAAATCACTATCAGAAGGAGAAATAATAACCAATGGAATAAAGCCAAAATGGTCAGAAAAGCGTTCGTAGTTTTTACTGTTTCTTTTAAGAATTTTCTTTTGCCCTTTTTTTAAACTACAAACAATATGTTCGTCTTTATCGTCTTTGACAAAAGTTCCATCAATAACAAAAAAGTCTTCATTGTGTCTGATATTTTGTAAGGCAATTGGGTTGAAATAACTCTTCCCGTATGCCATATAATATATCGCGTCCAATATATTAGTTTTCCCCACGCCATTTAAGCCAACAAAACAGTTGATTCGTTGGTTAAAAGTGAAGGTTTTGTCACTAATATTTTTAAAATTTAAGAGGTTTAATTTTTTTAAATACACGTAGTTATTAGGTTTTTTAACGTTTTCAAGAGTGCTTTATGAAATTTCGGTGCAAATTATCAAAAATATAAATAGAAAGCACTTTTATATTACAATAAAAATCCTATTTTTGCGACTCATTAAACTTTGTATACATGGCAACTTATAATAAAAGAGGTTATAAAGCTCCTAAACCAGAACAAGAACAAGAAGCTAATGAGTTCGATCAATATAACAATGTAGATACTGCAAATAGTACTACGGCTGAAGTATTTAACACTTTAGACGAGCGTGCTAATAAAGTTGAAAATTGGGCAGTACGTAATCAAAAAGCAATTTTTGGTATTGTTGGTGCAATTGCATTAGCAACTATGGGATATATTGGATATGATAAATTTGTTGTTGAGCCTAAAAATGACGATGCTGCAAATGAAATGTTCCAAGCTCAGTCATACTACAACAATGCTTTAATGAATACGGAAGAGAGAGAGTCTATGTTTAATCTTGCCTTAGAAGGTGGAGAAGGGAAATTAGGTTTCTTAGGTATTATTGAAAACTATAAAGGTACTGAGTCTGCAAATTTAGCACATTACTATGCTGGTACTTCTTACTTGAACAAAGGAGAATATCAAAAAGCAATTGAGCATTTAGAGAAATTTAAAAGTAAAGACCAATTATTAGGTGCTTTAGCTTTAGGTGCTATTGGTGATGCTTTTTCTGAATTAGGACAAAAAGAAGATGCTTTTGATTATTACAAAAAAGCAGCAGCTTCACAAAAGAATGATTTTACTGTTCCAAGATTTTTAAATAAGGCTGGATTAGTAGCTTTAGAATTAGGAAAGAAAGAAGAAGCAGTAAAGATTTTCACTGATATTAAAAACAACTATCAAGGTTCAGCTGAAGCAAATGGAGTTGAAGCTTTGATTGGATTAGCACAATAAAATGGCAACAGCAAATAAAAACTTATCTGAGTATAATAAAGCTACTTTACCAAATGCAAAGGATTTTAAAGTAGGTATCGTTGTATCAGAATGGAATGATGAAATTACAAACGGATTATACAAAGGAGCAGAAGCAGCATTATTAGATTGCGGAATGCTTCAAGAAAATATAGTTCGTTGGAATGTGCCAGGAAGTTTTGAGTTGATTTTCGGAGCAAAGAAAATGATTGAAGTGGATGATGAACTTGACGCAGTTATCGTAATGGGATGCGTTATTAAAGGGGAAACAATGCACTTTGAATTTGTTTGTGAAGGAGTTACTCAAGGAATTAAAGATTTGAATTTGATTTCTGCAATTCCAGTTATTTTCTGTGTTCTTACAGATAATAAAATAGAACAATCATTAGCAAGAAGCGGTGGTGAGCATGGTAATAAAGGTACCGAAGCTGCTGTTGCTGCATTGAAAATGATTGAATTGAATAGAAGATAAATAGAAGTACTATCTATTGAAAATAAAAAAAACCTGTAAAAGAAATTTTACAGGTTTTTTTATTTTAGAATAAATTACAATTGAGAAATAGTAAAGGCGATTATATTTCTTTAAATTTGTTTTTCGGATAAAATATTTCGTAATAAACACTAAAAAAGCTTAAGCAAATAAATGTCAGATATAATTCGTTTACTGCCGGACCATGTAGCGAATCAGATCGCCGCAGGAGAAGTTGTTCAACGACCAGCTTCTGTTGTGAAAGAACTGATTGAGAATGCAGTTGATGCTGGTGCGACAGAAATTAAATTAATTTTAAAGGAGGCAGGAAAAACCTTAATACAGGTTATAGATAATGGAAAAGGAATGAGTGATGTAGATGCAAGAATGGCGTTTGAACGACATGCTACATCAAAGATTTCTAAAGCAGAGGATTTGTTTGCATTGAGTACTAAGGGATTTAGAGGCGAGGCATTAGCTTCAATTGCCGCTATTGCTCATGTTGAACTAAAAACTCGTTTACATTCAGCTGAGTTAGGTACACATCTTGTCATAGAAGGAACTAAACTTATCAGTCAAGAGGTAGCGGTTGTCCCTTGTGGTACGTCATTTTCAGTAAAGAATTTATTTTTTAATATACCAGCACGTCGTAATTTTCTTAAATCAGATAATGTAGAGTTAAGAAATATTATAGACGAGTTTGAACGTATAGTATTAGTTCATAATAACATTCATTTTTCGTTGATTCACAACGGAAGTGAGGTCTTTAATTTAGTTCCTACAAATTTAAGACAACGAATTGTAAGTGTTTTCGGAGTAAGAACTAATGAAAAGTTAGTTCCTATTAACGAAACCACAGAGATCGTTGAAGTGACTGGGTTCGTTGGAAAACCTGAATTTGCAAAGAAGAGTAGGGGCGAACAGTTTTTCTTTGTAAATGATCGTTTTGTAAAAAGTGGTTATTTACACCACGCTATTTTGGCAGCCTATG
Source organism: Myroides sp. C1519 (assembly GCF_038039755.1). NCBI lineage: Bacteria > Pseudomonadati > Bacteroidota > Flavobacteriia > Flavobacteriales > Flavobacteriaceae > Myroides > Myroides sp. C1519. Next base: position 32,841 of record NZ_JBBPHM010000012.1, read on the forward strand.
AAGGGTTGTTGAAAGAGGGTACACACCCAAGCTATTTTATTTACTTTAATGTTCCACCTGATTCAATAGATATTAATATTCATCCTACAAAAACAGAAGTTAAGTTTGATGATGAACAAGCTTTGTATAGTATATTAAGATCAATAATAAAACACAGTTTGGGACAGTTTAATGTCGCTCCTTTGTTAGATTTTCAAAGAGATTCAACGTTGGATACTCCGTATGATTATGAAGGGACAGAGGCAACAACTCCAACAATAGAGGTTGATAGAAACTTCAACCCTTTTCATAGAGAAATAGCTAATGAAACAGATAGGTTTGAATATAATCCTTTTGAGCATAGTGCAGAAGGATTTATTAAGTCAAATATCAGTAATATAGAGTCAAGTCCTTTTATAGATTCGATTGAAAGCAAAGGAAATTTATCAGAAGCTAATTATTTAGAAAGTCTTGAAGGATCTAAAAATATAGTAGAGCACGAACGATTTATTGATGTAATTGAAAGTAAAGGTAATGATGATGCTTTTTCAAGTAATGTGGAAGATAATTTTGATGATGGTTTTGTAATTGCATCAAAAGGTAATGATAGTTTTGAATATGAATCTAAGTTTAGTAAAGGATCATCAGCATCGAATTTTACTAAGAGAGACAATAATACACTGTCGTCTAAAAGTAATATAGCTGGATGGGAAAGTATGTATGAGGGCTTAAAGTCTTCTGCAAACGACTTAGATGTTTCCAATATAAAATTAGAAAGTGATTTTGTTACAGGAAATTTATTTGAAAATAGTAAAGACGAAAACAGTGGTGTTAAACGTTTTCAAATAAATAGAAAATATATTGTAAGTCCAATAAAGTCAGGTATGGTTGTAATAGACCAAGGAAGGGCGCATCAGCGTATTTTGTATGAAAAGTTTATGGAAAATATTAGAGTGCAACAAGCGTCATCGCAACAGTTGTTATTTCCTTTGACTTTGTACTATGCACCTTTTGAAATTGAGATGTTACGAGAGTTACAACCTTTATTGAAACAAACGGGGTTTGGTTTTGAGAATATTGCCCAAGAGTTTGTGGTTATATCTGGATTACCAGTCAATGTTGCAGAAAGTGAAGCATCAATTGTATTAGAAGATTTAATTGCAGATTTTCAAGATGGTGTTCCTCCTACAACTTTAGGACAAAGTGATCGTATTGCAAAATCTTTGGCACATAGTTTGGCAGTTAAAAATGGTACAGTGTTAAATGAGGAAGAACAAGAAGAAATTGTAAATTCATTATTTGCTTGTAAAGAACCTAATATTTCACCTTTTATGAAGCCTACTTTTATTACAATGAAGGTAGAAGATATAGAAAAAAAATTCGCATTATGATGAGAATAACAGAGACAGTAAAACATTTAATTATAGTTAATATAATCTTTTTTGTAGCAAGTTTTTTAGTGCCTGCTATGCAAGGATTATTTGCTATGTATTTCGTAGAAAACCCTAATTTTTATCTTTGGCAACCTTTAACGCATATGTTTATGCACGGGGGAATGATGCATATTTTTTTCAATATGTTTGCTTTGTTCTCTTTTGGTAGTACGTTGGAGGCAATGTGGGGAGGAAAGAAGTTTTTAATATTTTACTTGCTTTGTGGTTTTGGAGCAGCAATATTGCATACTGGGGTTAATTATATAACAATACAATCAGCTATGTCAACTTTGGTTGATAGTGGTTTTAATAAAGGTGATATATTAAGCTTACTAAGTGAAGGAAAGTACGATTTAAGATGGGGAGGAATTTTAGGAGAAGGACAATTAATGAATTTTTTATCTGCATTTAATACTCCTGTAGTGGGAGCTTCTGGAGCGATATATGGTTTACTTGTAGCATTTGCCTTTATGTTTCCAAATGCAGAGTTGATGATGATGTTTGTACCAGTTCCTGTAAAAGCAAAATATTTTGTACCTGGTATTTTATTGTTAGACTTATATGGAGGTGTAAGTGGTGGATTTAGTCTATTTGGTGGAGGTTCTGGTATTGCGCATTTCGCTCATATTGGAGGAGCATTGATGGGCTTTATTTTAATGGATTATTGGAAGAAAAGACAATTTAGACAAAATCGTTGGGATTTATAATGAATAAAATATTTAAAGATTTAGTCAGTAATTATAAGAATGGTGGTGTTGTGCAGAAACTTATATTCTGGAATATATGTATTTCTGTGTTTATGTTTGTACTCGAATTTTTGTTTTCATCACTGTATAGTATAGTGTTTCCATGGCTTGTTTTGTCTGGTAATTTGTCCTTTTCTGTTTTAAAACCGTGGACATTGCTTACTTATGCTTTTGTACACGCAGGAGTAATTCATTTGCTGTTTAATCTGATTGTTTTATTTTTCGTAGGACAATTATTTAATACATATTTTACAAGTAAGCAGTTTTTAACTGTTTATTTATTAGGAGCTGTTTTTGGAGGACTATTTTTTGTAATTGGTTCACAGTTTTTAAATACTGGTAGTGTTTTAGTAGGAGCTTCTGCTGCTGTAATGGCACCATTAATTGGTTTAGCTGTATTTTCACCAAGAATGAATGTTAGATTGGCTCTGATTGGGAATGTACAATTGTGGCATATAGCTTTGTTTATCATTGTACTTGATGTGATTCAGTTGTCTACTTCAAATGTAGGTGGACATTTAGCACACTTAGGTGGGGCGGTATTAGGAGTGTTGTATATTAAGTTATTGCAAAGAGGGTTTGATTTAAGTATTATATTTGATAGGATTGCTAATTTGTTCAAACAAAAAAAAGGCACTAATTTTAGAAAAGTTTATGTCAATAAAGAACAAAAGAAAAGTAAGAACTCTTTTCCTGAAGAGGGGAGTAAACAAGAGAAAATAGATTTGATTTTAGATAAAATTAGTAAGTCAGGATATGAAAGTTTAACTAAAGAAGAAAAAGACTTTTTATTTAGAGCTGGAAAATAACAGATTATGAAGGATCTTTCGTGGTTTAATAAAGTAGTTTATGGTGGAAATATACTGGTGGCAATTTTGTCTCTGGTAGGATATTTTTTGCCTTTTTTGGCACCAAAACTATTTCCATTGCTATCTGTTTTTACGTTGATTCTACCTTTGTTTTTAATAATCAATTTGGTTTTTCTATTCTATTGGTTGATCCAAATGAAGCGCCAGATTTGGTTGTCAGTAATGATTTTAATTTTAGGGATAACTTTTATAACAAAGTTTTATAAGTTTTCCGGAAGAAATGAAGTTGTTACAAAAGAGGAGTTTACATTAATGAGTTATAATGTAAGGTTGTTTAATCTTTTTGATTGGATTCCTGGAGTTGATGTATCATCAAAGATAAAAGAGTTTGTTGATTTACACGATCCTGATGTATTGTGTTTTCAGGAGTTTTCTAAGAATACTAATCTTAGATTTAAGCAATATCCATATAAGTTTATTACATCACATGGTAATAAGATAAAGACAGGGCAAGCTATCTATTCAAAATACAGGATAATAGATAAGGGAGAAATAAATCTTCCGAGTTCTAATAACAATGTTGTGTTTGCTGATATTTTGAAAGATCAAGATACTATTAGAGTTTACAGTATCCATCTTCAATCGATTAGTATAAGTCCTGATATACATGAAAAGATAGATGAGGCAAAGTCAAAAATGATCATTAATAGAATTGCTAAAGCATTTAAAGAGCAACAGGTTCAATCTGAATTAGTACGTTCTCATATGAATGATGTGTCAATTCCTAAGATTATTTGTGGAGATATGAATAATAGTGCTTTTTCATATGTATATCGAAATATTAAGGGAGATTTGAACGACGCTTTCGTTGAAGCGGGGAAAGGATTTGGTAAGAGTTACGATTTTTCTTATTATCCTATGCGTATCGATTATGTGTTTGTTGATAAAAGAATTCAAGTTAAGTCGTTTGAAACTTTTGATAAGTTTAAAAACTCGGATCACTTTCCACTAATAACGAGGTTAGAGATTAAAAAAGTTGAAGAGAAATAATCATATAAAAAAAGACGCTTTATATAAAGCGTCTTTTTTTATATGATTAAATTAAATCTAATACTCTTTCTAAAGCAATTCCTCTTGAACCTTTAATCAAGAAAAGTTTGTCTTGAAAACTTATTTTATTTTCATTTATAAACGCTTTGAATTTGTCAAAAGTTTCAAAGAATTTTATATTTTGATTTTTAATTGTGTTAGAAGTCTTGTAGAATTCAGTTCCAATAAAGTAAATAGTGTTTGTAGAATCTTCTGAAAAGCGTGCTACAATAGATTTATGCTCTTTGTTACTTTCTTTTCCTAATTCTCTCATATCTCCCAATACATAGACTTTCTCTCTTTTATCATCTAATAGTGCAAAGTTTTCTAAGACAGCCTCCATACTACTTGGATTAGCATTATATGCATCAAGTAAAATGCTATTTGTATTTTTAGTAATCCATTGCGAGCGATTATTGGTAGGATTGTAATTACAAATTGCTTCTTTAATTTCTTCTGTAGGTACATTAAAGAATTTACCAATTGAAATTGCAGCTGCTATATTAGTAGTATTGTATATTCCTGTTAGATTAGAGTTAAAAGTTGTGTTTTCAAATACCACAGTTGCATTTGGTTGTGCATTATAACCTTGAATAGTTACATCAGCTGTTTCTTCAATCCCAAATGTATATCTGTTAAATGTAATTGTCTTTGCGTCTTGTCTTGGATCATCAATATTCACAAAAGCAGTTTTATGATGATCTTCTAAATAATCATACATTTCACTTTTAGCTTTAATAACACCTTCAAAACCACCAAAACCTTCTAAATGGGCTTTTCCAAAGTTTGTGATATAGCCAAAGTCAGGATCAGTTATTTCACAAAGTTGAGCTATTTCTTGCTTGTGATTAGCTCCCATTTCAACAATACCAATATCTGTTTCTTCATCGAATGATAATAACGTTAATGGTACTCCAATATGATTATTAAGGTTTCCAATAGTAGCCTTAACATTGTATTTTTGACTTAAAACAGCTGTGATTAATTCCTTTGTAGTTGTTTTTCCATTACTACCAGTTAATGCTAAAACAGGCAAACCTAATTGTTGTCTATGGTATTTTGCTAATTGTTGTAAAGTACCTAAGGCATTAGGAACAGGAAGCATTTTTCTTGCATCAGTTACTAATTTTTTATTGTCCATTACAACATAAGCAGCTCCTTTGTTTAAAGCTTCTTGTGCAAATTCATTTGCATCAAAGTTCTCTCCTTTTAAAGCAAAGAAAAGAGAGTTTGGGCGTATGTTTCTTGTATCTGTAGAAACTCCGTCACACTGTAAAAAACATTGGTAAAGTTCTGTTATATCCATATGTCAAAAGTATAAAAAAAAGCCCTAATTTGAATTAGGGCTTTGTAAAAGAATATTATAAAAAATATTAATTTTTCGTTTTTCGTTTATCAGATTTTGGACCAACTTTAGTCATGATTAATCTAAATCCGATATAATCTGTTGCTTGATCTTCTGCATAGAATCTTCTTGTAGCAGGATCTAACCAATAAGCTCTATCTTTCCAAGAACCACCTTTTATAACTCTTGATTTATTGTCATATAAAGCTGTTTTATCATTTGTTTTAGGCTTGTCTTCAGGAGATCTACCTCCTAAACCAGTTTGAACAATTTCGTCGATAACTGCAGGGTCATAAACTTCTTGTGCTATTTGTCCTGGTAAGTTTCTAACTCTTAATTTTCCTGTAGATAGCGTGTCAAATTGTACAGATTGGTCTGTTACAATCTCAAGTTTTCCATCAGGTCCTATTTTGTTTTTGTAATAAACATTTCCTTTGTAGAAGTTGAAGTCAGTATCGTTTTGATCTACTGCAGGATCATAGACGTCTGCAACCCATTCAGCAACGTTACCTGCCATATCATATAAGCCAAAATCATTTGGAGGATATGATTTCACAGCATTTGTGATATCTCCATTATCTGTTGACCATCCAGCAATACCTCCGTAATCACCACGTCCTTGTTTAAAGTTCGCATATTTCGTGTTTTGTGGAGCTGGCTTACCTTTCTTTCTTTTTCCAGATTTATCCCAAGGATAAGTTTTACGACCTTTATAGTTATTGTACTCTCGGTTTCCGATTAAACCAATTGCAGCATATTCCCATTCTGCTTCAGTTGGAAGTCTAAACTGAGAAGTGAAAAGTCCGTAGTTTTGTGTTGCATAAAGGTTTCTATCTCCTTCACCAGCTTTGTTATCTTTACCTCTATAAACAATATCACTATTACCTCCGTATACTTGAGAAGGAGTCATTAAATAAGTGTCTGTACTAAAGTGTGCGTCAGCATATGCTTCAACAATCTTAGCATCTTTCTTTAAGTAACCAGCTTTTTCAAGTGCTAACTCATTAACACGGTCAGTACGCCATTTAGCAAAATCTGTTGCTTGTAACCAAGAAACACCAACTACAGGGTAATTTGCGTATGCTGGGTGTCTTAAATAACTCGTAATTAAAGCTTCATTAAAACCAGAAGCACTTCTCCAAACTGTTGTGTCAGGAAGAGCACTTTTATAAATCTCTTTATAAATTTCATTGTTTTGAGGGAATACAGTACGCAACCAATATAGGTACTCATTGTACATTATATTTGTTGTTTCTGTTTCATCCATATAAAAAGACTGTACGTACATCTGTTTTGGACTATTATTCCAATCAGACATAATATCATCTTGTACTTGCCCCATTGTAAATGTTCCACCTTCAACGGCAACCATCCCATTTGGAGTTTTTTGTTCGTATTTTGTGTTATATTGGAATCCTCCTTTACTATCATTAATTTTCCAACCCGTAGAAGTTGAAACGTTGCTATTTGAATTACCACAACTCGTGATACTTGCAGCAATTAATATACCGCTAAGTACTCGAAAGTTAAAAAGTCTTTTAATTCTCATCTTTATTATAATGGATATGAAATTGTACGCAATTTAGTAATTAACGTTTAATTAGCAATAATATTACCTCTATTATAAATACAAATTATCAGTATTTTGTTATTTTTTATAAATCTATCTACTATATAACGCTCATTTAAATCATCTATTGTATAGATAGATAATATTAGGCAATCAAATTTTGCTAAAAAAATCAAATACAAAGATATAGTAAATATGTACTTATTTTGTATTTGATGTAGTATATAGAGAAATAATTTAAAGGATGTTATTTTAGTTTCAATCGTTTTCTTCTTTAAAATGTAAAGTACAAGTGAAGTTTAGTAATGAATGAGAATATTTGTTATTAATTTTAACATAATGAGATGTTTTTTTGTAGGTGTTGTTTGTGGTATATTTTAGTTTTAGGTAAAAAAAATGTATAAAATAGTTTCTATTTAGTTTTTTGATATAATATTTGTATTTCTAATTAGGAAATAGTAATATTGACTTCTCGTTTTAATTGTTAATGTAATTATAAGATTAGTCGGGCTTTTTTCTTTAAGAGAAATTTTAAAAGCATATATTTACCCAACTATAGAGTCAACAATTTTAACGCTCGTTAAAAGAATATTGAATTTAAATAAAAGATAAATGAAAAAAGTAACAGCTTTACTTGTTAGTGTTTTAGTAGGACAATCTTTGTTCGCACAAAAAGAAAATCGCCCTATTACTACGGGAGTACCCTTTTTATTGATAGCAGGAGATGCTCGTTCAGCAGGAATGGGAGATATTGGAGTAGCAACTACTACAGATGCATTTTCTCAACAACACAATGCTGCAAAATATGCGTTTGCTGATCAGAGTCAAGGTTTTGCTGTTAGTTATACACCTTATATGTCAAAAATAACAAGTGATATGTCTTTAGGACAACTTAACTATTACAATAAATATAATGAGAGAAGTGCTATTGGTGCAAGCTTACGTTATTTTGGAATGGGAGAGATTGATATGCGCGAAGACTTGAATGGGGGTGTAGTAACAAAGAAACCTAATGAGTTTGCAATTGATGTTTCTTATTCATTAAAGTTAAGTGAGAATTTCGGTATGGCTGTTACTGGTAGATTTATAAATTCAAATTTAAAAATGCCAGAAGTTGATGGAACAAGTACAAGTGCGAGTTCTTTTGCGGTTGATGTTTCTGGATTCTATGAATCTGATAAAATTGCTTTTTCGAATTTTGACGGTAAGTGGAGAGCAGGGTTTAACGTACAAAACTTAGGTCCTAAGATAAAATATGATGATCAGCAATTCGGATCATTTTTGCCAGCTAATTTAAAATTAGGGGGTAGTTTTGATTTTATTATTGATCAACAAAATACGATTACTGTTTCTGGAGAATTGAATAAATTGTTAGTTCCAACTCCTCCTAAGTTTAAGAGAAACAACCAAGATGATTACCAAATGGAATTACAGAAGTATGGTGATATGGGATGGTTTAAAGGAGTGTTTAAATCATTTGGTGATGCACCAGGAGGATTTAGTGAAGAAATGAAAGAGATCACTTGGTCTTTAGGAGCTGAGTATTTATTTGATAATAAATTTGCTTTTAGAACAGGATACTTTCACGAGAGTCAAGAAAAAGGGGCAAGACAGTATGCTACTGTGGGTGCAGGATTTAAATATAGCTTAGTATCAATTGACTTAGCATATTTGTTCTCAACATCTAAAATTAATAATCCAATGGAAAATACTTTACGTTTTTCTTTAACTTTTGATATCGGAAATAAAAGATACAAAGGATAAGAAAAAATAAGTATATTTGTATAACTAATCCAAACCACATTAAACCGTGAGTTTGGATTTTTTGTCTCTAATAATGAAATATTATGAAAAAAATTGAAATTGTTACAACCTTTATCGAGTATGATTCAATGGCTGAATTAGCTGTCCAAGATAAAGAGTTAATGGAGAAAGCTATTCAAGTTAGAAAAGAGGCTTATGCACCTTATTCTAAGTTTAGAGTTGGTGCAGCATTATTGTTAGAAGACGGTACAATTGTAGTTGGATCTAATCAAGAAAATGCAGCATTTCCATCTGGCTTATGTGCAGAACGTACTGCGATTTTTTATGCAGGAGCAGTACATCCAGGAAAGAAAATATTAAAAATAGCAATTACAGCTTCGTCTGATTTGAAACTTACCAATAGTCCAATACCTCCTTGTGGTGCTTGTAGACAAAGTATCTTGGAGTATGAAACAAAACAAGAGCAACCTATTGAAATGTATTTTATGGGAGCTGAGGGTAAGGTTTGCTATTCTCCATCTTTGGTTAATATATTACCTTTTCACTTTGAGAAAGATTCAATTTAAAGACAAAGGTCTTAGTAAATTGTTATGTGATTGGGTTTTTATGTAGAAAAGATGTAGTTGTTTTTGTGTCCAATATTATGTTATTAGTAGGTCTCATATTGGAATGATAGACAGATTATTATATATTTTTTAAAATTAGTATTTTAACTTAGGCTTAATATCAATTAAATTAGTAATTTTGACATAAGATTCATATTACTTATAATATGATTTTAAGGCCTTTAAAAAAATTAAACTTGGTCTTTTATTAATTCTTAAAATGGATATACACCCCCAGATTGTTACAATGTTAGTTAATTCCGGCATTGTACACGAAGAAATTTCTGTAGCGAAGTTGTTACTTACGCTATTCCTTGTATTATTAAATGGATTTTTCGTTGCAGCGGAATTTGCAATTGTAAAAGTTCGTACTTCTCAGATTGAAGTACATCAAGAGTTAAACTCAAAAGTTGCTGGTGTAGCTAAGGGCATTGTTGCAAACTTAGACGCTTATTTAGCAGCAACTCAGTTAGGTATTACTTTAGCTTCATTAGGATTAGGTTGGGTAGGAGAAAGCTCTCTAACACCTGTTTTAATGTATTTATTTGAAGTATTTGGACTTACTGGTCCAGAGTGGTATTCTTTTGCTAAAAGTATTTCATTCCCTGTAGCCTTTGCTATAATTACAATTTTACATATCGTATTTGGTGAATTAGCACCAAAATCATTAGCTATTCATTTTCCAACGAAAACTACTTTTACTGTAGCGTTGCCTTTACGTATTTTCTATTTCGTATTCAGACCTATTATTTGGTTGATGAACGGATTAGCTAATGGATTACTTCGTTTGTTTGGTATTACTCCTGTTCACGGGTCTGATATCCACACTGAGGAAGAGTTAAAAATGATTATTACTGAAAGTCAAGAAGGAGGAGCTATTGAAGAAACAGAGCGCCTTTTAATTCAAAATGTATTTGATTTTGACGATCGTCGTGTAAATAATATTCAAACTTTGCGTAAGAATGTTTCTGCTATTGAACTTTCAACTACGGTTAAAGAAGCCATTGATTACGCTATTAATGAAGGATATTCAAGATTTCCGGTATATGAGGATTCTTTAGATGATATTAAAGGTGTTATTTATACGAAGGACTTAATGAAAGCTATGATTAAAGATCAACAAGATATAGACTTAGCTTCTTTAATTCGTGAACCTATCTTTATTTCTGAAAATGCTTTAATTAAAAATGTTCTTAAACAGTTTCAAGCTAAGCACCTTCAGATGGCTATTGCTACTAATGAAGTAGGTGAGTTTACTGGTATTGTAACAATGGAGGATATCTTAGAAGAGCTTGTAGGTGAGATTCAAGATGAGTATGATAATGAAGAACCAATTGTTGAAGCTATAGATGAAGGTGTTTATGTTGTGAATGCACACTATAACCTTTCAGACATCAATAGATTATTACCAATACGTCTTGTAGAAAGTGAACATTATGATACCCTTGCTGGTTTGATTAGTGAAGTTTACCCTGCAGACGAATATAAAGTGAACGATGAAGTTTCTTTAGAAAACTATAATGGTAAAGTCTTGAAAATGTATAGAAACTCAATTGAGAAAATACAATTGTCATTAAAGACTCAAAACGACGAAGAGGATAAAAAAGAAGATTAAGATGTTTGTTATATAAAAAAGGTTAGCTATTCAGCTAACCTTTTTTTATGTCATTTCTCGAGGCTTTAAAGAAAAAGAAATTACCAATGCAATTGTGCTAAAAGTTAGTAGTACAAAAGCGTAGTTGTTTATCCACTGGCTACTCAATAAACCTAAACCAATTAATGAATAATAGAGTAAGCCAAATAGCGCGCCTGCAGTACCTATAGATGATTTGTAGTTTTGTAGTGCTACACTTAATATGTTTGGAATTGCGATACCAAATGAGGCTATGATTAATATGTTTGGTAATAAGAATAGTAAACTATCCTTTAGTAAATACACAAAAAAGGAATTGATGAGTGCTAATAATGTGGACAGTTTAATAAGGGTATTTGTGCTAATTCCTTTCGAAATGCAATACTTGTTAAAGTAGCTTCCAAAGAATGTTCCTAAAGCAAGTAATACGCCACTATAACCGTATATTGTTGTATTTAGTCCCGCTTTTTCAAAGATAAAAGGAGCATAAGTAAAGTAGCTAAACAGTAAGACATTAAAGCACATTATAAGCAAAGCAAATTGCCAAATATCTATGCTTCTATACAGCGAAGAGGCTACTTGCATAATCGTTTTAAAAGTAACCTTTGTTTCTCCTTGTTTTGTTTCGGGCAACTTGTTGTAGCTAATGTACAGGAGAATAATAGCTAATAATGCTAACGCAGAAAAGATACCTACATATCCTAAAAATGATGCAATTAAACCTCCTAAAAACAATCCAATCACAGGACTAATCGAAAGGGCTATACCCATTATTGAAAACACTTTGTTTAATTCTTGACCACTGTATGAATCTCGCATCATAGTTTGCGTAATGACAGAACCTACAGCTATTCCAAAAGCAGCAATAAATCTGGCACCTAATACTATTTCAAACGTAGGGGCTATCAAGGCAAGCAGTGAGGCAAGTGCATAAACAATTATCCCTCCTAACATCGCTTTTCTCCTACCAATATAATCGCTTATAATTCCCCAAAATATAACGCCAATTGCAAAGGCACTAAAATAGATACTTATAGTTAAGTATGTTTTTTCAGGGGGAATATTGAAGTGCGATGATAAAGAAGGTAAAGCGGGACTATAAATTGTTTCCACAAATTGAGGGAACATCATTAGTAGAACCATTAAGGTAATATTGAGTTTTGTTTGCATAAAGAGTACTATTTTGTGCAAAGGTCTGACGCAATTGGACTATCTTTATAACACTATAAAAACAAAAAACATCAATTAAAGGACAAATGGCGTACTTGAACAAAGAAGATATTTTTCACTTAGAACAGATTGGTTTGCTTGTAATAGGATTAGCTTCTGATTTGGTACAACACGATTCAGGCTATCATAAACACAATAATCATCTGCAAATTTTATATGCTCCGTCTGGTTGTATGACTTTGATTACTGAAGATAGACAAGTGATCCTTCCTCCAAGGAAGTTATTGCTTATTCCGGCAGGGGTTAAGCATAGAGTAACATTTAGAAATGTAGTAGCTTATCGATCTATTTATATTCATAGTGTAGCGATAAAAAGTTTGCCTACAGATTTAACTGTATTATCTGTGAATCCTTTATTGCAACAACTAATTGAGCGCATTTCTTGGTGGGAGTGGACAACTTCATATTCGGTAGAACAAGAGCACATTCTTGCTGTTTTTTGGGATGAACTAACAATAGCTGAAAAAGGCGATTATGAGCTTAAAATTCCAACTGACTACCGATTAATAGACAAAGTAAAGTCGTTTGTTTTTGAGAAAGAAATGCCACCTTTTTTAAAGGATTTAAGCAAGGAAGTAGGAGCGAGTGAAAAGACTATTTCGCGTATTTTCCAAAAAGAAACAGGAATGTCTTATCAAGATTGGCGTTTACAGTGGAACTTACTTCGGGCTATAGAATTGTTGGCAGAAAAACTAACTATTTCTGAAATTGCTGTAGAGTTATGTTTCTCTTCAGACAGTGCCTTTATCGAGTTTTTTAAGAAACACACAGGTGTAACTCCCAACAAATATTTGCAGGAGTAATACGGTATAATGCGGAGTGTATATCAGGTTATTTTAAAGATACTTTTCTATAAAACATATACAATATACTAATGAAGATCACAGCTGCACTTGCATACATAATCGTTGGTATGTGTGCAATAGTATCTTTATAATACCATCCTGCAATAAAAGCTCCTCCACCAACACCAGCTTCAAGTGCTATGTACATAGTAGAAATAGCTCTACCTCTTTGATCAGGATTACTAAAATCTATTGTCCACGCATTTAAAGCAGGAGATAAGATTCCTAAAGAAATTCCATACATAAATGCTCCCATATAAAGTCCTGATACTGACTCATAAAAACCAATAATCATTAAAGATGCAAATAGTAGAATTAATCCAATATTGATAATTAATACACGACCATATTTATCAGATACTTTACCTGCTACAAAACGTACAAGTAGTGAGGAAATGGTAAAAATCATAAAGAATATCCCTTTATTTTCTAAACCTAAGTGTCCAGTCCAATCGGGTATTAAAGTAAGGATTACACCATAAGCGATGTACGACATAAACGTTACAAATGCTGCTGGGAATACACCAATATCAAATATATCTTTCTTTGTTAGTTTGAACATTTTAAAAGAAAGTTTCTCTTTGTCTTTCAATGTCTCTTTCATATTTAATAAGATGATAATAGACAATAATGCAAATAGAGCAGAGGTGTAAAACAAAAAGTTTATTGAAGTATATATTTTGATGGTACTACCAATAGCAGGACCAATTGCCATTCCGGTACTAAAGCATATTCCGTGAAGTCCCAACGCTTCTCCCCAGCGTTCTTTCGGTACAATATCTGCAACATAAGCCGCAGTTGCTGTTGGTTTAAAACCAGTAGAAAAACCGTGTAATAAACGCAGGAATAAAAAACCGGATACAGATGTCAAGATTGGATATAGTAAACTACATACGAAACATACCACAGAACCTATCGCCATAATAGGCACACGACCAATTTTATCCGTTAGTTTTCCACTAAAAGGTCGTGAGATACCTGCTGTAATGGTAAACAATCCAATGATTAATCCTTTGTATTCTGCTCCTCCTAATCCTGATAAGTAATCTGGAAGTTCAGGAATAAGCATATTAAAACTTGCTGAGAATAATAGTGAACTTAAACAAACTAAGATAAACTGTAAGTTATAGATAGGATGTACTGGAGTTGTTGTCTGCATGATTGTATTTAAAGAGACAGCAAAGTTATCAGTTTTGTTTTGGTTAGACAATTATTCAGTTATATGAATCGTATTTCATTTTATAAGTGCATAAAAAAATCCCAAAGACATTAGCGTCTTTGGGATTTTAGAAATAAGAAATATATATAATTCTAACAATTATTTTTCACGGTGATAAATTGCATCTGCTTCCACAAATTTGTTTTGCATTTCTTCACTTGATTGTTTTCCATATTTTGATACTAAATAAATAGCGATTGAACTGAATATAAATCCTGGAATGATTTCATATACTGTTGTACCAAATAAAATAGGCCATAAAACAACAGTTAATGCTCCAACTGTAATACCTGCTAAAGTTCCAATACCAGTTGTTCTTTTCCAGAATAAGATGAATAAGATTGCTGGTCCAAAAGCAGCACCAAATCCTGCCCACGCGTGAGCTACTAAAGCTAAGATTTTACTATTTGGGTCATAAGCAATTAAGATTGCAACAAAAGAAATTAAAAGAACAGTAAGTCTTCCTGTCCATACTAACTCTTTTTGGCTTGCGCTTCTTCTGAAATACGCTTTATAGAAATCTTGTGTTAGTGTACTCGAAGACATTAAAAGTTGCGAACTTAAAGTACTCATTACTGCGGCAAGAATAGCAGAAAGTAAAACACCAACTACCCAAGGATTAAATAAGTGTTTGATAAGTTCAATGAAAATCATTTCATTGTCAGTACTAACAACACTTGCTTGGTCAGGATTTTTTTGGAAGTAGCTAATTCCTAAGTAACCAATAGTTACAGCTCCTCCAAGACATAATGCCATCCAAGTCATTCCTATTTTTCTTGCTTTACGCATTGTTTTAGCACTATCAGCTGCCATAAAACGAGCAAGAATATGTGGTTGTCCAAAGTATCCTAATCCCCAAGCAGCAGCACTAATAATAGCGATAAACTCAACATTATGTGTGAAACTTCTATAAGGGATCGATGTTAATAAAGACGCTTGTTCTGTATAAGTAACGATTGAATCCCAACCTCCCATATGCATCACAATCATAATCGGTGTTAAAATTAAAGCGAATAGCATTAATGAGGCTTGAATTGTATCACTCCAGCTTACAGCTAAGAATCCACCAATAAATGTATATGCTATTGTTGCTAATGCTCCTAAGTATAGTGCATTGATGTATTCCATGTGGAATAAGGTTTCAAATAACCTTGCACCAGCTACCATTCCAGAGGCACAGTAAATAGTGAAAAAGAATAAAATTGTAATAGCTGCTACTGTTTTTACTACTTTACCATCACTACCGAATCGATTGTGAAAGAAGTCAGGTAATGTTAAAGCATTATTGTTTACTTCTGTGTGAACGCGTAGTCTTCCTGCTACAAGTTTCCAGTTGTAATAAGCTCCAATCAGTAATCCAATAGCAATCCAGCTACGAGATAATCCAAATTTATAGATATCTCCAGGCAAGCCCATTAAAAGCCATCCTGACATATCTGATGCTCCAGCTGAAAGAGCAGTAACTAATGGCCCGAAACTTCGACCTCCTAAAATGTAATCAGAAAAGTCTTTAGTGCGTAAGTAAGCTATTATTCCAATACCTAAAACGGCAACCAAATAGATTGAGAAGGTAATAATAGTTGGGTCTAAATTATTAAGCATGTTGTTTAAATTATGTTTTGTTAAAAATATATAAAAAAATCTTATTCCAATGTTAATACTGAAAATAATTCAAAATAAACATCAATTGTGATTAATAATTATCTTTTTATTAATTTGTTATGTGTTGATTTTTAGTTATTTATGTTTGGTTTGACGAATTGGTTGCAAATGAAAGTTTTTTTTTAATTATAAGCAGTATAATGTTTTTTATGTTCTAAAAATGAGGAGAAAAGTATCTTTTGTTATCCTTTTGATACTTTTTACAATTGCTTTTGACTGGGACAATTGTATAAAGTAAAGGATGCTTTTATCAAGTAAAATAGAGTTTAGTACTTGATAAATGAATTTTATAAGTGAGTATATATTAGAATTAAAAATGCAGATTTTTATTAATCGAGTACATAAGTTTTGGTAATCATATTGTAGGTATATGTATATTGTCTCTATATGCTATGTATATTGCTTGTAAACTTTTACATAGTTTTTATACATTGACTATACAAGGAGTATACATACAGTATACATACACTCAAAATAAAACCCACAAAAGAGTATTATTTCGTGTTTAACAGAGCTATATTATTTTGAAATTTATGAGGTAAACGTGTACTAAAAAGGAAATATAAAGCAGCTATTATTTGTACCTTGATAGCTATTCCTACGTGTAGATGTACACTTTTTAAAAAATAAAAGCCCTATACAAATTGGGGTAAGTAGTATAGGGCAAAAAAAAAGTAGTATGAAAAAAAAGTTTTCAAGTATAGTTCAATTACTATGCCAAAACTTTTTTATAAATGCTGTTTTGAAAAAGAATTTTAATAGTTTACAAAATGTACTATTTTAATTATCAATTGTTTATAAAATAAAAAGAGGATATGATGTCTATCATATCCTCTTTTGTTATACTGTTTGTTTTGAAGTTACATTCTTTATAATTGAAAGAAGGATGTAAACCAAAATGATAATCGGTATTGCTAAATATTGTAATGCTATTAATAGTATAAGTGATGCGATTACAAAACCAATCTGTAATTTATAAGCTCCAATATTACCTGGTTTTATTTTTAATGAGAATAATGGTAATTCAGCATTCATAATGATAGCACTTAAAATACTCAAGATAACTAATAAGTAAGGATTACTTAATACAGAGATTACTGTTTCGTTATCTGTTGTTGATATAATCATTGGTAAACTTAAAATAAATAAAGCATTACCAGGAGTTGGCAATCCAATAAATGAATCTGTTTGACGTGTATCAATATTGAACTTCGCTAATCTATATGCAGCTCCTAATGTGATAATGAATCCTAAATAAGGAACCACTCCCATATAATATGTCTCAGGTGTTAGGTTGTATAATTCTTGGTTAGCTTGAATATTAGCTAATTGTTTGTAAACAACTAAACCTGGAACTACACCACTTGTTACCATATCTGCTAAAGAATCTAATTGTAGTCCTAATTCACTTTTTACATTTAAAAGGCGAGCTACAAATCCATCCCAATAATCAAAAAATATTCCGATACACACCCATAAGAAAGCCATATGAATATTGTCGTCAAAGGCATAAACACACGCAATTAATCCAGATAATAAATTAAGTAGCGTAATAATATTAGGAATATGTTTTTTCATAAATATCTAAAGTTTAAAAACTGAGCAAATCGCTTAGTTTATCTATTTAATATGGTGCAAATGTATCATAAAGTTAGTAATTATCGCACTTTTAGCAGTGATTACTTTTTGTAGACTATAATAAAAATAGGTTTGAAAGTGAAAATATACTTTATAAGGGTATTGGTTAGCATATACTTATGAATTTATTTAGGCAATATAATTAAAGAGGTGGTAAGCTGTATGAAAGGGTACTTTATACTTTAGTATTCGTTCATTTGATATTGTTGTTTTTTTGTGAAAAAGGATTCGTTTGTTTTTTCTTATTTGTAGATTCGTAAAGTCGATTAAAAACGACAGATAAACACTATTTTTACACAATAAATTAGATAAATAATGAGAAATATACTGTACTTGTTTTTGTTTTTTTGGATAGGGCAAGCTGTATTTGCAAATGAGCGAGCGCTTTCTGAGCGAGCAGAGATAACGGTGTTAACTTGTGGGGTAGGAGATGAACTGTATTCTTTGTTTGGGCATACTGCAATTAGAGTAAATGACCCGATGGAGGGAATTGACAGAGTGTATAACTACGGAATGTTTGACTTTTCTACACCTAACTTCTACGGAAAGTTTGTAAAAGGGGATTTACTTTATTTTGCTGATTATTCTACTTACAAGAATTTTTTAGTAGGGTACTATTATGACAATCGCGCTGTTTATGAACAAGTGCTTAATTTGTCACAAGAGCAGAAACAAGCTATTTGGGAAGAGCTAAACAATTCGCTGAAAGAAGAGAATAAATACTACGTGTATAAGTTTATTGACCAAAACTGTACAACTAAAGTAGGGGATATTTTAAACCATAATCTTTCTAAACCGTTGAATACAGATATTGAGGGAAATCGCGAAGAGTATAGAACTATTTTGAACACTTACTTAAAGAGTAGATATTTCGAGTTGTTAGGGATCAACCTTATTTTTGGTTCAAAGGTTGACCAAAAGTCAACTTCATTGTTTTTACCCGATAAGTTGATGAAGGGGATTGCTGAAACTACAATTGACGGGAAGCCATTGGTAAAGGAAACTTTTACCGTTTTAGAGGAAAACAAAAAGGAAGAGAATAAAGGTGTGTGGTGGAATACAATTTGGTTATTTAGTGCCGTTGTTTTATTGCTAACGTATTTGAATACGTTTCAAATGGTTAGAAATGCTTATTTCATTCTAATGGGGGTATTAGGTGTTTTCTTTTTCGCAGTAGGCTTTTACTCTTTGCATTCAGAGCTTTTAAGTAATAATACCATTTTGCTATGTAGCCCATTATTTTTGGTGCTTCCATTTGTTAGAAGAAAGTATATCATTTTGAAGATTGTACAAATGTTACTATTTGTTTCCTTATTTTTGTATGTAGTTTTAAACTTATCAAGTGAAAAACTAATTGTAACCTTGCCACTTTTCTTCTTAACAGTAGTTAGTTTAGCTATTGATATGAGAAGTAGTAGAAGTTGGGTAATGGCCAAATAAAATTGTAAATAAAAGAAAAGAGCTATGTTTTCATTTTTTAAATCAAAACCTGTATTAAAAGACCTTATTCCGAATAACTTTGTTGATATTCACTCGCATTTGATGTTTGGTATTGACGATGGGGCACAGACGCAAGAGGACACTAAAACTATAATTAGTGCGATGAAATCTTTAGGATTTGATCAGGCGATTACTACACCGCATACAACACCATTAGTATGGGATAACACCAAAGAAGGAATATTGGCTAAGTATGATGAGGTTAAAACGGTTTTAGCAAGTGAGGCAGAGTCTTTAAAGTTAAGAGTGGCGTCTGAGTATATGATGGATGAGAGTTTTCTGAAGCGAATTGAAACAGAACAACTGCTTACGTTAAAAGATAATTATGTTCTTGTTGAGATGTCTTATGTGAATCCACCTATTCAATTAATGGATATTTTATTTCATTTAAAGTCAAACGGATATAATATTGTATTAGCTCACCCTGAGCGTTACAACTTTTATCACGGAAACTTAGAGATGTATAAGAAGTTGAAAAAGTCTGGTTGTCAGTTTCAGATGAATTTGTTATCGACCACAGGATATTATGGGGGACACGTATTAGAGGCTGCCAATTATTTATTGAACAACGATATGATTGATTTTGTTGGTTCTGATATTCACCATACAAAGCATATACGCGGATTTGAATCTAAAGTTCAGGTTAAGGAAGTTAAGAATTTAGAAAAGGCTATTGCTAATAATATTTTCTTTAAACAATAAAAAGAATACGACATAAAATATAAAGGGACTACTTCAATAGCTGAGGTAGTCCCTTTTTTGTTGTACTTAAACTTTATAGAAAAAGTACTATCTGTTCAAAGCGGTTAAAAAGAAAGAGGACTTATCATTGCGATAAGTCCTCTTTTTATACTTGTTTATTCTGTGCTTAGTTTGTTACAACCTCACCTTTAATTCTTAAAGCTACTACACCATTGATGTAGTTCGTTGCATTAGATTCAACAGTGATTGTTCTACTAATTTTTCCAGGAGCCATATTGTATTTAATATCAATTTTTCCTTTTTGTCCTGGTAATACTGGTTCTTCTGGTTTAGAAGGTACAGTACATCCGCAAGTAGAGCGTACAGCTGTGATGATAAGAGGTTCGTCTCCAATGTTAGTAAACTCAAAAGTTCTAACACCATTGTCTTTACCCTTTACAACAGTTCCGTAGTCAATTGTGTTATTCTCTGCTTTAAACTCGATTTTTGGTCCGTTTTGTGCGAATGTAATTGCACTTGTCAATACCAAAACTAATAATGCTAACATTTTTTTCATTGTCTATTATTTTCGTGTTATGTAAATTTATAAATTTTCGGAAAACAAACAAGTTAATTATACTTACAATCTAAGAAAGTAATTTTTTGTAATTGATTTGTAATCCACTATTTTTGCATACTACAAAGATACGTAAAAAAAATTTATGTACCTTTTGTTTAAATGTAAAGCAATGTATAGTTTATGTTGCTAAGGCATTGAAGAAATGTTAAAAACAAGTAAAATTAATAGTATAATGACAATACCTGCACAATTCGACGCTAAGCAAGTAGAGCAAAAGTGGTATCAGTACTGGATGGAAAATAAGTATTTTCATTCAACACCTGATCATAGAGAGCCTTACACAATTGTAATTCCGCCACCAAACGTGACTGGAGTATTACATATGGGGCATATGTTAAACAATACAATTCAAGATGTATTAATTCGTCGTGCACGTTTAAAAGGGCTTAACGCTTGTTGGGTACCTGGAACGGATCACGCTTCTATCGCTACTGAAGCTAAAGTCGTCGCTAAATTGAAAGAGCAGGGAATCAATAAGAACGATTTAACACGCGAAGAGTTTTTAGTACACGCTTGGGATTGGACTGAAGAGTATGGTGGAGTAATTTTAGAGCAACTTAAAAAATTAGGTTGTTCTTGTGATTGGGACCGTACGAAGTTTACAATGGATCCTGAGATGTCAGAACAAGTGATTAAGTCTTTTGTTGATTTATATAACAAAGGGTTGATTTATAGAGGGTACAGAATGGTTAACTGGGATCCAGAAGCTAAAACTACGCTTTCTGATGAAGAGGTTATCTATGAAGAACGCCAAGGTAAATTGTACCACTTAAAATACCAAATTGAAGGATCTGAGGATTATTTAGTTATTGCAACTACTCGTCCTGAAACAATCTTAGGGGATTCGGCTATCTGTATTAACCCAAATGATGAGCGTTATACTCATTTAAAAGGTAAGAAAGCTATCGTTCCAATTTGTAACCGTGTTATTCCAATTATTTTTGACGAATACGTTGATATGGAATTCGGAACAGGATGTTTAAAAGTAACTCCTGCACACGATGTAAACGATAAAGATTTAGGAGAAAGACACAATTTAGAGATCATTGATATCTTTAATGAAGATGCTACTTTAAATGATTTAGGTTTACATTATAAAGGGAAAGACCGTTTTGTTGTACGTAAAGAGATTGAAGACGAATTAGCTTCTATCGGTGCGTTAGACAAAGTAGAAAATTATATCAATAACGTTGGTACATCTGAGCGTACAAAAGCAGTTATCGAACCAAGACTTTCAGACCAATGGTTCTTGAAAATGGAAGATTTAGCTAAACCTGCTTTAGCTGCTGTTATGGAAACAGAAGATGTAAAGTTATACCCAAGTCGTTATAACAATACGTACAGAAGCTGGTTAGAGAACATCCGCGATTGGAATATCTCTCGTCAGTTGTGGTGGGGACACCAAATTCCTGCTTTCTATTACGGAGCTGGAAAAGAAGATTTCGTTGTTGCAGAAACAATTGAACAAGCAGTTGAATTAGCAAAAACTAAATCAGGTAATGCTGCCTTAACTGTTGCTGATTTAAAACAAGATGACGATGCTTTAGATACTTGGTTCTCTTCTTGGTTATGGCCAATGGCAGTATTCAATGGAGTTTCTAAACCAGAGAATGACGAGTTTAATTACTATTATCCTACAAATGATTTAGTAACAGGACCGGATATTATCTTCTTCTGGGTTGCTCGTATGATTATGGCTGGATATGAATACACTGGTAAAAAACCATTTACTAATGTGTACTTCACAGGTATTGTAAGAGATGCTCAACGCCGTAAGATGTCTAAATCATTAGGAAACTCTCCAGATGCATTAGGATTAATTGAGAAGTTTGGTGCTGATGGTGTTCGTGTTGGATTATTGTTATCTGCTGCTGCAGGAAATGATATCTTGTTTGACGAAGAACTTTGTAACCAAGGTAAAGCGTTTACAAATAAAGTATGGAACGCATTCCGATTAGTAAAAGGATGGGAAGTTTCTGAAACATTAGAGCAACCAGAATCAGCTAAAGTTTCTTTAGCGTGGTACGAAGCTAAATTGCAAAAAACATTAGTGGAGATTGAAGACCACTTTGAAAAATACAGAATTTCAGATGCTTTAATGGCTATCTATAAATTAGTATGGGATGATTTCTGTTCTTGGTTCTTAGAGATGATTAAACCAGGATACCAACAACCAATTGACGCTAAAACATTCAATAAAACAATTGAATTGTTAGAGGCTAACTTGAAGTTGTTACATCCATTTATGCCTTTCTTATCAGAAGAAATTTGGCAACACATCAGCGAGCGTACAGCAGAAGACGCATTAGTAGTATCTGCTTGGCCTGCAATTAAAGAGTTTGACGAAAACTTGATTAAAGAGTTTGAGTTTGCTACTGAGGTTATCGCTGGTATTAGAACAATTCGTAAAGACAAGAATATTTCTTTTAAAGAGACTATCGATTTAAAAGTAATAAACAACGAAAAGGCTTCAACTTATTTTGATACTATCATTTCTAAATTAGGAAATGTTGAGGTAATCGAATATGTAACAGAGCAAGTAAGTGGTGCATTGTCTTACCGTGTTAATTCTAATGAGTACTTTATTCCAGTTACAGGAAGTGTGAATTTAGAAGAAGAAGTAGCTAAATTGGAAGAAGAGTTGAAATACTTAAAAGGTTTCTTGCGTTCAGTACAAGGAAAATTATCTAATGAGAAATTCGTTAGTGGTGCGCCTGCTCAAGTTGTTGATAACGAGAAAAAGAAAGAAGCAGATGCTTTAGCTAAGATTGCAACTATTGAACACAGCTTAGCTGGATTGAAATAATAGAAACAACTTGTTGTTTTAAAATTTATGCCTCTAAAGAGTATTTCTTTTTAGAGGCATTTTTTTATATTCGCATTAATGAAAATCAACTTACATACACATCATTCAACTAATTTATTTGAGGGAATTGAAATAGTAAATCAATATCCTATGCAAGTAAATGTTGCAGTTCCTCATTATTCTGTAGGAATACATCCGTGGTATATAGAAGAAACAAGTTGGCAGAAGGAATTACCTGTTTTAGAAGAACAGTTATTACAAGCAAACTGCTTAGCGATAGGAGAGTGTGGTTTAGATAAAAAGATAGCTATTCCGTTAGAACTGCAAATAAAAGTGTTTTCAGCGCAATTACTACTTGCAGAAAAGTACAAAAAAGCAGTAATTTTGCACCTCGTTTCAGCCTATCAAGAAGTTATTGCTTTAAAAAAAGAGTTGCATATTTCTGTACCACTGATTGTTCACGGGTTTAATAAGAACAAACAAGTAGCAGATAGCTTAATCAAGAACGGTTTTTATCTGTCATTTGGCAAAGTCTTATTAAGCAAACCTGCATTAGTTGAGGTATTCCAAGCAATGCCTAAAGAGAAGGTGTTTTTAGAAACCGATGATGCAAAGGATGTAAGTATAGAAGCTGTTTATCATAAAGCAATGACAGTAGCACCAGATATTGAAGCACAAATAGAAGCGAATTTTAGAGAGATATTTAATATATAATTACAGCGTTAAGCTGATTAAAACGTTAATAATAGATGGCGGTTTGGCAAGAAAGAGCAGAATTACTGTTTAAGGAAGAAGGGTTACAAAAACTACAAAATGCAAAAGTGTTAGTTGTAGGATTAGGAGGAGTTGGTTCATTTGCTGCTGAGTTTTTAGCAAGAGCAGGCGTAGGAACAATGACAATTGTAGATGGAGATACTGTTGATATTACCAATATAAATAGACAGTTGCCAGCATTGCACTCTACAGTAGGAATGCCAAAAGTACAAGTAGTAGGAGATAGATTGATGGATATTAATCCTGCATTGAACTTAACGCGTATAGAGGAGTTTATCTCTCCAGAAAGAGCACACGAAATTGTAACAGAAGATTTTGATTATGTGTTGGATTGTATTGACAGTGTAACGCCAAAAGTTAATTTGATTTTAGCAGCTAAGCGTAAGAAAGTAAAAGTAATCAGCAATATGGGAGCAGGTGGTAAAATGCAAGCGAACAAAATTGTGATTAAAGACATAGCTAAAACGGATGTTTGTCCGTTGGCAAAACAAATCCGCAAGCGTTTAAAAAAAGAAGGTATCTCATCAGGCGTAAAAGCAGTTTTTTCAACAGAGAAACCAGATGAGAGTAGCTTAAAAATGACAGACGGAAAAAACTTTAAAAAGTCGTTTTTTGGTACAAATAGTTGGATGCCTGCTTTATTTGGATTGCATTCAGCAGAGCACGTAGTGCGTTATATTATTTCAAAAGAGGCATAGTTATAGAAAATAAAAGGAGCTCAATTGAGCTCCTTTTTTGTTTTAGTATCCAATAGTAAACTGTCTGTTTATAAATTGAGGTGTTGTAATTTCGTCTGCAATAGCTACTGCTACATCTTCAACGGAGATTCTACTTCTGTTTTCACAATCAAATACTGGGCTGTTTACCCCTAATCTATAATGACCAGTTCGCTCTCCTGCATTTCCAGGTTTCATTTTAATAGCAGGGCTAAAATACGTCCATTTGAATGCTGTTTCTTTTGATAAAGTGTTTTGGAAATAATCGCGTACTGCTGTAGCACCTGGTTTGATAGCTGCTGGGAATTCAGGAGTATCTACTAATTGTAAATCTGATTTTACATATAAAGTACCAGCTCCTCCAATTACGATTAATCGATCTGCATTTGAATTTTTTACAGCTTGGTGAATAGCATTCACACCTTTTGTAAAATCGTCATATAAGTTTGGATTTGTCCATCCAGCGTTGAAAGCACTAACTACAATGTCTCCTTCTTTTAGGATGTTTTCTAATTGGTGATCTTTAGTTACATCCATTTCGATTGGCGTAACTAATCGAGTACTCGGAATGTTTTGCGTATTTCGAGCAATTGCATTTACTTGAAAACCTCTCTCTGTGAATTCAGCTAACAAAGCTTGTCCCACATATCCTGTTGCTCCTATTAAAATTATACTTTTCATACTGTACTGTTTTTAATTAATAATAGTAAAGGTATTGGTATTGTGTGGTTTATAAATAAAAAACCGACTTAATCTACAAATTTCTTAATGTAGATTAAGTCGGTTCATCACAGCGTATATGTTTTCTTAATACGCTGGTAATATTTTAGCGACCATTAACCCTTGTAGTACAATAATCAAAGCAGATAATCCCCATAAGAAAACAAAAGCAATCTTTTGTAAAATAGGTTGCTGTTCACCTGCTTGTTGTTGTGCTTTTTTAAGCATTAACATAGGCATTACTAAGGCTAAGATTACTAACGAAACGGAAGCATATCCTAAGGCAATAATAAATCCATCAGGGTAGAAAAGAGCAAACATTAAAGGCGGTATAAAAGTCAATAAAGTTGCCGATATACTATGGTTTACCATTGGTCTGTTTTTCCCTAAATCTTTGATGTAATCACTTAAAGAAAGTGCTACTCCCCAGAACGATGTTAGAATAGCTGCCGCCGCAAATATGTTGAAAGCAACTTTAATTACATTTGAATCTTGTATTTTACGAATCGCTTTTAGTAATCCCTCAAGCCCTGAGTTTTCTTGTAATATAACATTAAAAGCTGTGCTTTCGATATTTCCTAAAATTGTAAGTTCCCAAATTAAGTACAATACCAATGGAATAATACTTCCGATGAAGAACACCCATTTTAATTGTTTTAAGTTCCCATCTAAGTATTTTACTAAACTTGGAATAACTACATAGAAACCAAATCCGGTAAATACTACTGGTATTGTCGCTAATACCGGTAAAGCAGTTGTGGGCGTAAAGGCTAAGTGTGCTGCTTCAATTTTAGGCAGTAATAAACCGATTACAATACATAAAAACAGTAGTTTAATACTAAATACAATCTTTGTACTTATATCAACTATTCTTGTTCCAAACGCGATAATACCACCAAACATAACAGCAAACAACACAGCCGTAATTTGAGGAGATATTTCTCTCTCTAACCACAGTTCTAAGTTTGTTCTAAGTATTTCTCCACCTCCAGTGATATATGCACTCACTAAAGCATACATTAAGGTTAGCATACTAATTGCTGTAACAATTGCACCAGGTTTACCAAGATACTTTATGGTAAGGGTATTTAGTCCGTCGTTAGGCGAATTATATTTATATACGTCAACAAGAAGTATAGAAGTATAAAACATAGCAAACCAGATACAGAATAAGATTAAAGCCATAAAGCTAAAACCTACATTTGCTGATATAATTGGCATTGCTAACATTCCTGCTCCAATTGTAGTCCCTGCTACAATAAGGATACTTCCGATAATTCTTTGCATTATTTTTTCTTTTTTAAATTAAATTGAGTTGATCTGTGTGTTTTGTTTTCATTAGTCTAATATTGGGAGTTTTCCCATTGTCATTAATGTTTGAATAATTAAAATAGCTATTCCAAATGCCATAATTAATGTGAAAGCTATCTTTTGAAAGAAAGAGATTTTCTCTTTTCTTTCTTGCTTTACTTTGATATACATTAAAATTGGTATAAAAAGCGATGTAATTACTACGGATATTGCTGCATAACTTAAAGCAACAACAAATCCTTTAGGATAGTATAATGCAAAAAGTAGAGGAGGAATAAAAGTAATTAGATAAATTATAAAAGGGCGTTTAGAAAATGATTTTTTCTTTGCTAAATCTTTTATATAATCAAATAAGGCAAGGGCAACACCTAAAAAAGAGGTTAATATTGCCGCTGCAGTAAATACGTTAATCGGTATTTGTAGCCAGTTTGATTGAGAAACTGTACTAACAGCTTTAATCATTCCTTCTAATCCTTTGTTTTCTTGTATGATGTCAAAGAATACTTGTGGATTTATACTTCCTAAGATTGACGATTGCCAGATGATGTAAACAATCAAAGGCAATAAACTACCATAAACAAAAGCTTTCTTTAAATCCTTTAAGTTTCCGTCTAAGTATTTCACTAAACTTGGCACTACGATGTGAAAACCAAAAGAAGTGAATATAACAGGAATAGAAGAGAATACTAAGGCTCTTTCCATTGGTAATTGCAATAAGTTTTCAATTCGGATATATCCAAACATAATTAGTACAATGATCAATAGGAATCCTAATTTGATTAAGAATAGCCATTTCGTAGCAAAATCAACCACACGAGCACCTAAGGCAACAATACCCCCAAAAAGGATAGTGAAGATTAAAGCTGTTGCTTGCGGTGTTAGCTCAATGTCTAACCATTTGCTAAGGTTAAGTCGTAAGATATCACTACCACCAGCTATATAAGCACTAACCAATGCATACATTAACGTAAGCATACTTATACCTGTAACGATAGAACCTGCCTTACCTAAATATTTATAAGTCATTGTGCTCAATCCGTCATCAGGATTATTATATCGGTAGGTTTCAACCAATAAAATTGCGGTATAGCACATAGCTAACCATATTAAAACCATAATTAACGTTATACCAGGAAAGCCAACTCCCGACGAGATAATTGGCATTGCTAACATTCCTCCTCCAATTGCTGTACCAGCAATGATTAGGATACTTCCAATAATTTTACTATTCACTTTTTGTTATGTTTTAGTTTATAGTATTGTGAAAAAATAAATATATGTTTTTATTTTTTATAATAATACTAATAGTTGTTTATTTTCTTTAATTAATGTTGGGGGAATTGGCTAAGAATAGATATTTTTACACCTAAAAGGATGGGGTTTATTCTCGGTTAAACATTGTTTATATTTGCTTATATAAAAATGTGAAGTATGAATACATTAGAAAACATATTGGAGGAAAAAAAGATAAAGCCTACTGCAATGCGGTTATTAGTTTTAAAATATTTAAAACAACAAGACGGAGCAGTGTCATTGGCAGATATCGAAGCAAGTTTCGACCAATCTGATCGAGTTACGATTTATCGGACAGTAAAAACGTTTGAAAGCAAAGGATTACTTCACAGTATTACTACGAATAACGTTACTCAATATGCATTATGTTCTCAGGGATGTGATGAAGATAAACACCACGATACTCATTTACATTTTGTGTGTAATAAATGCAAAAAGACAATTTGTCTAACACAAGTTTCTATACCTAAAATAGAAATACCACAAGGGTTTCAGTTAGATGATATAGAAGTTGTAGCCAAAGGGATTTGTAAGGAATGCAAGTCCTAATATCGACGATATCGATATTTCGAGATGATGTGTGTAAGAATAGAAACAGCGTGAATTCGAGAATTTTCTATAAACCAAGTGTGCGTGTTTAGTCCACCGCATACTACACCTGCTAAATATAAATTAGGTACATTCGTTTCCATAGTTTCTGTATTATATATAGGAGTTCTATCTTGCGTATCTGCAATTTCCACTCCCAATTGATTTAAAAAGTCAAAATTCGGACGGTACCCCGTTAATGCTAAAACGAAGTCGTTGTCAAGTTCAACTTCTCCTTCAGGAGTTTGAACTGTTACCGAATTAGGTTGAATAGAAGTTAAGTTACTTTCAAATAAAGCTTTGATACTTCCTTCTGCAATTCTATTTTCAATATCTGGTTTAACCCAGTATTTTACGTGAGAACTTATTTCTTTATCTCTAACTACCATTGTAACCTTAGCACCTTTTCTGTAGCACTCTAATGCAGCATCAACAGATGAGTTACTTGCCCCAACAACAACTACATTCATATTCGCGTAGAAGTGAGGGTCTTTATAGTAATGTGTAAGCTTTGGTAAGTCTTCACCAGGAATATTCAATTTGTTAGGTAAGTCGTAGAAACCTGTAGCTACAATAACGTTTGAAGCTAAGTAAGTATCTTTTGATGTTTTTACCTCAAATTGTCCTTCGCTATTTTTGTCAGCACTTAAAACTTGCTCAAATAAGTGAAGGTTTAATTCATTAAAAGATGCAACTCTTCTGTAGTATTCTAAAGCTTCGTTACGACGAGGCTTCTTTTCAATACTGATAAAAGGAATGTTATCTAATTCTAATAATTCAGAAGAAGAGAAGAACTGCATATTAGCAGGATAATTATATAGTGAATTAACTAAACAGCCTTTTTCAACAATCAGGTGTGATAACCCTTGTTTTTTTGCTTCTAGTCCGCAAGCTATCCCTATTGGACCTCCACCTACTATCACTATATCAAAATGTTTCATAATCTTATTTCTGTTGCTTTTAGTTTTATTGTAAAAACTATAAAATTGTTTAATCCTTTTATGTAAGAACTACAAAGTTACTTATTTCTTTTAAAACAAGGCGTGTATTCTATGAGAGAATGCCAAAAGAAAAGCCACTCGATATGAGTGGCTCTGTCTAAAAATTGTATAATTGAAGAATTATTCAGTTACTTTATCTGCAACTAAGTGAATTCCAATTTCCATATCTTGGCTAATTCCCCATTCAGCAGGAGTAATAGCAGCACCTGTTTTATCAACAGTACCAAATTTGATACCCCAGTCAGTACGTTGTGCTACGAAGTTAGCTTCAACAGTAGTTTTACCATCAGCGATAGTTACTTTAGCTGGGAAAGTAATGTTCACAGTGTTGTCTAAAATAGTTAAGTTTCCACTAACTAATTTGTTAGCTCCTTCAATTTTGCTTTCATTTTTAGTAGCATCAAAATCTTCTACTTTAGTGATTGCAAATGCAACAGTAGGGTATTTTTCTACGTCAAAGAAGTCAGCATTTTTTAAGTGACCTTCTAATTTAGCAACATCTTCATCTTTGCTTACAGATTCTCTATCTACAGCAATTGTATTCATATCCATTACGTAGTTACCAGCGTTTAAACCAGAAGCGTCAACAGCAATATCTCCAGATTGAAGAGAGATTTTACCGAATCTTGGGTCTAATCCACCTTTGTGTCCTACTTTCCAAGTTACATAACTATCAGTAAGGTTTACGTTGAATTTTTCTCCTTTTTCAGTCGCAACTTCTTGTTCAGTAGTAGTTGTTACTTTATCTGCGTTTTTGTTACCACAAGACGCAAGAGTCATTGTAGCTATAACAGCTAATGATAATACGATTTTTTTCATTTTAATGCTTATTTTAATTAGTTCAAATGTACAATTCTTACAGATAAGAAACAATGTATCAGAAAAATAAGCTTCTTAAAATGAAGTGTTTCCATTTATAATAATAAAGATGGTTAAATGAGATTGTTTATGAAAAAAGTAGATGAGTGAGATTTTAATGTTTTTTAGCTTATTTATATGTGATATGCTTAGTGTTCTTAACCATAAATTAGGGATGTGTAAAAAGCTTATTTAGACTAATAACAAGTAATAGAGTGACGTGATTGTCGTTTGAAACAGTACTTTTTGAAGTAATAAGACAAAAAAAACAGGCTACCGAAGTAACCTGTTTCATATATGCTTTGTATAGAATTGACTATTCAGCAATTAATTTTCCTTGCATCATAGCGAAGTGAGCAGGGAATGAACATAAGAAATCATAAGTACCAGCTTCAGTAATTGTGAATTCAATTGTATCAGATTGTCCACCACCTAATGTTTTAGTGTGAGCAACAATGTTTTCTTTTCCTTCAGCAGGGATATAATCTGTCTCAGTAGCTTTAGCAGCTTCTTCAGCAAATGCTGCTAATTCAGTACCTGGTTTTAATAATACCCAGTTATGTCCCATAATAGCTTTGTCCATTTTTCCAGTATGTTTTAAAGTTAAAGTAACTTTTTCTCCAACAGGAACACGGATTTCATTTTGGCTGAATTTCATAGCGTCGTCAGCTGTGATTGTAACTTGTACTCCTTGAACTTCTGCTGTTTCAGCTGGCGCCTCAGTAGTAGTTTCAGGTGCAGTTGTAGCGTTATCAGCTTTTTTTTCTCCACAAGAAAATAACATTGTACTTGTAATTGCTAATGCCAAAATAGTGTTTAATCTTTTCATGATAACTTTATTAATTAATTTGTATTGAGTGATATTAACTCTTATCAAAAGAGTACAATAAAGGTACGACAATTAGTACTCGTGGTCAATTAATTACAGTTTAATTTTAAGAATTATTATATCTCTTTAAAAGTAGATAAAGTATTGATGAAATTCGTTGTTTCAGCAGCCTGATTGTTCGCTTGTGTCCATCCAATGAACTGATAGTTTGCTTTTTTACCATCCAATACAACTTGTAACATAAACATTAGATCTGTGCCCTGAGACATTTTTAACTCATACATTTTACCTGCAATGCCGTTAATGCGTACCTCTTCCTCTTTGATTACTTCGTAGTTTGGTCTTTTATTATAGTTAGCCAATGCCTTTTGAGTAAACGCTTCAAAAGAAGCCGTTTTGTCTTTTGCCTCGTGTGCAGTAACCACAAATACTTGTTTAAATGTGTTTCCATATTGTAAATCTGCCTCTGGATACAAATCTTCCATAACAGCTAACGTACCTGGAACCTCAATTGCGTATAAATTGTCCACTGTTTCCATTTGTGGAGGAGTTACTTTTTGATTACAGCTAACAAGCGTAAATAAGCAAATTGCAAAAGCTAAGAATTTAGTTTTCATAGTAAATGTTTGTTTTGTGTTTAAAGTAATAAAGTTAGTAAAAATGGATGAGGTAAACTTCTTCTTTTTTTTTACAATTTAATAACATTGGAGTTTTAAATAATGACTTATCTTAGAAGAAATAATATTAAAAATTATAATTATGGCAAAAACAGTTTTAATGTTAGCAGGAGACTTCGTAGAGGATTATGAAGTAATGGTACCTTATCAAGCACTACTTTCAGTAGGAGTGAATGTAGATGTAGTATGTCCAGGGAAAAAGAAAAATGAAGTTATAGCAACAGCTATTCACGATTTTGTTGGTTTTCAGACGTATGCTGAATCAAGAGGTCATAATTTTGTAATTAACAAGTCTTTTGATGAAGTGAAGATTGAAGAGTATGCAGGATTATATATCTGTGGAGGAAGATCATCAGAATACATCAGATTAAACCATAGAGTAATTGAGTTTGTACAATACTTTTTTGAAAAGAACTTACCAGTAGCAGCTATTTGTCACGGTATTCAAGTATTGACACCAGCAAATGTTTTAAAGGGAAGAACCTTAACAGCTTATCCAGCAGTTGGACCAGATATTACAGTTGCAGGAGGTGTTTACAAAGAAATAGATGCTGATAAAGCGGTAGTAGATGGAAACTTAGTTACCTCTCCAGCTTGGCCTGGACATCCGGCTATTCTAAGAGAATTTTACAAGATGATTGGCGTACAAATCGGATAAGTAAAAAGACATTATTCATTTTTTGCGATGTTAGATAAGGGAGAGTTCATTAAACATTTCTTATTTTAGCATCGCAAATTTTTTTGATATGATTTCAGTAGAACAATTTAAGGCAGAGTTAGATATTATTATTCGCAACGCAATTAGAGAAGATGTAGGTGATGGAGATCACAGTTCATTAGCGTGTATTCCTGCTTCTGCAACAGGAAAAGCAAAGTTGTTAGTAAAAGAAGACGGTATTATAGCTGGAGTTGATTTTGCTAAAATGGTATTCAATTATGTAGACCCTTCATTAGTTGTGGAAGAATGTGTGAAAGACGGTACTTCTGTAAAAGTGGGAGATATTGTCTTATATGTTTCAGGTTCTTCACAATCTATCTTAAAAGCAGAGCGATTAGTTTTAAATGCTATGCAACGTATGAGTGCTATTGCAACTAAAACGCGTGTGTTTGTTGACTTACTTGAAGGAACGGGAACGAAGATATTAGACACTCGTAAAACAACACCCGGAATTAGAGCAATTGAAAAATGGGCTGTAAAAATTGCAGGAGGAGAGAACCACCGTTTTGCGTTATACGATATGATTATGTTGAAAGATAATCACATAGACTTTGCAGGTGGAATCAAACAAGCAATTGAAAAGACAAATCAATATTTAAAAGACAATAATAAAGATCTTAAGATTATTGTTGAAGCAAGAAGTATTGATGAGGTAAAACAAATCTTAGCTTGTGACAATGTACACCGTATCTTGTTGGATAATTTTGATTATGATACGACAAGAGAAGCAGTGCAATTAATCGGAAACCAATGTCAAACGGAGTCCTCAGGTAATATAGATGAAACTACCGTTAGAGAATATGCTTTATGTGGAGTAAACTATGTTTCTTCAGGTGCTCTAACGCATTCAGTATATAATATGGATTTAAGTTTAAAAGCCGTGTTGTAAAACAAGGTTAAAAAGGAGAGTTAGATTACTTTTTATAAAGTATAATTCTGTATTTTTATAACAAAGCGCAAAGATGTCGAGAGAGATTGAAAGTAAAATAGATAAAATTCCTGTACTAAATAAAGTAGTTGGCTTTTTAAAAAAGATACGCTTTTCTTTTTTAGAAGGTTACTCTTTATACGATCTTATTGAATTGTATTTAGTAGGAATTGTAAAGGGAGCCTTTTCATATCGGGCAGGTTCAATTGCTTTCAGTTTCTTTATGGCTTTATTTCCTTTTGCTTTATTTATCTTAAACCTTATACCTTATATACCCTTAGATAATTTTCAATTAGACTTTATGCAGTTTATTGAAAACTCAGTTCCTCCTAACACCTTTGAAGCAATTGAGTCTATTATTCACGATATTATGAATAATAGTTATCGCTCATTATTATCTTCCGGATTCTTGCTGTCTATCTTTTTAATGACCAATGGAGTCTTTGCGATAATTGGAGGGTTTGAATCGTCTTACCATATTACAATTTCGCGCAATATTATTAGGCAGTATTTAGTTGCGTTGGTATTGTCCGTTTTCTTAGCAGTTTTACTTATTTTCTCAGTAGCTTTTTACGTTGTATTAGAAGTAGCGATGTATAAGTTTGACGTAAATTCGACATTAATACAATGGTCAAGAAGTATTTTTTTATTACTCGTTGTTTTAATGACCACTTCAATTCTGTATAAATTTGGTGCTAAAGAAACAAAACGCGTTTCGTTTATTTCGATAGGTTCTGTATTCACTACAGTTCTTTATATTCTTACCTCTTATTTGTTCAGTGTTTATGTTTTACGTTTTGCCCGTTATAACGAATTATATGGGTCAATAGGTACTTTATTGGTAGTTATGTTTTACCTGTGGATTAACTGTATGATCCTATTATTAGGTTTTGAATTAAATTTAGCGATAAGTAAACTTAAGTCAAAAAAAAAGGTATATTTGAAGCATAACCATTAAACTATCCAAAGAAATATGAAGAATTTTTTAACCTGCTTGATAATGGTATTGGGTGTATCTTTATCAATGAACGCACAGAGTATTGTAGGAAAGTGGAAGACTATTGATGACAATACAGGAAAAGAGAAGTCGATAATCAATATTTACGAAAAAGACGGTAAGTATTACGGACAAGTAAAAAAACTGTTGAATCCTTCTAAACCTAATCCAACTTGTGATAAGTGTGAGGGAGATGAGAAAGGTAAACCAATTGAAGGGTTAGTAATCATTAAAGGATTAACGAAAAAAGGTGATGAATATACAGGAGGAAAAATCACTGATCCGGAATCTGGAAAACAGTATAAATGCACTGTAAAATTAAATGGAAAAGATAAGCTTGACGTAAGAGGGTATGTAGGACTATCGTTATTAGGTAGAACGCAAACTTGGGTTAAAGCAGAATAAGATTTTAAAAATTATATTAAGAAGGTCATCGAAAGATGGCCTTTTTTTCTTCAATAAAAGGAGTGAGTATTTGTATAGTGTAAATTTTGCTAATATATATCGCAGGAAGTCTGTGTGCTGATGAGGAAAGCGAGTTAAAACTATTTATCTTTGTTTTTATTAAAAAGAAAATTGAAGATGTACTACTTTGTTGAGGTTATTGTTCCTGTTGCAGTTGAACCAACTTTTACTTATCAGATCAGTGAAGCCGAATATGATTTCATCCAAATAGGGATGCGAGTTGCTGTGCCATTTGGTAAGTCTAAAGTTTATACAGCTATAGTGATCGAAAAGCACAATAGAGTACCTGAGGTATATGTAGCCAAGGAGATAAATGAGATCATAGACATTACTCCAGTTGTAACACAGAAGCAAATAGATTTGTGGAAGTGGATTGCTTCTTACTATTTGTGTACAATAGGTGAGGTATATAGGAGTGCTATGCCTTCAAGATTACTTTTAGAAAGTGAGACTTTAATACAGTATAATCCTAAAAATACTGTATCACCAGACGATTTAGATGATTCGGAATATTTGTTATACGAGGCTTTACAACAACAAGCGATATTAAAAGTAGAAGAAATTATTGCGATTCTAAATCGTAAAAAAGTGTTTCCAGTGATTAATTCTCTGTTGGAAAAAGGAATGATTTTCTTACAAGAAGAACTGGTTGAAAAGTATAAACCTAAACAAATTCGCTATGTGAAAATTGCTGAGCCTTATGTGGCTGAGAATGGGTTAGCGGATTTAATGCAATTAGTATCGCGAGCAGAAAAGCAACGCGAAATGGTGTTGAAGTTTTTTCAGTTGAATGCTGTTGCTAAGAAACCCATTACAGTAAAGCAATTGGTAGAGGAGTCAGAATCTTCTTCTGCTGTTGTCAAGGCTTTGATTGATAAAGGTGTTTTTGAAGAGTATTATTTGAATCAAGACCGGGTTATTTTTGGCGACGCTAAACAAGATGTGATTGAGTTAAGTGATGAGCAGAGTAAAGCACTGTGGGAGATAGGACAGCATTTTGAGCAGAAAGATGTGGTGTTACTTCACGGGGTTACAGCTTCTGGAAAAACAGAGGTTTATATTAAACTACTTGAAAAATATTTAGCCCAAGAAGGACAAATATTGTTTTTAGTACCTGAAATAGGATTGACAACGCAGTTAGTTTCGCGTTTAGTAAACTATTTTGGAAACCAAGTAGCGGTGTATAATTCGAAGTATTCACACAACGAACGTTTAGAGGTTTGGGATCAAGTGTTGAACCAATCAGAAAAAGCTAAGATTGTTATTGGTACGCGTTTGTCTATTTTCTTGCCGTTTCAAGATTTGCAGTTGATTATTGTAGATGAAGAGCAAGAAGGGAATTACAAACAGCACGATCCTGCTCCGCGTTATCACGGACGTGATTCTGCTATTGTATTAGCTAAGCAACACCAAGCGAAAGTGATTTTAGGTACAGCAACGCCAAGTTTAGAAACTTATTACAATGCTACACAAGGTAAGTATGGTTTGGTGCAATTGACAAAACGTTATTCCAATGTGGTGCTGCCAGAAATTGTTTTGGTTGATGTGAAAGATAAATACAAGCGAAAACAGATGACGGGACACTTTTCTGATTATCTGATTGAAGCGATGAATATGGCTTTGTCTTTGGAGGAACAAGTGATTTTATTTCAAAATAGAAGAGGTTTCTCGCCAGTAGTAGAATGTATGACGTGTGGTTCTGTGCCTGAATGTCCTCATTGTGACGTGAGTTTAACGTATCACAAGTTTAAAAACGAATTGCGATGCCACTATTGTGGTTATACACTTCCAATGCCAAAGCAATGTTATCGTTGTCACAGCGTGGATTTGAATACTAAAGGATTTGGAACAGAGCAAGTAGAAGAGGAGTTAAGAGAGTTGTTTCCCAATAAGCGAATTGGCCGTATGGACCAAGATACGACAAGAGGGAAACACGGTTATGAAAAGATTGTAGAAGCCTTTGAAAATAGGCAGATAGATATATTGGTGGGAACACAAATGTTGGCTAAGGGATTTGACTTTGGCAATGTGAATTTAGTTGGTATTATGAATGCTGACAATAGTTTATATCACCCCGATTTTAGAGCACACGAACGCGCTTATCAAATGATGGTTCAAGTAGCAGGGCGTGCAGGAAGACAAGATAAAAAGGGGAGGGTAGTGATACAAACTTTTAATCCTTATCACAACATTATTCAACAAGTGACGAATAATGATTATATCGGAATGTATAAAGAACAAATGTATGAGCGCTATAATTTTAAATACCCACCATTCTATAGGTTAGTGCGTTTGACTTTAAAACATCGAGATTTCGAGAAATTGCGCGAAGCTTCTTTTTGGTTGTATAATAATTTGAAAGAGCAATTAGGGATTCCTGTATTGGGGCCTGAAGAACCCGCTATTAATAGAATTCGAAATCAATATATAAGAGTAATTCTAATTAAAATACCGCAGAATGTTCCTCTTGTTAAAACAAAGGAGAATGTGAAGCGTATTTTAAAGAGTTTTGAAGCAATTGGCGCTTATCGTTCTGTGAAGGTTACACCAAATGTTGATTTTTATTAGTTTTGTAAGTTATTGAATTTGTGTTTTTATTAAAGAGCAATTTTAAGTAAGATATATAAAAAGTAAAAAGGCTATGGTAGGAATTGCTATTATGGACTTGTTCATAGTGAAATAGTAGGATATAATTTACATAAGTTTAATAAGAATATCTTTTGTGATACTAACTTAAAATGTACTTTTGTTTACTACACTATGGAGCGTAAATAAAAAAAAGGATATATGAAAAATTTAAAAATAGTAGTTTTCGATGAAGCGTTGAAAAGTGAAGAGCATTATGATATTGTTTATTCAAATATTTCTGTTGTCAACTTAATTCGCGAAGAAGGCGGTTCTATTGACGAGGATATTCATCACGATGCTTTAGTTAGTTATTATGTAGATTATTACTTGGACCAATATGAAACAGGGAACTTCTCTCAGATTGTATGGAACTCAGGAGCTGATTATGAATTTTTCGATGTAGTTGAAGAAGGACTTGGAAAAATGGGGGCTAAACAGCACCAAGCATTTTTGAAAAAACAAGTTGCTCTTTTGAAAAGCTTGGATTACGAAGTGATTGAAGGATTTGTAGAAGCTGATTATTCAGCTACACATCAAACAAGTATTGCGTTAAACAATGACGAATTTTTTGATATAGAAGAAGATGTTGTTGAGTTAAATGCGAACTGGTTAAGAGG
Source organism: Myroides sp. C1519 (assembly GCF_038039755.1). Classification (NCBI taxonomy): domain Bacteria; kingdom Pseudomonadati; phylum Bacteroidota; class Flavobacteriia; order Flavobacteriales; family Flavobacteriaceae; genus Myroides; species Myroides sp. C1519. Next base: position 71,155 of record NZ_JBBPHM010000012.1, read on the forward strand.
ACACGTTGATTTAGTTGCTTTATCTATTGAAGATATCTATGTATATGCAGAGAAACTGTTAGATAAAAAAATTCAAAGAGAAGAAGAGTAGAATTTAAAAATATAGTTGAGGTATAAAAGAGGCAGATTGCTACTTATATTAAAATTGAAATAAATTAAATATCAATTTGGATTGTAAGGTAACAAGTTGTATTTTTGCACCCAATTTTGTAACAAATAAAATTTTGTATTTATGAATCATTATGAAACTGTTTTCATCTTGAATCCCGTTTTATCTGAAACTCAGGTAAAGGAAACAGTAATTAAATTCGAAGAATTTATTACTTCTCGCGGTGGAGAGATGGTATCTAAAGAGGATTGGGGCTTAAAAAAATTAGCTTATGAAATCCAACACAAGAAAAGTGGATTTTATCACTTATTCGAATTCAAAGCTCCAGGAGAAGTTATCCTTAGCTTAGAAACTGAATTCAGACGTGATGAAAGAGTTATGCGTTTCTTAACTGTAACTTTAGACAAACACGCTATTTCTTGGGCTGAAAGAAGAAGAGAGAAATTAAAATCTAAAAAAGCTTAATTGTTATGTCAAGTATAGAACAATCTGCAAAAGGTAAAAAAGACGGAGATATCAGATATCTAACGCCTTTAAACATTGAAACAAACAAAGCTAAAAAGTACTGTCGTTTCAAAAAATCTGGAATCCAATATATTGACTATAAAGATGCTGATTTCTTATTGAAATTCGTTAACGAACAAGGAAAAATTCTTCCTCGTCGTTTAACAGGAACTTCTTTGAAATTCCAAAGAAAAGTATCTGTAGCGGTAAAAAGAGCTCGTCACTTAGCTTTAATGCCATATGTAGCTGATTTATTAAAATAATAACAAATTAAGTTGTTGGTTTTCACACCGTGAAACCTAACTTCTTTAAAAAGGACATCAACATGGAAATTATCTTAAAACAAGACGTTCAAAAATTAGGTTTCAAAGACGACGTAGTAACTGTTAAACCAGGATACGGACGTAACTACTTAATTCCTCAAGGAATGGCAGTTTTAGCTACACCTTCTGCAAAGAAAGTATTAGCTGAGAACTTAAAACAAAGAGCGCACAAAGAAGCTAAATTAATTGCAGACGCAAAAGTTATTGCTGAAGCATTAAAAGCTTTAGATATTAAAATCGCTGTTAAAGCAGGTGGAGAAAAATTATTCGGATCTGTTACTAACGCTAATATCGCTGAAGCATTCGCTAAAGAAGGTCAAGAAATTGACAGAAAATTCATCACTTCAGGAGTTATCAAACGTTTAGGTAAATATACTGCTAACGTTCGTTTACACCGTGATGTAATCGTTGAAGTTGATTACGAAGTAATCGCTGAGCAAGAATAGTCATTTTTTGATTATATATATAGAAGGCCTTCCATTGGAAGGCCTTTTTTTGTATCTTTAGGTTTTACCAATTTTCTATATATTATGATTCGAACTATTTTAAAAGTGTGTTGTGTTTCAACTTTGTGTTTATTGTTAGTACAATGTAAAAAAGAGACTGAAGAAGTACAGCCTCAAGATAATATTGAGCAAGTAGCACAACCTGGAGAAGAAGATGAAAAAATAGAGGAAGTAGTTGATGAAAACTCTATTGAAGGTAAGTTTTTGAAAGACCCGACTTCAGTAGAGCGAAAGAATTTATATGAAGATGTTCCTTATATTTTAGAATTGACAGCTAAGTCACTTAAGGTAAAGCCTGAGAAATTGTTGAAAGAATCTAAGCAAGAAGATAAGTTGTTTTACAGCAAAGATTTTGACAGTTATGACTTTGTTTATAATATAGTCAAGTCAAGTGAGATGGGGTATTATTTAAGTGATGAGTTCAAGGCAGAAGTTATTAAAAATGATGGAAAGGGAGTTGGTATGATGTTAGATGTTTCTCCTCAAGTTAGTAATGATGCAAGTAAAGCTTTTGGTAATTATTATGGTATAACTATTTATGAAGACTACCCGGATAGAATAGCGGGAGCTAAACATTTGTTTTTTGATATCAAGACAAAGAAACTATATTACGACCCAATCTATGAAGAGATTCAGGAGTTGAAATATGATAAAAATTTGTTAGAACAAGGTAAACAGTTTTTAAAATAAATAGTGGATATAAATAAAATAAATCTCTTTAAAGCTTAAATGTTTTAAAGAGATTTTTTATTTGAATTATTCAGATGCTTGTTATTCAATAGGATTAGTGGATATAAAAGATAAGATAAGTTTTTTGATATTAATTACGTTTAGAATTTAGTATTTTTGATTTTTAAAATATATTACAATGAAGTATAGCCGTCTTACGAAAGAACAATTTGAAGAATTACACCCAGAGTTTACTAATTTTTTAGCTTCACAGCAAATAGATAAAAACGAATGGGATAAGATAAAAGCAGAGAAGCCAGAAGTGGCTGAACAAGAGTTAGATGTGTTTTCTGATTTGATTTGGGAGGGAGTTTTATCAAATGCTAAATATTTAGAGCATTATTCTCCAAGTCATATTTTCTTATTTGGTTTTGACGATACTGAGATTAATACTATTGTAATTAAAGCTTTACAATCTGATATTGATTTCTTGACAAAAGAAGGATTACAATGGTTATCTGATGCTGTGTTTACAGAGGCAGTTGAGATTCGTCACGGAGGAAAGAAATTTGGAGAAGATAGAAATGCGGAGTTATTTTCTATTATTCAACAAGGAGCTATTTTGAGTGAAGGTGTGTTATATACACAATTCAAAGATATGTTGAAGTTATAAGTTGTTTACTGTATGGAAGTAAAAACGCAAATAGAAGCTTTAAGAAAAGAGCTAAATCAACATAATTATAATTATTATGTGTTGGACAATCCAACAATTTCTGATTTTGAGTTTGACCAAAAATTAGCTGAATTAGTTAAGTTGGAAACAGCTCATCCTGAATTTTTCGATATTGATTCACCTACACAACGAGTAGGTGGAGCTGTAACTAAAAATTTTGAAACAGTAGTTCACAGTCATCGTATGTATTCTTTGGATAATTCTTATTCAAAAGAAGATTTGATAGAATGGGAACAGCGCGTTCAGAAAATGTTAGGTGATGTGCCAATTCAATATACTTGTGAGTTAAAGTATGATGGTGCTTCGATTAGTATTACCTACGAAAATGGTGTGCTAAAAAGAGCTGTTACTCGTGGAGATGGAATTCAAGGAGACGATGTAACAAGTAATATTCGTACGATTAAGTCAGTTCCGATTCGTTTAAATGGAGATTATCCTGAATTATTCGATATCAGAGGAGAGATTGTTTTGCCTTTAGCAGGGTTTGAGAAGATGAATCAAGAGTTGATTGAAATAGGGGAAGCACCTTATTCTAATCCTCGAAATACAGCATCTGGTAGTTTGAAATTACAAGATAGTGCTGAAGTAGCAAAACGTCCTTTAGAATGTTTGTTATACTATGTTATAGGAAGTGATTTGGGAATTGAAACACAATATGAGAGTTTAGATAAGGCTCGCGATTGGGGGTTCAAGGTTCCTACTATTTCTAAGTTAGCAAAAAATATGGAAGAAGTATTGGAGTTTATCTCATATTGGGATGAACACCGTCATACTTTGCCGTATGAGACAGATGGAGTAGTTATTAAGGTAAATTCAATTCATTATCAAGAAGAATTAGGCTATACAGCAAAAGCACCTCGTTGGGCAATTGCTTATAAGTTTAAAGCAGAACAAGTAGAGACTGTTTTAAACTCTATTTCGTATCAAGTTGGGCGTACAGGAGCAATTACTCCGGTAGCTAATTTAGAGCCTGTACAATTGGCAGGAACGATAGTAAAGCGCGCGTCATTACACAATGCAGATCAGATTGCTAAACTTGATATTCGCGTAAATGATTCGGTTTATGTAGAAAAAGGAGGAGAGATTATTCCTAAGATAGTAGGTGTGAATTTAGAAGCTCGTTCTGCTGATTCTGAACTTACTATTTATATCAAGGAATGTCCTGAATGCGGAACAAAACTGAAGCGAAACGAAGGAGAAGCACAGCATTATTGTTCAAATGTATATGGTTGTCCTCCTCAAATTGCAGGAAGAATACAACATTACATTTCTCGAAAAGCAATGGATATTGACGGATTAGGAGAGGAAACAGTGATGTTGTTGTACAAAAGTGGACTAATAGAGAGTTATGCTGATTTGTACGAATTAAAGAAAGAAGATATTTTACCTTTAGACCGAATGGCAGAGAAATCTGCTGATAATTTGTTGAAGGGAATTGAAGCTTCTAAATCGATTCCTTTCGAACGTGTTTTATATGGATTAGGAATTCGTTATGTGGGAGAAACCGTTGCTAAAAAATTAGCAAATCACTATAAGAATATTGATGCCTTAGCAGAAGCTCCTTTGATGGAGTTGATTATGGTTGATGAGATTGGAGAGCGTATTGCTCAAAGTGTAATCGACTTTTTCAGTAGTTCAATTAATAAAGAGATTATTAATAGATTGAAGAGCTATGGTGTACAATTTGTTTTAGAGGAGAAAGAATCTACAGTAGTCTCTAATGTATTAGAAGGAAAAACATTGGTTGTTTCTGGTGTGTTTTCTAAAATGTCTCGTGATGAAATAAAACAAGCTATCGAAGATCACGGAGGAAAAAATGGAAGTTCAATTACATCAAAGACAAGTTATGTTGTAGCTGGTGATAAAATGGGACCTTCAAAATTAGAAAAAGCAAATAAATTAGGAGTGACAATCTTGTCAGAAGACGACTTTTTAGCTTTGATTCAATAAAACCTTGTTAAAAATAGGCAATCTTAATTGTTGATTTGATTAACTTTACAAAAATTGGAGCTTATATGTGGTTTAACACTTTGAAGAAAAGAGCAATACGAAAAAGTGTTGAGAGTGCTAAATTAACGCCAGTACCTACGGATTTTAAATACGAATTTAAAAAGATAGGTATTGTAGTTGAAAAAGCAGATTCGACAATGCTTTCGGAATTGCTGGAGGCTTTGAACACGAAAGGTGTTAAGCAAAGTCAAGTACAGTTTCTTGTTTATTCAAATGATAACAAAGAATCAAAAGGAGATGAGAATTTCTTTAAAATAAAAGACTTTACTATGTCTGGAAGTACAGATAAAAAAGAAGTGTTAGATTTTATAGGAGCAGATTACGATCTTTTGATTAGTTATTACACAAGTGATAGTGCGCCATTATTGTGGGTGACTGCAAAGTCCCTTGCAAAATTTAAGGTTGGTATTTCGTCTGTTAATACAAAGGGGAACCATTTTTGTTTAGAGGTTTCTGATTTGAATGTTAAGAGTTATATCGACAACTTATTCAAATACATTAAAGTTTTTAAAAAATAATTAATACATTAAAACTATGCAATCACTTATTGGTACGGGAGTGGCATTAGTAACGCCATTCAAAAGCGATTTCTCTGTAGATGTAGAAGCATTACAGAGATTGGTAGAATACACAATTTCAGGAGGAGTTGAATATCTTGTGGTATTAGGAACTACAGGAGAATCAGCAACATTGAGTAAGGAAGAGAAACAATTAGTCAAGCGTACCATAAAGCAAGTTAATAACAAGAGATTGCCTTTAGTGTTAGGTGTAGGCGGCAACTGCACTCAAGGAGTATTGGAAGAATTAACGGAGGAAAACTTAGAGGGTTTTGATGCTATATTATCAGTGTCTCCATATTATAATAAACCAACGCAAGAGGGAATTTATCAGCATTTTAAACAAATTGCCTTAAATAGTCCATTGCCGATTATATTATATAATGTACCTGGTAGAACAGGAAGTAATATGAATCCAAGTACAGTGATTCGCTTAGCAAATGATTTCGACAATATCATCGGAATTAAAGAAGCTGCGGGGAGTATGGTACAAGGAATGGAATTAATTAGACAATCAACACGTAAAGATTTCTTAGTGATTTCTGGTGATGATGCAATAGCTTTACCATTAGTATTAGCAGGTGGAGCAGGAGTTATTTCTGTAATTGGACAAGGGTTACCACAACAATTTACAGATATGATACGTTTAGGATTGAAAGGGGAAGTGAAAGAAGCTTTCGCTCTTCAATACCAATTGATGCCTATTATAGATATGATTTTTGAACAAGGAAATCCAGGAGGTATCAAAGAGATCTTGAAGTTAGCCAATGTTACAGATCATTGTGTAAGATTACCTTTGGTTAATGTAGATAATGATTTAACTTCAAGAATAGAAAAAGAGTATAGTAAAATAGTAAAATAAAAAAGTATGTTATCAGAAAAATTGCAAAATGCTTTAAATGAGCAGATAAAGTTAGAAGGAGATTCTTCTCAAATTTATTTAGATATGGCTTCTTGGGCTGAAATTCAAGGTTTTGAAGGTATTGCAACTTTTATGTTTGCTCAGTCAGATGAAGAACGCCAACATATGCTTAAATTAGTTAAGTATGTGAATCAAAGAGGTGGAGAAGCAGTTATTCCTGCTATTACAAAACCAACTTTAGATCATACTTCTATTAAAGGATTGTTTAAACAATTATTTGATCACGAGGTATTTGTATCTAAAAGTATTAACGAATTAGTACATATTGCATTAGAAGATCGCGATTATGCTACACATAACTTTTTACAATGGTATGTAGCAGAACAAATAGAGGAAGAAGCAACAGCGCGTACAATCTTAGATAAGATTAATCTTATTGGAGATGATAAAGGAGGGTTATATTTATTTGATAATGATATCAAGAATTTTAACCAAGAAGCAAATACTAATCCAGTAAATTAAGCGTTTAATTTATAACGAATTAAGAGAAAAGATGTCTTTTTTGACATCTTTTCTTTTTAGTATAAAAAGGTTTTTGTATAATGCAATTATTAATTTAAATTTGCATTTGCTTTGACAGGACTATCTTGGAAATGCTATTGTTTAAAACAACGAAAAACATATATGAAAAAATATATTGGTGTATCTATTTTAATACTTTCTTTTGCGAGCTGTGGGCCTATGCAAAAGGCATTAAAATCAGAAGATTATGAATATAAGAAAGAAGTAGCTAATCAATTTTTTGAGAAGAAAAAATATAGAAGCGCTATTCGTTTGTATGAACAATTGGAAAATGTGTATCGTGCAAATCCAAAAGCAGAGGAGATGTATTACAACTTTGCAGAGGCGACTTATCAAACAAAAGATTACATTTTAGCAGGACAAAGATTTAAAAGTTTTGCAGCTGTGTATCCAAGAAGTGAAAAAAGAGAAGAAGCTTTGTTGAAAGAGATTAAATCAGGGGTTCAGTTATCACCTGTTTATTCATTAGATCAACACGTTACTTATGCAACAATAGAGAAGTTACAGTCTTTTATAGATCAGTATCCTGCGTCAAACTTTGTATTCGAGGCAAATAGTATTATGTCTGATATGAATCAAAAGTTAGAGCAAAAGGCTTTTGAAAATGCGAAGCAGTTGAATACAATCGGAGAGTGGACAAGAAATTATGGTGCTGCAATTATAGCATTAGATAATTTTATATATGATTACCCAGGTACAAAGTTTAAAGAAGATGCTTTGTACTATAAATTTGATTCTGCGTACAAATTAGCAATGAACAGTGTTGCATCAAAGGTTGAAGATCGTTTAAATACGGCAAAATCAATGTACGAAACCCTTATACGTTTTAATGCTGAAACAAAGTATAAGGATAAGGCAGATGATATGATTAAAAATGTAAATAAAGAATTAGCAAAATTTTCAAAATAACTTAAGCGAAAGAGATGGATTTAAAGAAAACAAGTGCTCCGGTTAACACAATTACTTATAACAAAAATAAGATTGAGCAGCCTACAGGAAATATTTATGAGGCTATTACTATTATTGCAAAGAGAGCCAACCAAATCAATACAGAAATCAAGAATGAATTGGTTCACAAGTTGGAAGAGTTCGCTACAACTAATGATAGTTTAGATGAAGTTTTTGAAAATAAAGAACAAATTGAGGTTTCTAAGTTTTACGAAAAGTTACCTAAAGCTCACGCTTTAGCTGTTGAAGAATGGTTAGAGGACAGAGTTTCTTACAAAGAAGTTGTAAAATAATAAATACTTAGCGAATGTCAGTGTTAAGCGGAAAGAAAATATTACTGGGTGTTACTGGTGGAATTGCCGCTTATAAGACGGCAGCTTTAGTACGTTTACTTATAAAAGCAGGTGCAGAGATACAAGTTATTATGACACCTGCTTCTCATCAATTTGTGACTCCTTTTACTTTATCTACTTTATCAAAAAAGCCAGTATATACTAAATTCTTCAATGCTGGTGATGAAGGAGGAACATGGAATAACCACGTAGATTTAGCGCTTTGGGCTGATTTTATGATCATAGCTCCCGCTACTGCAAATACGTTAGCTAAAATGACTAATGGTATTTGTGATAATCTATTAATGGCTATTTATTTATCTGCTAAATGCCCTGTATTTGTTGCTCCTGCTATGGACTTAGATATGTATGTTCATCCATCTACGGATAGAAATATAAATCTATTAACGTCTTATGGTAATATTATTATACCTGCAGAAGAAGGAGAACTTGCGAGTGGATTAGTAGGTAAGGGGAGGATGGCAGAACCAGAACATATTCTTGATTTTATTGATGCACATTTTAATACTTCATTGCCTTTAAGGGGTAAGAAAATTCTAATTACTGCAGGACCAACATATGAACCGATAGACCCTGTGCGTTTTATTGGAAATCATTCTTCTGGAAAAATGGGGTTTGATATTGCAATGGAAGCTGCCACAAAAGGAGCAGAGGTTGTTTTAGTGTCTGGACCAACGAATCAAAAGATTAGTCATCCATTAGTGAAAGTGATTAGTATCCTTTCAGCTAAGGAGATGTATGCAGCTTGTCACGAGTATTTTGAATCTGTTGATGCTGTAGTTGCAGCTGCTGCAGTTGCTGATTATCGACCTAAACATGTTGCAGATCAAAAAATCAAAAAGAATAGCGAAGAGTTTGTTATCGAAATGGATAAGAATCCGGATATTCTTGCTTCTTTAGGGGCAATTAAAAAGAAACAATTCTTGGTTGGTTTTGCTTTAGAGACACAGAATGAGGTGGAACATGCTAAGCAAAAAATAGTTAAAAAGAATTTAGATTTAATTGTACTAAATTCTTTAAATGATAAGGGAGCAGGTTTTGGTAAACCAACAAATAAAGTTACCTTTATCGATAAAGATTTTAACTTAGAACCTATGGAGTTAAAATTGAAAGAAGAAGTAGCAATAGATATTGTACAAAAAATAATTGATCATTATGCATAAACTTATTTGGCTTGTCGGTTTATTTTTTACAGTTTGCATTAACTACGGACAAGAGTTAAATGCGAATGTAACAGTTAATCACAGTCAAGTAGGTAATAGTAATCAAGCTTACTTCAAAACATTAGAAAAATCTCTTAAAGAGTTTATAAATAATACGAGTTGGACTTCTAAAAAGTTTGCACCTTCGGAAAGAATAGATTGTTCTTTTTTCCTAACTGTAAATACATACGGGAATAATACAGTTTCTGGCTCACTGCAGGTGCAATCTTCTCGTCCTATTTATAATTCAACTTATTCATCAACAGTTTTTAGTTTTAACGACAAGGATATAACATTCAATTATATTGAGTTTGAACCGTTATATTATAATACGAATTCATTTGATTCTAATTTAACTTCATTGATAGCGTATTATGTTAATGTGATTATAGGATTAGATAATGAAACATTTTCAAAAGGAGGTGGAAGTAACTATTTTCAAGCTGCTTCATCTATAAATTCAATTGCGCAACAATCAGGTTATAGAGGGTGGAAACAAGCAGATGGGACAAATAATAGGTATTATTTGATAAATGATATTGTAGCAGGAACTGGCTTGCCTTTTAGAGATGCTTTGTATACATATCATCGTATGGGAATGGATATTATGGCAAGTAATGTAGAACAAGGTCGTGAAGGGATTTATAATGCGTTGTTAGAATTAGAAAAAATACATAAGTCTAAGCCTAATTCATTTTTAGTACGCGTTTTTTTAGATGCTAAAAGCGATGAGTTAGTTAATGTTTATTCAGGTGTTACAGATAAAAATAAGAAGAGAGTAATTGAAGTGCTTAATAGAATAGCTCCGTTGAGTTCTTCTAAATGGAATAGTTTATAGTTTTAAAGCGTTATATAATATATGCTTACATCATTAACCATAAAGAATTTTGCTTTAATAGAATCGCTTAATATCGATTTTTCAGATGGGTTCTCTATAATTACTGGAGAAACCGGTGCCGGAAAGTCTATTTTATTAGGGGCGTTAGGTTTATTACAAGGAAAAAGAGCAGACTTATCATCTTTAAAAGATAAGGAAGAGAAGTGTATTATAGAAGGGTATTTCACAGTAGAGCCTTATAAATTACATGAGTTATTTGAGCAATTGGAGCTTGATTATGAAGGAATGACAATTATAAGAAGAGAGATTTCTCCTTCTGGAAAGTCTCGTGCTTTTGTTAATGACACTCCTGTCAACTTAGGTACTCTACAAGAATTAAGTGGATATCTAATTGATATACATTCACAACATCAAACACATGAATTGTCTGATGAAACTTATCAAATACAAATTTTAGATGCTGTTGCAGGAAATTTTAAACTTCTTGATAAGTATCAGAGTAATTTAAAAATTTACAAAGGTTTACAATCGAGTTTAAAGCAGTTGCTTAAACAGCAAGCAGATTTGATAAAAGAGCATGATTATAATACTTTTTTATTAGAGGAATTAGAGGCTGCTAATTTAGCCCATATCAATCAAGAAGAACTTGAAGAAGAATATGAGAAGTTAAACAATGTTGAATTTGTACGTGAAAATTTTGGTCAGTCAATTAGTCATTTAACAGATGATCAAGTAGGGATTATTTCTGGTTTAAAAGACGTTCGTAATCTGTTGCAAAAAACAGCTTCTTTTTCAAAGGATTTTGAAGAACTGTATAATAGAGTTGCGAGTGTAGAAATTGAGGTTGCTGATATTGCAAGTGAAATAGAAAGTCAATTAGAAAATGTTTTAGCTGATCCTGAACAATTAAATCTGATAAATGAAAGATTGCAATTGTTGTATTCTTTACAGAAGAAGCATCAGGTAAATACTGTTGCTGAATTGTTAGAAATAGAAAAGGAATTAAGTGATAAAGCTTTTTTAGCTACCGGGATAGATGATAAAATTGTAGAAACAGAAAAGAGTATTTTAAAATATGAGAGTATTTTAAATGATTTAGGATCACAATTATCAACAGCAAGATTAAAAGCTGTGCCTGTATTACAAGAGCAGATTTTAGAGATATTGAATTTGGTAGGAATGCCTAATGCGAATTTTAAATTTGATATTAAGGAGACTTCCCATTATTATCACAATGGTAAAGATGAGATTCAATTATTGTTTTCAGCTAATAAGGGAATGGACTTTGGCTTGTTGAAAAAAGTTGCTTCAGGTGGGGAATTGTCTCGTATTATGTTAGCTATTAAAGCGATTTTAGCAAGTTACTCTAATTTGCCTACCATTATATTTGATGAGATTGATACGGGTGTATCAGGAGAAGTAGCAGATAAGATGGGCGAAATTATGAAGAGAATGGGAAATAGTATGCAAGTTTTAGCAATAACCCATTTACCTCAAATTGCTGCTAAAGGTAAACAGCATTTTAAAGTGTTTAAGACATCTAATGATGACACGACTACTTCACAATTAGTATTGCTTAATTATGAAGAGAGAGTTAAGGAAATAGCTCAGATGTTGTCAGGAAAAGATATTACAGAATCAGCACTAAATCACGCTGTAGAACTTTTAAATAAATAGAAAGCACTTTTAGTAGGTGTTTTAATAAAATAGAAAAGGCGACTAATATTTATTAGTCGCCTTTTTATATATATTATAAATGCTAATTAAGCAATACTATCAACGATAGTGTTTAAAGTATTACTTGGACGCATTGCTTTAGAAGTAGCTTCAACTTGAGGTTGGTAATAACCACCAATAGGTTGTGCATTTCCTTGTGCAGCAATTAACTCTTCGTTAATCTTAGCTTCGTTTTCAGCCATTGCTTTAGCAATAGGAGCAAACTTAGCTTTTAATTCTACATCTTTATCTTGGTTTGCTAAAGCTTCAGCCCAATACATAGCTAAGTAGAAATGAGAACCTCTATTGTCAATTGACCCTACTCTACGAGCTGGAGATTTATCATTATCTAAGAACTTAGCAGTAGCTTCATCTAATGTTTCAGCTAAAACCATTGCTTTAGGATTATTTAATGTTTGGCTTAAGTGTTCAAAAGAAGCACCTAATGCTAAAAATTCTCCTAATGAATCCCAACGTAAGTATCCTTCTTCAATGAATTGCTCAATGTGTTTAGGAGCTGAACCACCTGCACCAGTTTCAAATAAACCACCACCATTCATTAAAGGAACGATAGATAACATTTTAGCAGAAGTACCAACTTCTAAAATAGGGAATAAGTCAGTTAAGTAGTCACGTAATACGTTTCCTGTTACAGAAATAGTATCTAAACCTTTACGGATTCTTTCAACAGAAACTTTAGTAGCTTCAATTGGAGATAAGATTTGAATATCTAATCCTGTTGTATCGTGATCTTTTAAGTAAGTATTTACTTTCTTAATAATTTCTCTATCATGAGCTCTGTTTTCGTCTAACCAGAAAATAGCTGGTGTTTCAGATAAACGAGCACGGTTTACTGCTAATTTAACCCAGTCTTGAATAGGAGCGTCTTTAGTTTGACACATTCTGAAGATATCTCCAGCTTCAACATTTTGTTCGAAGAAGATATTTCCATGTTCATCAGAAACTCTGATAATTCCGTTTGCTTCAGCTTGGAAAGTTTTATCATGAGAACCGTATTCTTCTGCTTTTTGAGCCATTAAACCAACGTTTGGAACAGATCCCATAGTTTGAGGATTGTAAGCTCCGTTAGCTTTACAGTCTTCAATTACAGTTTCGTACACTCCAGCGTAGCAACGGTCTGGGATAAGAGCAATTGTATCTTGTTGCTTACCTTCTTTGTTCCACATTTGACCAGAAGTACGGATCATAGCAGGCATAGAAGCATCAACAATAACATCAGAAGGAACGTGTAAGTTAGTGATTCCTTTGTCAGAGTTTACCATTGCAATAGCTGGACCGTTAGCGATAGCAGCATCAATAGCAGCTTTTACTTCAGCTTCCTGTGCATTACCTGCAATTTTAGCATATAAGTCACCTAATCCGTTATTTGGGATAATTCCTAATTCAGCAAATAACTCAGCAAATTTAGCGTAAACCTCTTTGAAGAATACTTCAACAATAGCACCAAAAATGATTGGGTCAGAAACCTTCATCATTGTTGCTTTTAAGTGAGTAGAGAATAATACACCTTTAGCTTTCGCTTCTTCTTTAATTTCAGAAACAAATGCTTTTAATTTATTTACGTTTAAAGCTGATGAGTCAATAACTTCTCCAGCTAATAAAGGAGCGTAGTCTTTTAATAATTTTACTGAACCATCTTTAGCGATGAATTCAATTTTGTATTTACAGTTATTTGCAACTGTAACTGATTTTTCACTACCGTAAAAATCACCTTCTGGCATAGAAGCTACTCTTGTTTTAGAGTCAGCAGACCAAGCACCCATTGAGTGTGGATGTTTTTTAGCGTAGTTTTTAACTGCTTTTGGAGCTCTACGGTCAGAGTTACCTTCACGTAATACAGGGTTAACTGCAGAACCTAATATTTTTGCAAATCTTGCTTTGATAGCTTTTTCTTCATCAGATTTTGGCTCAGCTGTATAGTTTGGTACAGCATATCCGTTTGCTTGTAATTCTTTAATTGCAGCATTTAACTGAGGAATAGAAGCAGAGATATTAGGAAGTTTAATAATATTAGCTTCTGGTGTTTTTGCTAATTCTCCTAATTCAGCTAAAGCGTCACCAATTCTTTGGTCTTCTTTTAGGAATTCAGGAAAAGTTGCTAAAATACGTCCAGCTAAAGAGATGTCGCGTGTTTCAACATCTATATTTGCAGTTTTTGCAAAAGCTTGAACAATTGGTAAGAACGAATACGTAGCTAACATCGGAGCTTCATCAGTAAACGTGTAAAGGATTTTAGATTTTTGTGTCATTTTTTTTAGTATTTAAATGAAAACAATTTTATCGTTAAATATTTTCGGTCGAAAACTTGTAAATTCTTAAGCAAATATACTAAATAGGTACGATAATCTTTGATGTTTCTATGGTTATTACTATAGAATTGTCAATTTGATAATCAGAGGTTTTTATATTTTTGTTTTGGTAGTATTTGCTATAATATTTTGACATATTAATGAAAAAGGTCACTCTTTTTTAGAGTGACCTTTTCTTATATTACTTTTTAAATAATTTTTTCCACCAAGGTGTTTGAGTTGTTTCTACATCATGGCCATAACCATAACCATATCCGTAACCATATCCATAACCACCATAACCTTTAGTAGTCATAGTATCATTTAAGATAATTGACATATTTGGAAGCTTACCTTCTTTATGTAGGTCATTAGGTAATTTCAACATTCTCTTATCTAAATAGTTTGCTCTTGCTACGTAAATGAATGTATCTGCATATTTAGCAACCAATAATGTGTCTGTTACAAGGCTTACTGGTGCTGTATCTACAATAATATAATCATATTGCTTTCTTAATTCAGCAAACATTTCTCCAATTTTGTCACCCATAAGCAACTCAGCAGGGTTTGGAGGAATAGTACCTGCAGGTAAAGCGTATAAGTTTTCATATCCATCAATCTTAACAATGTATTGATTGATATTTTCTTCTTTTTTAAGCAAGTAATCTGAAACCCCTTTAGTTGGTAACATTATGTAATCATCTAAACGTGGATTACGTAAATCTAAACCTATTAATAAAGTCCTTTTTCCTGACAATGCAATTGTTGCAGCTGTATTAACAGAAGTAAACGTTTTTCCTTCTTTAGGGAAAGTAGATGTTAAGAATATCATTTTAGCATCACCTTCTTTTACACCACTTAGCATAAACTCAAGGTTTGTTCTAATAATACGTAAAGCTTCTGCTGTACTTGTTCTACTTGCGATATCAACAATTTTTGAGTTATCATCAGAATGAGGTATATCACCTAAGAAAGGAACAATTGTGTTCTCTTCTATATCTAATCTGTTTTTAACTTTTGTGTCAAGTAAATTGCGTAAGTAAATAATTGCAAAAGGAATTAATCCTCCTAAGATTAAAGCTGCTAATAATATAATAGCTTTTTTAGGAGAAACAGGTTTATCTGAGCTTTTAGCTTTATCAATGATCTTAGCATTTTGATCAGTTGCAGCTAAAGCAATTGCTGTTTCTTCTCTCTTTTGGAATAGATACAAGTAAATAGCTTCTTTTACTTTTTGTTGTCTGTCTATAATTCTAAATTCTCTTTCTTGTTTAGGTACTTGAGATAATTTAGATCTTAATTCTGTTTCTTTACTTGTTAATTCTTTATGAGTGATTTTTAGAGAACTTTGTAAACGCAATAAACTTTCGTGTACAGAAGCTTTCATAGAGTTAATCTGATCTTCTAATTTAACTAAAGCAGGGTTTATTTTAGTTGAACTTGTACTAAGTTTATTTCTTTCTAAAACAAGCTGATTGTATTGATTAATTAAGCTATTTGAACTTGGATCAGAAGACACAATATTCCCAGGTAATAACTCATTTGGTTTACTGTTTTTTAAGAAATCAATTAAAGAAGAAACAACTTTTAACTCTGTTTCATTTTCAATAATTTGTTTTTCATAAACATTAGCATTCTCTAAGTAGATTTTTAATTCAGTAGGAATGTCAGTAATACTATTTTTCGCTTTATAACCTTCTACACTTTTTTCTACATCACCTAATTCTTCAGTAATTAAAACTAAGCGTGAGTCAATAAATTCAGATGTTTTTTCTGAAATAAAGCGTTTATCAGCAATAGCATTATCATTATAAATAGTAATTAAATTATTTAAATAATCAATTGCTTTTGTAGGTGTAGGGTTTAAAATAGATAAGTCTAAAACAGTTGAGAATTTATCAGTAGGTGCAATTTGTACTTGCTTAGTATAGTAATCAACTACTTTTTGAACAGGAGTAATTTGTACTACAATATCCTTAACATCTTCTTCAGCCTTATCTTCTTCTGTTGATAGTTTTAATGTTGGTGTTTGTTTAGGAGCATTTTTAGTAACAATCAATTTACCTAAAATAGTATGTACAACTTCTCCATATTTATAATTACCAATTTCATTTTTTTCCTTATCAAGTAATGTGAAAGAATCGTTTGTAATGTTTTTTACATAGAAAGTGTAGGTAATATTATCGAAGTCAAATACTCGTTCTACAAAATCAAAATGAATAGGACTATTGTCATACATTTCACTTGTAACAACTGTTCCTTCATTTAGATAAGCAATGTTCAAAGCTAATCGTCTAACAGTTTTCTCTGCAAGACTACGTGATTGCAATACTTGAACTTCATTTTCAACATTACTTTTTCCTCCTGAAAACATCCCTAAGTCCGCAAAAGCAGCCATTTCTGAAGCTATTCCACCACCTCTTTTATCATCTTTTACAATGATAGTAGTATTTATTTTATAGATCTTTTCGCTATAACGTAAATAAACGAAAGCAATACAAAGTGTAATAAAAATACTAACAACAAACCATTTCCAGTGAATTAAGAATTTATCTATCTCTTCCCTGATATTGATGTTAGCATTTTCTTGATTGTCAAATTTGTTTTCCATACTGTTATTTAATTGATAAAGCGATAATAGTTACTAATAAAGATAAAGCTGATAAACCTAAGCTTAAGTTAGGACCAACAACAGATGAGTTTACTCTTGTCTTATTAGGTTCTACGTAAACAATATCATTTTGATTAAGATAGTAGTAAGGAGAACTCATGAAGTCAGCTTTTGTCATATCTACACGAATAGGAATTCTTTTTCCATCTATTTCTCTAATTACAAGAACATTATTTCTTTTTCCATAAACAGTCATATCTCCAGAAAGAGCGATTGCTTCGGTAAGAGTTAATCTTTCACTTGTAATATTATGAACTCCAGGTTTATTAACTTCTCCTTGAACTGTTACTTTATAGTTCATAATTCTCAAGTTAATAATAGGATTATTTATGTACTGACTTATTTCTTTAGTTAGTAACTCAATAGCTTCAGCTTTTGTTTTGCCTGCTATTTTTAATGTCCCTAAAACAGGAAATTCAATATTACCATTACTATCTATCAAATAAAGCTGTTGTTGCATTTGACCTGAGCCTGCTGGATTATTAGGGTTTGTAGTCATTGTATTAACTAAGTTAAATGGCGCAGCAGCCTGAATGTCCTCAGCAGAAACAATGATCATTAATAAATCATCAGCTCTAAATTTAGTTTCGAAATGAGTAGCGCTTGTTTCTTTCAATAAAACATCTTCAACATTTTGGTAGTAAACAAGTTTTTCTCTTGAAGCACATGATGTTAATAACAAGATAGCTCCTAATAAGAAAGATAATCTCAATGCAATTTTATTTTTCATATTTTTTTTTGCAAATATAAAGTTTCTAAATAGTCAAAAAAAAGTGTTTTAGCAGATTATCTGCCAAAACTTACTTTTTCTTAGTGAAAGTAAATTGATTGTATCGTTTTTTTTAATTTAAAACGCTACTTATAATCTTTTTATGGTCTTATGTTTGTGTAATAATTAAGTAAAATTGAATACTTATATGTAATCGTTGTCAATTTTAGATAGGTTAAAAGAATGTAAAAAAAAATTAAAAATGTAGTTTCTTTTTACGAAGTTCGAAATTTTGTCCTAAATAAACTTTTCTTACCATTTCATCTTCTGCTAATTCTTCCGGCATACCTGCTTTAAGAATTCCTCCTTCAAACATTAAGTATGTTTTATCTGTAATAGCTAATGTTTCTTGAACATTGTGATCAGTAATTAAAATACCGATATTCTTGTTTTTAAGTTTAGCTACAATTCTTTGAATGTCTTCAACTGCAACAGGGTCAACTCCAGCAAAAGGTTCGTCAAGCAAAATAAACTTAGGGTCAGTTGCTAACGCCCTTGCTATTTCAGTTCTACGTCTTTCCCCTCCAGAAAGTAAATCTCCTCTGTTAGTTCTAATATGTTCTAAACTAAATTCTTCAATAAGAGACTCCATTTTAGCAATTTGCTCTTGTTTCGATAATTTTGTAAGTTGTAAAACACTTAAGATATTGTCTTCAATACTTAACTTTCTAAAAACAGATGCTTCTTGTGCTAAGTACCCAATACCGTGTTGTGCTCTTTTATACATTGGGAAATCTGTGATTTTGGTATCATCTAAATAGATATTTCCACTATTTGGTTTTACCAATCCTACAATCATATAGAAAGAAGTGGTTTTTCCAGCTCCATTTGGACCTAATAACCCAACGATTTCTCCTTGATTTACTTCAACAGAAATTCCTTTTACTACTTTTCTTTTCTTGTAGATTTTAATTAAATTATCAGCTCTTAATTTCATGTTGATTATTCTGTTTTAGTCAAGTTAGTGTTTTTATTGGTATCTAATTTTTTATCTCTTTGAACAAACTTAGAGATATAGATACTAACTTCATATAAGATCAATAGTGGTATAGAAACTATAATTTGACTTATTACGTCTGGAGGTGTAATGATAGCAGCTACAATTAAGATTAAAACAATAGCATACTTTCTATATTCTCTCAAAAATTGAGGAGAAACTAAATCCATCACAGACAAGAAGTAGATAATAATAGGTAATTCAAAAACTAACCCACAAGCAATAGAGGTTGTTTTTACAAGACCTATATATGAATTTATATCAATTTGATTTTTAACTATATTACTGACTTCTAAGTTAGCTAAGAAGTTGATAGACAGAGGTGTAATTACATAGTATCCGAATACAACTCCTAAAAAGAATAATAGAGAAGAAATAACAATAAAGACTTTAGCGTATTTTTTTTCTTTTTGATATAATGCAGGGCTAATGAATTTCCATATCTCCCAAAGAATAAATGGAACTGCAAGTATGAATCCTGCTGAAATACAAGTCCAAATTAAAACAGAAAACTGCCCATCCATTGTTCTATTCTGTATTTCGAAAGGTAAATCTTGACTACAAAAACTTTGATCTAAATTAAATTTTTGAGCAATTTTACAAAAGAATTGGTACGTAACAAAATCCTTGCTTTTTGGAGCAAAGATTACTTTATTAAATATAAAATCGCTAAAAATAAATGCAATCACACCACCTCCAAGAATGAATCCAGTTGATCTTACAAGTAACCATCTTAGTTCTTCTAAATGATTAAGGAAAGACATTTCCTTATTAGTGTTATTCGATTTAGCCATATTATACTATTCCTTCTTTTAAGATATCGTGTAAGTGGATTACTCCTACGTATTTTTCATTTTCTGTAACAAGCAATTGAGTTATAGAGTTGTCTTCTAACATTGATAACGCTTTAGACACATGTTCATTGCTTTCAATTGATTTTGGATTAAAAGACATAATTTCTTTTGCTGTAAATCCAGATAAATTATCATTTTTCTGTAACATTCTTCGCAAGTCACCATCTGTAATAATTCCGATTAGTTTATCATTTTCAACTACAGCAGTTACTCCTAATCGTTTCTCTGATATTTCAACAATCACATCTTTTATAGATGAGTTTGGAGAAACCATTGGTCTGTTCTCGCTTTTCAGAATATTTTTCACCAAAAGTAGTAATTTTTTACCCAATGCACCACCTGGATGATACATTGCGAAATTTTCTGCATTAAAGTTTCTCAATTCAATTAAACAAGCAGCTAATGCATCTCCTAAAACTAATTGAGCAGTGGTGCTGTTCATCGGAGCTAAATTATTCATTTCAGCTTCTCTTTCTACTTTAGATAATAATATAAAATCTGCTGATTTTGCTAAGAAAGATTTTTCATTTGCCGTTATAGCAATTAATTTATTACCGTGTCTTTTTAAAAGAGGAGCTAAGACTTTTATCTCAGGGCTATTTCCACTATTAGAGATGCAGATAATACAATCTCCAGGTTGAATTAAACCTAAATCTCCGTGGACAGCTTCTGCGGCGTGCATATAAATTGCTGGAGTACCTGTTGAATTCAATGTTGCAACTATTTTTGCTCCAATAAGTGCACTTTTGCCTATTCCTGTCACAATTGTTCTCCCTTTGCAATTAAAAATTGTTTCAACTGCTTTTTCGAAATCTTCGGTTAAGTAATTGATTAAGTTTTTAACACTTTCACTTTCAGATAGTAAAGTATTTTTTGCTGTGTTTAGTATGTTTATTGCTGTGTTCAAAATTAGCGAATGTTAAATATTAGGTTTGAAATAAAGAAATTGCTTACCTTTAGGTACTGCAAATTTATGTAAAATACCATACAAAAATAATGAAATCAACTGAAATTGACTTGCACAAGGAGTTAAAGAGATTTTTTGGCTTTTCACAGTTCAAAGGTCTTCAGGAAGATGTGGTCAAAAGTATTATCTCAGGACAAAATACTTTTGTGATTATGCCTACAGGAGGAGGGAAATCTCTTTGCTATCAATTACCAGCTTTAGTATTAGAAGGTACAGCTATTGTTGTTTCTCCATTAATTGCGTTAATGAAGAATCAAGTTGATGCAATCCGTAGTTTGTCTTCCGAACATGGAGTTGCTCACGTTTTGAATTCATCTTTAACAAAGACTGAAATTAATCAGGTAAAAGAGGATATTAAAAATGGGGTTACCAAGTTGCTATATGTAGCACCAGAGTCTCTGACTAAAGAGGAGTATGTGAGCTTTTTACAAGGTGAGAAATTATCATTCGTCGCTATTGACGAAGCACATTGTATTTCTGAATGGGGTCACGATTTTAGACCTGAATATAGAAACCTTCGTAATATAATTAGACATTTAGGAGATATTCCTATCATTGGGTTAACAGCAACTGCTACCCCAAAAGTTCAAGAGGATATTTTAAAGAATTTAGAAATACCCGATGCAAACGTTTTTAAAGCCTCATTTAATAGACCTAATTTGTACTATGAAATAAGGCCGAAAACAAAAAATATTGAAACAGATATTATTCGTTTTATAAAGCAGCATAGTGGTAAATCTGGGGTTATTTACTGTTTAAGTAGAAAGAAAGTTGAGGAGATTGCTAATGTACTTCAAGTAAATGGAGTTAGTGCAGTACCTTACCACGCTGGTTTAGATGCAAAGACTCGTGCAAAACATCAAGATATGTTTTTGATGGAGGATGTAGATGTAGTTGTAGCTACTATTGCATTTGGTATGGGAATTGACAAGCCAGATGTACGGTATGTAATTCACCACGATATTCCGAAATCATTAGAAAGTTATTACCAAGAAACGGGTAGGGCAGGACGTGATGGAGGTGAAGGACATTGTTTAGCTTATTATGCTTATAAGGATATTGAGAAACTTGAAAAGTTTATGGCTGGTAAGCCTATAGCAGAGCAAGAGATCGGTTATGCTTTGTTGCAAGAGGTTGTAGCTTATGCTGAAACTTCAATGTCAAGAAGAAAATTCTTACTGCACTATTTTGGAGAAGAGTTTGACGAAGTGAATGGTGACGGTGCTGATATGGATGATAATACTCGTAATCCTAAGAAGAAAGTAGAAGCAAAAGATGAAGTAGTAAAATTGCTTCAAGTTATTAAGGATACTAAGCAAGTCTATAAAACTAAGGAAGTGATTTTTACTTTATTAGGTAAGGTTAATGCGTTGCTTAAAGTAAATAAAACTGATACACAAGAGTTTTTCGGTATTGGTAAAGAGCACGATGAGAAATATTGGATGGCTTTAGTTAGACAAGTCTTAGTTGCTGATTTTTTACGAAAAGACATCGAAGCTTATGGTGTATTAAAGCTGACAGAATTGGGATTGAATTTTATTCAAAATCCGGAATCATTTATGATGACAGAGGATCACGAATATTCAAGAGAAATTACTGATGGTGATCTAAATATATCTAAATCTAATTCGGTTGCTGACGCTGTTCTTATTGGTATTCTTAAAGATTTAAGAAAGAAAGTGGCTAAGAAAGCAGGTGTTCCTCCTTTTGTTGTTTTTCAAGATCCATCATTGGAAGAGATGGGATTAAAATATCCTATTACACTTGAAGAAATGGCTAATATCATAGGGGTTAGTGAAGGAAAAGCAAAGAAATATGGAAAAGACTTTGTTGATGTTATTAAAAAATATGTAGAAGAGAATGATATTATTAGACCAGATGATTTAGTTGTTAAATCAACAGGTGCAAATTCTGCATTAAAGTTATACATTATTCAAAGTGTAGATAGAAAATTATCTCTTGATGATATTGCAAGTGCTAAAGGATTAGATATGGATGCTTTATTGAAAGAGATGGAGCAGATTGTTTATTCAGGTACTAAATTAAATATCAGTTATTGGATAGATGATGTGTTAGATGAAGATCAACAAGAAGAGATTTATGATTATTTCATGGAATCTGAAACTGACAATATAAAGGCAGCAATGGCTGAGTTTGATGGTGATTATGATACTGAAGAGTTGCGATTAATGCGTATTCAGTTTATGACGAAAGAAGCAAACTAAATCAAAATTGCACAAATAAATAAAATAGGGTGGTCTGTAAGGCCACCCTATTTTATTTATATTTTACTTGTACCCTCGTATAGATAAAGGGTTTAAATTTCCTATCCTCTATTAATTTTTTTAGACAGCTTCTTTTTTTTGTTTTTAATCTTGGTATAATTCTCCTCTGTGAGGTTTTAGTATATCACGAAGTTGTCTCATTTGCTCATCATTAACTACCATGTAAGCAATAGAATGAAATTCTGACAGCTGGCTGTAATCTATTATTGAAATAGAAAGTTTTTCAATAGCAACATATTCTTTCAAATGGATAACGTGATGTTCAGCTGTTTTTTCTCCTGCAGGACCTTTAAAATCCCAAATTAGTTTAATTTTTCGTTCCATTATTATTATCGTATTTGGCTCAAAAGTAAGTAAAAATAAATAACATTAAGTTAATTATTATTTACTGAGAGCGCTAAGTAAAAGTGATTTGTTTTAAAGAAAAGTGAGGTTTACAAGAAATTATGAGTATACTTTTTATAGGAGTTCTGTATGGATCAGTACGTTTTAAAGAAGCTTCTAAGGACAATGGTGGGACAATGGTCCGACTATGCTTCGACAAAATAGCTTCAATCCCTTTAAACTCGGAGGATTGTGGGACAATAGTCGGAGAATTGTTGTATTTGTTTAAATCAATTATTGTATTAAAATATGCTTGAATGCCTTGTAGAATAAGCGATATAGGCTGTTTTTTATAAAAAAAACACTTCGTGTTACAAGGTGTTTTTTTTCGCATATTCTCTTTTTTTGAGTTCATATTGCTTTAAAAGTAGCTTTTTTATAGCTTTTTTTACTTAAAAAAAGAGAAGTAAGTAGTTATGTTATTGTTTTTCTATTAGAAATAGTTTTAGATGAATAATTAAAGAAATTAGTTATACCATATCTTTTTTGTATTTTTGAAATTGTTATAATTTTTACGGTATGAAAGAAGAATTTGTGATATTAGTTAATGAAAAAGACGAACAGATAGGTTCAATGGAAAAAATTGAAGCGCATCAAAAAGCTTTATTGCATCGTGCTTTTTCTGTTTTTATTTTAAATGATAAAAATGAAGTTATGTTACAGCAACGTGCTTCAGAGAAATATCACTCTCCTTTGTTATGGACAAATACCTGTTGTAGTCACCAACGTGTAGGTGAAACTAATATAGAGGCAGGTAGAAGACGTTTGATGGAAGAAATGGGATTTGAAGTACCATTGAAAGATGTTTTTAATTTTATTTATAAAGCGCCTTTTGACAATGGACTTACAGAACATGAATTCGATCACGTAATGATAGGGTATTATAATGAAGAGCCTAATATTAATTTAGAAGAAGTAGAAGCTTGGAAATGGATGTCTGTTGAAGGGATTAAATTAGATATGGAGAAACATCCAGAAATTTATACTGAATGGTTTAAAATAATCTTTTCTAAGTTTTACCATTATATAGAGGCTCAAAAAAAGTAATATATGAAATTAAGAGTTAGTCGTAAAGCCCATTTTAATTCAGCACATCGCTTGTTTAGAAAAGAATGGTCTGATGAAAAAAATCAAAGGATTTTTGGGAAATGTAATAACCCCAATTATCATGGTCATAACTATGAACTGATAGTTCATGTTACTGGCGAATTGGACTTAGAGACTGGTTTTGTAATGGATTTGAAAGAGCTTTCAGATTTGATTAAGAGAGAGATAGAAGAAGCCTTTGATCATAAAAACCTGAATTTAGATGTTCCTGAGTTTGCAAATTTAATTCCATCTGCTGAAAATATAGCTGTGGTAATATGGCAAAAATTAAGACCTTTTATTCCACAGGATAAAGAGTTAGAAGTAGAATTATATGAGACTGCAAGAAATTTTGTTTCTTATAAAGGAGAAAACTAAAATTTAAGTCTTATTACTAAAAGTTGTAACTTGCGCCTTCGTTTTTTTGGAAAAGCGGATAGGAAAAGTTTAATAGACTAAAGTCTATATATTAATTGATTTGATTTAGCGTATGAATTTTATACAGTATCCAATACTATTTAATCCAATACTAAAGGATCGAATATGGGGAGGAACGAAGCTAGAATCAGTACTTGGAAAAGATATTCATTCTAGTGAAGTAGGAGAGAGTTGGGAGATTTCTGGAGTGCCTAACGACATTAGTGTTGTAGCTAATGGAGCATATAAGAGTATGGAGTTGGATAAACTTATTAGAGCTTATCCACAAGAAGTATTGGGTAATTCAATCATAGAACGTTTTGGATTACATTTTCCATTATTATTTAAGTTTTTAGATGCTAAGGAAGATCTGTCAATTCAGTTGCATCCAAATGATTTATTAGCAAAAACACGTCACGATTCTTGTGGTAAAACAGAAATGTGGTATGTTATGCAAGCAGATCCAGGAGCAAGAGTTGTAGTTGACTTTAAAGAAGGGGTTACTCAAGAAAGTTATTTAGAACACTTAAATAAGAATACATTACCTTCTATTCTTAAAGAAATTCCTGTTAAGAAGGGAGACGTTTTCTTTATAGACGCAGGTACTATCCATGCAATTGGAAAAGGAGTCTTACTTGCTGAAATTCAGCAAACATCTGATATTACTTACCGTGTTTATGATTGGGGAAGAGTTGATGCTAAAGGCAATTCAAGAGAACTGCACGTGGATTTAGCTTTAGATGCTATAGATTATAATAAGAAAGAAGTAGAATTACAATATTCACAAGAAAAGAATACTATCAATAAAATAGTGGAGTGCCCGTTTTTCTCCGTTAACTATATTCCTTTAAAAGGAGAGTTTTTTAAACAAAAAGATTCTCAAAGGTTTTATATTTATGTAGTTACAGAAGGGGAGTGTGCAATGACTATTGGTTCTGAGAAGTATCAATTTCAAAAAGGGAATACAATTTTAGTACCAGCGATAATTGAAAATATTCAATTGTCAGGGAATGCTACACTTTTAGAAATATTTGTTTCTTAAAAAAGTAGTATAGGATATTTTAAAATTGTAGATTTGTTTCAAATTTAAAATAAGATAGAATTATGGCAAGTGTAAAAAACTTAAAAAAAGATATTCACTATGTATTAGGTGATATTATTCAAGCTATTTATATTCACGAAATGACTACTAATGGAGTTACTGAATCTACTAATGCATTATTAGAAGAAGCATTAAATTCATTCGATGAATTGATCGATGAAGTAAACGCTAAGAATGTTGAAAATAAAAAAGCACATTTTAAAGGAGTTTATACAAAACTTGAAACTGTTGCTGGTCAATTAGTTGAGAAAATAAACGCTCTTTAGTAGAAAAAAAAGATAAAAAAAAACGCTGAAGGTCTTGTAAAATACAAAAAGCGTGCTATCTTTGCACTCGCAAAATGAGTCGCCGGTGTAGCTCAGTTGGCTAGAGCAGCTGATTTGTAATCAGCAGGTCGTGGGTTCGAGTCCCTCCATCGGCTCATATTTTTTTGAAGAGTTTATATTGTAATATTGTTGAGTCGCCGGTGTAGCTCAGCTGGCTAGAGCAGCTGATTTGTAATCAGCAGGTCGTGGGT